>CAYZCV010000163.1:2333-7847 GCA_964476965.1 uncultured Opitutus sp. | reverse complement strand
AGCAGCGCGGTCGCTACCGAGCAGACCAAGGCCGTGCTCATCAGCAGGGTCTTTTTGCGGGCGGTCACGTCCGCGTAGGATCCCAACAGCGGCGAGAGGAGAATGACCACACATTGGGAGGCCGCGAGGGCCGAACCCCACCAACCCTCCGCACGGCTGTCACCAGCCGCCACGACATTGGCGAAGTAGACCGCGTAAACGACCGTGATGATGATCGTGGTGAACGCCGAGTTGGCGAAATCGAAGCAGCACCAGCCAAAGATCTCCCGCTTGCGAACCGGGGGGAAACCCGACGAGCCGCCCGCTTCCTGGGCACTGTCAGCGGAGGGGGGCGGAACAACGCTCATGCAGGCGAAAGTGAAGGCCACGCAGACCGCTTAGGCAAGGTCCCGTGAACCAAATGCGTTATGCTGCGTCTAATGGGGGTAATCTCCGCCACGTATTGTAGCCAAACGCGTCTTGCGCCGATGGATTCCGTGGCCTTTGCTCGCACCTCGTTTTAACCCGTCCTGCCATCGTGTCTGCCACTGCCTCCGCCTCGCCTTCCATTTTCCGCCGCATGTCGACCGCCGTCGTGCAGTGGATTGACTCCGACTACTGCCCCGATGGGGCCGAAAAGATGCGCGCCGAGCCCGACAAGGTGGACTGGGTCCGCGTCATGCCGTTCGTGATCCTGCACCTCGGCTGCTTGGGAATCATTTGGACGGGAACGAGTTCCTTCGCCGTCTGGTCGGCGGTCTTCCTGTATTTCATCCGCATGTTCGCGGTGACGGGCATCTATCACCGCTACTTTTCGCACAAGACCTACAGCACCTCGCGCTTCGGTCAGTTCCTGCTGGCCCTCTGGGGCGGCACGACGGTTCAGCGCGGCGGCCTGTGGTGGGCCTACCATCACCGCCACCATCACCAGCATTCCGATGATCCCGAGGATGCCCACTCCCCGCATGTGCATGGCTTCCTCTGGTCGCATATCGGCTGGATCACCAGCCGCCGCAATTTCCCGACCGATTACTCCAAGGTGAAGGACCTCGCCAAGTTCCCGGAGCTGGTCTGGCTCAACCGCTTCGATCTCGTCGTTCCGATCCTGTTCGCCAGCTCCATCTTCGGCTTGGGGGTGCTCCTCGAGCGCTTCGCGCCCGGCCTCGGGACCAGCGGTCCGCAGATGCTCGTGTGGGGCTTCTTCGTCAGCACCACCGCCCTTTTCCACGGCACGGCCTGCATCAACTCCATGGCTCATCTGATGGGCAAGCGTCGCTTCAAGACCGACGACGACTCGCGCAACAGCTTCATTCTCGCGATCATCACGCTGGGTGAGGGCTGGCACAATAATCACCACCGTTACCAGAGCTGCACGCGCAATGGCTTCTACTGGTGGGAGATCGATCCGACCTACTACGGCCTCAAGTTCCTCTCCTGGACCGGCTTCATCTGGGGCCTCAAGCCCGTCCCGAAGTCCATTCTCGAGGAAGGCGCCCACGCCGACCACCATCGCTCCGTTGAAGCCGCCCAGCGCGCCGTCACGGCCCACCCGGAGTATTCCTCCCTCAAAAAGGTCGTCCCCGCCGCCGCCGCCCTCGCCGTGGCCACCGCCGCCGCTGCTCAGGCCAATGTGCCCAAGAAGGCCGAGGGTCCCGCCATCCATAAGGACGTCACCGAGCTCGCCCACAAGATGGGTGACGCCTCGGAGCAAAAGCGTCCGGCGGATGCGTCCGACCGCCCGTAGTGGATCGTAGGAAGGGAGATGCGCGATCATCCTCGCGCAAACTTCCGACCTGACCCATCCACCATGGCCCGAATCGCTATCATCGGGTCCGGCATCGCCGGACTCGGCTGCGCCCACTTTCTCCACCGGGAGCACGCCATCACCGTCTTTGAGCAGGACGGCCGCGTCGGCGGACACAGCCACACGGTCGATGCCACCGAGCCAGGCACCGGGCGGGCCGTGCCGATCGACACCGGCTTCATGGTGTTCAACCGGGTGACGTACCCGCTCATGTGCCGGCTGTTCAAGGAACTCGATGTTCCCGTCAAGCCGACCTCCATGTCGTTCGCCGTGCGCGACGATCAGACCGGGCTCGAGTGGTGCGGCTCCTCCCTCAATCATCTGTTCGCCCAGCGGAAGAATCTCTTCAATCTGCGCTTCATCCGGATGTTGATGGCCATCAATCGCTTCAACAAGGAAGCGGTGGCCGCCATCGACCAGCCGGAGACCGCGGAAATGTCCCTTGGCGACTACGTCCGCCAGCGCGGTTACGGCGAGGACTTCTTCAATCTCTACCTGGTGCCGATGAGCTCGGCGGTGTGGAGCACGCCGCCCGAGCTGATGCTGTCTTTTCCGGCGGCCTCCCTCCTCCGTTTCTTTCACAATCACGGCTTCCTTGGCCTGCACACGCAGCATCCCTGGTGGACGGTCGAGGGCGGATCGCGGGAATACGTCAAACGACTGACGGCCCCCTGGAAGGACCGGATCCGCACCGGTGATCAGGCCACGCGCATCGTGCGCACACCGCGCGGCGTGATCGTGATGACGGCCAAGGGCGTCTCCGAGAGTTTCGACCGCGTCGTCGTCGCCACGCACGGCGATCAGGCGCTCCGCCTGCTCGTCAACCCGACGGCCGACGAGAGCCGTCTGCTGGGCGAGTTTCGCTACCAGGCCAATACCGCGACGCTCCACACCGACACCTCGGTGATGCCCAAGGCGCGGCTTGCCTGGTCGAGCTGGAATTACCAGCTCTCCCGCGACGCCAGCGGGAAAATGGTGCCGGCCACGCACTACTGGATGAATTCCCTGCAGGGCGTCAGCGACCGCGAGACCTACCTGGTCTCCATCAACGGAGCGGAGGCCATTGACCCCGCCAAGGTCATCAAGCGCATCCCCTACGAACACCCGCTGTTCAGTCTCGGGGCGCTCCGGGCGCAGGCCGAGCTTCCGGGCCTCAATGCCGCCGCCCGCGGCACCACGGAGACCTATTTTGCCGGCAGCTACTTCCGCTACGGTTTCCACGAGGATGCCTTCATGAGCGCGGTCCAGCTCAGCGGCCTCCTGCTCGACCGCGATCCCTGGGCCACCTGAACCGGCCTTGCCCGGCGGCGGGAACCGCCTGCAGGTGCATCTCCGGATGCCCTCCAGACGTACCATCCCCGCCGACAACGAACCCAACTCAGGGCTCGTTTACCGGCCGGATATCCCCACCCTCAACCCGCCATGCGCTCCTGCCTTTACGAGTGCCAGGTCATGCACGCTCGCTTCTCGCCGCGTGCCCACCGGTTTAATTACCGGTTGTTCCTGTTTGCGCTCGATTTGGACGAGGTGGAGACCCTGGCCAGTCGGTTGCGGCTGTTCTCGCTGAACCGCCGGACCCCCTACCGCTTCAACCAAGCGGACTACCTGCCCACCCAGGAGCTGGCGCACAATGCCACGTCCGTCACTCCGCAGTCCGCACTCCACCAACCGCAATCCCTCAAGGCACGGGTGGTGGCTTATCTCGCTGGCCGCGGCATCGATCTCACCGGTGGCCGGGTCCTGCTGGTCACGCTCCCGCGGGTGCTTGGCTACCACTTCAACCCGGTTTCCTTCTACTTCTGTTCCGACCGCGACGGCCGGCCCGTGGCCGCCATCGCGGAGGTGACCAATACATTTCGGGAAATGAAGCCCTACCTGCTCGGCCCCGAGACCTTCGCGGAATCGGTGAACGGCCGGTCCGGTTTTCACCTGCGCACCCCCAAGCACTTTTACGTCTCGCCGTTCTCCGATGTGGACGTCGCCTTCGACTTCCGGCTGCAAATCCCCGGCGAACGCCTGAGCGTCCAGATCGACGACTACGTCGGCGGCCAGCGCACCCTGACCAGCACCCTGGCCGGTCCGGCCCGTCCCCTCACGGATGGGGCGCTCGCTTGGTTTGCCTTAAAGTACCCGCTGGTCACCCTCCGGGTCATCACCCTCATCCACTGGCACGCCTTGCGCTTGTACCTCAAGAAGGTGCCGTGGTTTCGCAAATCG
This sequence comes from uncultured Opitutus sp., assembly GCA_964476965.1. GTDB lineage: Bacteria > Verrucomicrobiota > Verrucomicrobiia > Opitutales > Opitutaceae > CAMAXB01. The sequence goes on along the minus strand of CAYZCV010000163.1, from coordinate 3,847 downwards.
GCGCGCGCCCTTGACCAGCGCGACCTCTATCGCCCCCACGCCTCCATCGCCCCGGCCAAACTTTCTGATCCGGCATGAGCCAAGAACCCGTCACCTCCACCACCGCCGGCGCGACCACCTTCGCCGGCGTCGCCAAGCCCTCGATTCACCGCGGTGCCGTGCTGCGCTCGTTTTCGGCGATGAAGCGCGGACATCTGCACCTCGAACTGCCCGAGGGGGGCGCGGTTGAACTGGGCGAGCCCCATGCCGACGCGGTCAAACGCACGCTGCCGCTCGCCATTCCCGCCGCGGCCCAGCTGCGCGTCCGGCGCGAGACCTTTTTCCGCAAATGCGTCCTGGCCGGAGACATTGGCTTCGCCGAATCCTACATCGACGGCGACTGGGAAGCGCCCGACCTCACCGCCGTCATCGCCTGGTTCCTCCACAATGTTGAGGACGCCCCCACGCTGTCCGGCTCGGCCCGCCGCAAGGCTCAGGACTGGGCGCTCAATCTCCTGCGGGTCACCAATCGGATCGGCCATCGCCTGCGGTCCAACTCGCGCGAAAACTCGCGGCGCAACATCCGCGAGCACTACGACCTCTCGAACGACTTCTTCTCCCTCTTTCTCGACCCGTCGATGATGTACTCGGCAGCCAAGTGGACCTCGCCCGACCAGTCCCTCGAGGCCGCTCAGCGCGAAAAGAACGACGCCCTCTGCCGCTCCCTCCGCCTCCGCGCGACCGACCACGTGCTCGAGATCGGCACCGGCTGGGGCGGCTGGGCGCTCCATGCCGCCCGCAACTACGGCTGCCGGGTCACCACCCTCACGCTCTCCCAGCAGCAGGCCGATCTCGCCCGCAAGCGCATCGCCGAGGCCGGCCTGTCGGATCGGATCGACGTCCGCATCCAGGACTACCGCGAACTCACCGGGCAATTCGACAAGATCGTCTCGATCGAGATGATGGAGGCCATCGGCCACGAGTACCTGCCGGAGTTCTGCCGGGTCCTCGACCGTGTCCTCACCCGCGATGGCCTCGTGGCCCTGCAGTTCATCACCTGCCCCGACCAGCGGTACGGCGAGTTCCGGCGCGGCGTGGACTTCATCCAGAAGCACATCTTCCCCGGCTCCCTCCTGCTCTCCCTCAACCGGGTCAATGAGCAGCTCGGCCAGGCCGGCGGCTTCTGGCTCCACCGGTTGGATGACATCGGGCATGACTACGCGCGGACGCTGCGGCTCTGGCGCGACAGCTTCCGGGCCCGCCTCGACGAGGTGCGCGCCCTCGGCTTCGACGACCGCTTCATCCGCAAGTGGGACTACTACCTCAGCTACTGCGAGGCCGCCTTCGCCATGCGCAACATCTCCGTCGTCCAAACGCTCCACACGCGCCCGAACAATCTGGGGCTGTGATCCGCAAACGCGGTCAGCTTCGCTGCGGGCGGCAATCTTCTGACTCCTGAATTCTGTCTCCTGACTCCTTTCTGCCATGATCTGGTTTCTCCGCCTCCTCTTCTGCGCCATCATCGGCGCGATGCT
>CAYZCV010000163.1:0-2233 GCA_964476965.1 uncultured Opitutus sp. | reverse complement strand
CTGCCATGATCTGGTTTCTCCGCCTCCTCTTCTGCGCCATCATCGGCGCGATGCTCTGGGTCACCACGTGGGCCAGCCTCACCGAGGCCCTCGGTGACTTCGCCGCCGGTCCGGTCATCCGCAACCCGTGGGTCGTCGCGACCCTCTTCGACGCCTACTTCGCCTTTATCACGGTCTATGTCTGGATTGCGTGGAAGGAACAGTCGCTGGGGGCCCGGATTCTTTGGTTCATCGCCGTCATCCTGTTGGGCAATCTCGCGACCGGAGCCTACTTCCTGAGTGAGCTGTTCAAGGTCCCCGCGTCCGGTCCCCTGACGGAGGTCCTCGCCACCCGTCGCCCCGGCCGGCTCGCCCTCCCCGGGATCCTGGTGGCGCTCTCCATCGGCGTGTACCTGCTCGCGTGACCGCGCCAGACACCAGCGGCCGCCCGCCGAACCCACCCCGGGCCGCCTCGTGGTGGAATCGCCGCGTCGTCGCGCCGATCATGGGGCTGCTGACGCATGGCGTGACCCCGGACAAGGTCGCGGCCACGGTCGCGGTTGGCACCGCCTGCTCATTGTTCCCCTTCCTCGGCTTCACCACGATGCTCAATCTGGGCGTGGGCCTCTGGTTGCGGATGAACCAGCCCATCCTCCAGACGATCAACTACCTCATCACGCCGCTGCACCTGGTGATGATCGTGGTCTATGTTCGCATCGGCGAGAGGATCTGGGGCGCCACGGATGAGGCCTTCTCGGTCTCGGCCGTCGTGACGACCTTTCGCGAGGTCTCCTTCGGCGAGTTTCTTGCCCGCTTTGGCTGGGCCGGAGTCCACGCGTTCACCGCCTGGATCCTGAGCGTCCCCTTGATCATTGCCTGCATCTACTACCCGCTGCGCCCGGCGATGCGCGCCACCGCCCGGCGGATCACAGCCGGTAAAACTCCGCCCACTCCGGGCGCGGCGTAGGCCCGTCCAGCAGAGCGTTCGCCGCCGGGGCATTCGTGACGCGTTGGGTGGCCGGATCGAAGATCAGCCGTGTGTTCAGCCGTTGGGCAACGATGCCGAGCGCGAGCGCCTGACAAAGCGGTCCCGAGACCGCGAAGTTGGCGCGACAGGTTTCCTCGCCCCGGACGGCGAGGAGGAAGTTGCGGAAATGATCCGACCCGACGGGAGGCACCGCGGGCAGCCGCGAGGCGAGGTCCTTCGCCTTCGCCTCGGGAATGATCTTCAACTCCGTGGCGTGGGAACCGCCCTGGAAGGTGAGTCCCTCGCCATAGATGACCTTCCCTGGCGGCTGCACCGGGCCGCTGAGCGAACCCGCGGAGGGCGGCGGGATCGCCGGATCCATCACCGGTTCGCCAAAATCCGCGGGCAGCGGCGGCGGGTTCGTCTGCCCGTCGTACCAGGTGAGTTCGACCGGCGGCTGCGTTCCCCGCGCCGGGAACGTGAAGCGCAAGGTGCTCGCCTGCGGGAAAAGGTGAGGGCTGTGTCCGTCGATCCGTACCGGATCCACCTCGATCGGCAGGCCGAGTTCGAGAAACTGGTGCGCGTGGTCAATGATGTGGGCGCCCCAGTCGCCGAGCGCGCCATTGCCGAACTCATACCACGATCGCCAATCGCCGTTGAGGTAGCCCGGATGATAGGGATGCGGCGCCGCCGTCGCGAGCCAGGCATCCCAGTCGAGCCCTGCCGGCTGCGCCTGCGCCGGCAGCGGCCCGGGGACGACCAGCCCATGCCAGCGCCGGGGGTAGTTCATGAAGGCGGTGATGCGCGTGACATTCCGGATGATGCCCGCTTCCACCCAGGCCTTGAACTGAAAGTAGCCCGCTCCCGCGCGTCCCTGATTGCCCATCTGACAGGCCACCCCGTAGCGCTTCTCTCCCGCCATCATCAGCTCGATCTGCCGAAAGGTGTGCGCCATCGGCTTCTCCACATAGACGTGCTTCCCGCGCGCCATCGCGGCCATGACAATCGGGAAATGGGAGAAGTCCGGCGTGCTGACGCACACGGCATCAATCTCGCCCGCCATCCGGTCGAACATCCGCCGGAAATCCCGGAACGGCGCCGCCCGCGGAAACTCCGCGAGAATGTCCACGGTGTGCTTGGCGCCCAAATCGGTGTCGCAGAGGGCAACCACCTCGGCCAGTCCGGTCGCGTGAAGCGCGCGGATCACCTCGGCACCGCGATTGCCGATGCCGACCGCGGCCAGGCGAATACGCTGGCCTGCACGGGAGTCGGCGAGGCCACGACCAC
>CAYZCV010000162.1:0-7852 GCA_964476965.1 uncultured Opitutus sp. | reverse complement strand
GGCTTTACCACGACCTGGAAGAGTACGCCGCGGATTCGGCGATCGAGTCGCTGGCCAACCGGCCGTCTCTGCGCTTGCTCGAGGTCCTCGGGCGTTTGCCCGGAGCGGAGCAGCGAGCGCTGCTTGCTCGCTGGGCGGCCGAGCGGTGGGAACAAAAAGTCCGCTTTGCCGGGCTGAGGGTAGCCCGGCTTGGCTGGGTTGAGGCCTGTCACCATACGATTCTGGAAATCCTCGGCTACCGCTTCAATCGGGCTCCGATGCTCCGTCTTGCGTCGCGTTACCCCTTGCTGGTGTGGAGTTCCGGTCAGATCGCAATCGAGGAGGCGCTGGGGACTGAGCGCGACGCGTGGAGCCTGCAAGGGGTTCGCCCGGCCAACCGGCCTGGTGTCCGTCTGGCCCAATACGCCCGGTGGGCGAAGGCCGCGCCCGATTGGCCTGAGCGATTGCGATCCCTGCGGGTGGACATGGCTCAAGCGGAGGGAAGCGTGTGCAAGGTGCGAAGAGATCGGGACTTTTCGTCACTGAGGGCCCATTGGTGTCGGGAGGTCTGTGGCGAGGCGGTGGGCGGTACACGCTTGGACACGCTGATCTGTGACGGATTTCTTCCCCTGCTGGCGGCCGGAGCGCGGGCGGAAGCTGGAGGATGGCGAGAGGTATGGACGCGTTGGTACCCGGGTGATCTGCCGAACCACGTGCGCACGGGGCTGCGGGACCTGGGCCTCGCGGACAGTGCTCGGATGCCCCTTCACCACGGCTTGGCCCAGGGCCTGATGGGCTGGATGCTGGCGCAGGAGACGAGGACCTGAGGAGGGATCCCTCCGAGGGGAAACCGGGGGCGCGGGGCTTGACATGCCTTTGTACCGGCACCTATTTTCCACCTTCCAATTCCAGTTCACTTTCCTAGAAGTGGGCCTTCGGCCCGCTTTTTTTTTCTACACACAACGACCTATGAGCAGCGAAATCCTATCCGTCCTCGAGTACATGGAGAAAGAAAAGGGGATCGGTCGTGCCGATATGATCGCCGCGATCGTCAATGCCATCAAAACTGCGGCATTGAAGGGAGTTAACTCGGGTCAGGAGCTGAAGATCGACATCAATCCCAAGAATGGCCAGTTGCACGCTTGGGCGGTGCTGAAGGTGTCGGACTCGGTCAGCGATCCGCGGACGCAAATCCACATCGAAAAGGCCCAGGCGCTGAAGCCCGGTGCCCAATTGGGCGATCTGATCGAGAAGGAGATCGATCCGGCCTTCCTTGGCCGCATTGCCGCGCAGACCGCGCGTCAGGCGATCATGCAGAAGCTCCGTCAGTTCGAGAAGGACCGCATCTACGACGACTTCAAGGACATGGTCGGCAACATTGTGACCGGCACTGTCCGTCGCAAGGAGCGCAACGACATCTATATCGACTTGGGCAAGGCGGAGGCGGTGCTCAGCGGCAAGGAACAGGTTCCCGGCGAGGAGTACCAGCCTGGCGACCGCGTGCGCTGCCTGCTGCTCGCGATCGAGAGCACGCCCCGTGGCCCCGAGCTGATTCTCAGCCGCGCCAGCCCGAAGTTTGTCCGCCGCCTGTTCGAGGTGGAGGTCACCGAGATCGCCGACGGCACGGTGCGGATCGAGGCTTTCGCCCGCGAGCCCGGCTATCGGACCAAGATGGCAGTGATTTCAACGGACCCCAAGGTGGACCCGGTCGGCGCCTGCGTCGGTGCGCGTGGCGCCCGCGTGAAGACGATCGTGCGTGAGCTCAACGGGGAGAAGATCGACATCATCAATTACTTCGCCGATCCGAAGCAGATGATCATCGAGGCCCTCAAGCCGGCGGTCCCGCGCGAGATCATTCTCGATGACAAGAGCCGCCGCATTCTTCTGCGCGTGGCCAATGAGGACCTCGCGATCGCCATCGGTCGCAAGGGGCAGAACGCACGCCTGACCTCCCGCCTGATCGGCTGGAAGATCGACATCGAAGAGTACAAGGTCGTGACGGTCGATGTGCAGGACGAGGCCACCAAGAAGCTGGCCTCGGGCCTCGGCATCGACGCCAGCCTCGCGAAACGCCTTATCACTGCCGGCTTTGTCTCGCTCGAGATCTTCGACGGTGTCGAGGCCGATGATCTTCAGGGTCAGGGCTTCACCGCTGAAGAGGCCGCCGATATTCTCGCCAAGGTCGCCGCTGCCCGGGGCTGATCCCGCGCCTCCGATTCTTTCTGCCTACGTCACCGACTCTGCGCCTACCGCCGCCCACTAAAGACTGATGAGCATCCGCATTCACGAACTCGCCAAGCGCCACAACATGGACGGCAAAGAACTGCTGGCCCTGCTGAAGGAGCGTGGCTACGTCTCGGCTGACACCAAGTCGGTGTCCAGCACCCTCAGCAAGATTTACGAGGAGGAGATCGACAAGGAGTTCGCGCAGAAGGCCGCCGCTGCTGCCGCCGCGGCCGCTCCCGCACCGGTCGCTGAGGTTGCGCCGGCCCCGGCGTCGCCCGGCGCTGCTCCGCAGGTCAAGCTTCCTCCGGGCGTCTTCGTGAAGTCCAAGGACGACATTGCGCGCGAACGCGAAGAGCAGGCCAAGGCGAAGGCCGCCGCCGCCGCGACCCCGGTGTCCGCGCCTCCGGCGGCCCCCGTCATTCCGGCCCGCCCGGCGGCTCCGCAGCCGCCCCCGCCGCGGCCGGTGTCCGCGCCCGTGATTCCCAACAAGCCGGCGCCGTCCATGCCGACGCCCGTGTCGGCTCCGCGTCCGGCTCCCGTCGTGGCTCCGCCAGCGGTTCGTCCGATGTCCGCCCCGGCACCGCTGCCCGCTCCTGTGCCCGCCCGCGCGCCCACGCCTCCGCCTGCTCCGCCGTCGATGGCCCACCAGATGACCGCCTCGGCTCCCAAGCCGCCGCCGGCCATCGCTTCCGCACCTTCGACGCCTGTGCTTCCCCCGACCGCCGCTCCGTCCGTGGTCGTGATCCAGCAGGGCGACGTGAAGATCGTGCAGATGAAGCCGCCGGTCATTGTCCGCGACTTCGCGGTGGCCCTCGGTCTCAAGCCGTTCAAACTTATCTCCGAGCTCATGGAGATGGGCATCTTCTCGTCCATGAACGCGACCATCGACGAAGGCGTCGCGGTCAAGGTGGCCGAAAAGCATGGCGTGATGCTCGAGGTCAAGCACCGCGGCGACGCCGCCGCCGTCCAGGCGGCCAAGGAGAAGCAGAAGGCCGACAAGGACAAGCCGGTCGAGGATGAGTCCAAGTTCCTCGAGCCGCGTCCCCCGGTCGTCTGCATTCTCGGCCACGTCGACCATGGCAAGACCTCGCTCCTCGACGCGATCCGCAAGGCCAACGTCGCCGCCGGCGAGGCGGGTGGCATCACCCAGCACATCGGCGCGTACCAGATCGAATTTAACGGTCGCAAAATCACCTTCCTCGACACCCCGGGCCATGCCGCGTTCTCCAAGATGCGCGCCCGCGGCGCCGACGTCACCGACGTCGCCGTGCTCGTGGTGGCGGCCGATGACGGCTTCATGCCGCAGACGGACGAGGCCCTCAAGCACGCGCAGAACGCCGAGGTCACGCTCCTCGTCGCCGTCAACAAGATGGACGTGAAGGGTGCGAACATCGATCAGGTGAAGTCGCAGATGCAGCAGCGCAACATCGCGCCCGAGGACTGGGGCGGCGAGACCGTCACGGTGCCGGTCTCCGCGATCAAGGGCACTGGCATCAATGAGCTGCTCGAGATGATTCTCCTCCAGGCCGATGTGCTGGAGCTCAAGGCCAATCCCAAGGCGGAAGCCAGCGGCGTCATCATCGAATCCGAGGTCGAAGTTGGCCGCGGCGCCCTCGCGACGGTCATCGTGCAGCGCGGCACCCTCCGCGTCGGTGATGCCATCGTCTGTGGTGAGCAGTGGGCCAAGGTCCGTGCGATGTACGACGACCAAGGCAAGAATATCAAGGAGGCTCCCCCCTCCACGCCGGCGCGCGTCATCGGCTGGTCCGGTCCGCCAGACAGCGGTGCTTCCTTCCGCGTCGTCAAGAACGCCCGCGAGGCCGAGGGTCTGGCCGAAGAGGAGCAGCAGCGCACCAAGAAGGTCGCCAACACGGCGGCCGCGATTCCGAAGAACGTTTCCGTTGAGCAGCTCTTTGCCGATATCGCCGCCACGCAGCACAAGGTGCTCAAGGTCATCGTCAAATCGGATGTCTACGGCTCGACCGAAGCAGTCCGCAGCGTCCTTGAGGGAATCAAGAGCACCAAGGTTTCGCTCGAGATCGTTTCGACCGATGTCGGATTGGTCACGAAGAACGACGTGCTCATGGCGAGCGCGGCCGGTTCCGTCATCCTCGGCTTCAACACGAAGCTGGAGAATGGCGTGACCCCGCTGGCCAAGCACCACGGCGTCCGCATCGAGACCTACAGCATCATCTACGAATTGGGCGACAAGGTCCGCGAAATGATGGCCGACCTGCTCGATCCGGATCTCAAGGAGGTCAAGCTGGGCGCCGCCGAGGTGCGTGCGACCTTCCCGCTGGCCAAGGGCTTTGTCGCGGGCTGCCTCGTCACCGAGGGCAAGATCACCCGCAATGCCACGGCGCGCCTGCGCCGCGGCAAGCAGACGGTCCACGAGGGCAAGGTCCAGACCCTCAAGCGATTCAAGGACGACGCGAACGAGGTGCGCGCCGGCCTCGAGTGCGGCATCAAGCTCGACGACTTCAACGGCTACGAAACCGGCGATGTCATCGAGGTGTTCGAGGTCCAGAAGGTTCGCGCTGCGCTGTGATTTTCGACTTTTGAGTTTCGATTTTCGATTGGGCCGCCTGCGCGGCTCCCTCTGAAACCGAAAACCGAGAATCGAGAATCGAAAATCCCATGTCCAACCGCACCATTCGCATCAACGAGCTGATCCAGCGCGAGCTGGGCTCGTACCTGCACACCAAGTATCAGGAGGAGGCGGTGGCCATCACGGTGTCGGGCGTCGAGGTTGCGCCGGACCTCAAGACGGGGCGGATCTTTGTCTCCATCATCGGCGACGAGGCCACCCAAGTCGCGCGCATGAAGTGGCTGCGGGCCAAGGCACCCGAGATCCGCAGTGAGCTGGGCCGCCGGGTGGTGCTCAAGCACACGCCCGAGTGGTTCTACGTTCTCGATCAGGCGCATGTGCGGAGCAACCGCGTGCTGCAGATCCTCGACGAGATTTCCGAGCGCGAGAAAACGAAGCCAAAGGCGGAGTAGGGCGATGGCGACGGTCTATCCTGAACTTGCGTCGGCGTTTTCCGCCCTGCTGGCGGCCCTGGCCGGACGAAGGCTGGTCGTCATCGGGCACGCCCGACCCGACGGCGACTGCATCGGCTCGCAGGTCGCCCTCGCCCGGGCGCTGCGCGCGCACGGCCATGACGCGGTGTGCCTGAATCCTGACCCCGTTCCGCGCCGGCTCGCTTTCCTCGTGCGGGACGAGCCTTTTTACCAGCTGGATACGCTGCCCTCGGGCGACTACGCCGCGGTCTACGTTGACTGCGCCGACCAGGAACGGGCGGGCGACCGCCTGAAGGCGCGGTTCCCTTCGCCGCTCGCGAACATCGACCATCACGTATCCAACGCAGGCTACGCGACCCACAATGTGGTCGATCCGACCTCGGCGGCGACCTGCGAGATCCTGGCGGGGCTCTTTCTCGACCAGGGTCTTGCGATTGACCCGGTCGCGGCCCAGGCGCTCTACACGGGAATCGTGACGGACACCGGACAGTTTCGTTTCAATTCAACGACCCGGCGCACCTTTCTGCTGGCCGCCGAACTCCTCGCGCGCGGAGCGCGACCGGTGGAGGTGGGCTATGAACTTTACGAACGCGAGTCGGCCGGACGGCTGCAGCTGGTCCAGCGCTTCCTCGCCTCGCTCACCCTAGAGTGTGACGGCCGTCTCTGCATCGGAGTCCTGCCGGAGGGAATCTTTGCGGAAACAGGCACGACACAGGAGGACACCGAGGGCCTCGTCGATTATGCGCGGTCGATCGATGGCGTGGACGTGGGGGTGCTGATTGAGGAGCGGGCCGGCGCCATCAAGGCCAGCCTCCGCTCCAAGGAGCCAGCCTACCGCATGGACCGCATCGCGGCCCAGTTCTCCGGCGGAGGGCATGCCTGCGCCGCCGGGCTTAACGCGAAGGCAACGACCCTCAGCGAGTTTCGCCCCCGGCTGGTCGCCGCCGTCGCGGCGCAGTTCGCGGCGCTCCGTCCCTCTTCATCCTGATGCTCGTTCCCGCCAAAGAACTCGAGGGAGTCCTCCTCGTTGACAAGCCCACTGACCACACGTCGCATGACGTCGTCGCTCGCCTGCGCGGCAAGCTGCGCATGAGGCGGATCGGTCACGCCGGCACGCTGGACCCGATGGCGACCGGCCTGCTGGTTATCCTGGTCGGCAAGGCCACCCGCATTTCCCAGTACCTGATGAGTGTGGACAAGGTTTACTCGGGCACGATCAAGCTCGGAGAAGTGACCAACACCCAGGACGCCGAGGGTGAGGTGCTGGAGTCGCGCCCGGTTCCACCGCTCGCTGAGCCGGACATCCGCACGGCGCTGCAAAGTTTCATCGGGGACCAGTACCAGCTGCCCCCGATGTTTTCGGCGATCAAGATTGATGGCGTTCCCCTCTACAAGCGGGCCCGCGATGGGGAGGAGGTGGAGCGCGAGCCCCGCTTCATCCGCGTCGTGAGTTACGAGTTGACGCGTTGGGCGTCGCCCGAGCTCGATTTCCGGGTCCACTGCACCAAGGGCACCTACGTGCGCACGCTGGCGCACGACCTCGGACAGCGTCTGGGCTGTGGCGCGCACCTCAAGGCGCTGCGCCGGATTTCGTCCGGCGATCTGACCCTCGAGAAGGCGCTCACACTCGATCAGATCATGGCAATGCCGATTTCGGAGATCGAGAAGCACCTGGTGCCCACGTTGCAGGCGGCCCCGCGCATCGCGCTGTGAACCTGCCGGCGGACATCCACGGATTGGCCAGCGTGGCGGGACTCCCGGCTCGCCCACTGCACGTCGCCGTCGGAATCTTTGATGGGGTTCACCTCGGTCACCGCTCGGTGGTTGATGCGGCGAGTTCCGCGGCAAGGTCCGACGGCGGGCTGGCGGGCGTGCTCACCTTCTGGCCGCACCCGAGCCGGCTGTTTCGGCCGCAGGATCCTGTGCGGCTGATCCAATCGGCTGAAATCAAGGCGCGCCACCTCCTGGCAGCCGGCGCAGCATTTGTGGTGTCCGAGCCGTTCACGCCGGAGTTCGCGGCGATCGAGGCGGAGGAATTTTTGCCCCACCTGCGTCGCCACTTGCCGACGTTGGCGGCCCTGTACGTGGGCGAGAACTGGCGTTTTGGGCGGGCCCGCCGTGGCGACATCTCCTTGCTGCAGTCGGAGGGCCGGAAGTACGGCATCGCGGTGGTCAGTGCGCCGCGGATCAATCAGAGCGGCGCGCCGATCAGCAGCACGCGAATCCGGGCTGCGCTTACGGCGGGGCAGGTGGAGGAGGCCAATACCTTGCTCGGCTATTCGTATTACGCGGAAGGCGCGGTGACCCCGGGCAAGCGCCTGGGTCGCACGATCGGATTTCCGACGCTCAACGTGCCCTGGCAGCCGGACCTCCGTCCCGCCTTGGGCGTTTACGCGGTCGGCGTGCGGAGCGCGAAGACGGCCGCGCTGCTGCCGGGCGTGGCGAACTACGGCCTGCGCCCGACGGTGGAGCAAAGCACGGAACCGCGGCTCGAAGTTCACGTTCTGGGCGACTGTCCGGTGGACGAGGGCGATTTCGTGACGGTCGAGTGGCGTCATTTCCTCCGCGCCGAGATGAAGTTCGCCGGACTCGACGAGCTCCGCGCCCAGATCGCCCGCGACCGCGC
>CAYZCV010000161.1:0-7897 GCA_964476965.1 uncultured Opitutus sp. | reverse complement strand
TAGCACCACCGCGGCGCTCAGGGTGAGACGGCGCGTCCCCGGCGAGGAGCCCGCGGACACCACGTCCAGCAGGGGATCCTCACTCGCCACGGTCGTTCCAGGCTCCTCCGTCGCCTCCGCCTCGACGCAGAGCACGAGCCGCGGCCGCGTGGGATCGCGACCGGTTTCACGCTCCGTCGGCGCGAGGACGACCAGCGGCGGCAGCGGCGAATCCAGGCTGTCCTGCAGCGAACGATCCAGCGCGGCGCCCCAGGCCTCCGCCTCCGCCGTCGCCGCGGGCCAGCCAGACTCCGGCGCGATCCGGACCCGCGGCGGCGACTGCTCCACGACCAGCGCATGCGCCGCCGTGAACTCCCGGCGCAGGGTCGCCGCCAGCGCCGCATCCGCTCCCCCCGCCGCCGCGGCGCGGTCGAGCGCGTAGAGCGCAAGTCCCGACTGCTTCGCCGCACGCAGCTCCGCCGCCCAAGCATGATACGCCCGCGCCAGCCCCGCGCGCGTGGCCGCGGTGTCGCCCTCGCTAGCCTGCGCGGCCTCCGCACGGGCAACCGCCGCCGATCGTCGCCAGGCAGGGCCCTCAGGATCCGAGCCGCCGCCCGCTCGCGGGGGCGCGCTGGAGGGCAGGGACGCGGAAGCCGGGTCGGCCCGCGCCCCGCTGCCTCCCGCCGCGGCAAGCGCTGCCGCTGGGGACATTCCGGTGGTTCCCGGAACGCGAGCCGGTCGATCTTCGGGGACCTGCGCTTTCTCCCCGCTCGCAGACTTTTCCGGCAGACGCGGCCCGAGCGCGGGCGGCGCTGCCGCGACGCCCTGCGGCGTTGTCTCCGCCGCGTTGGCGCCGGCAGGAGCCGATGACGGGGGCGACGCGAACGTGGGCTCGGGGCCAGGTTCACCCGTTTCCGCCGCAGACGGCTTCGGCGGCGCGCGCGACGCCAGAATCTCCGGCCGCATCCGCGCCTCGCCGCCTTCGGAACCGGCATTGGCCAAACCAGAATCCTCTCGGCCCGGAGCGCCGGGGGTCGCCGTCCGCGGCCCACGCGCGGCCGCGACAGGTCCTGGCTCGGACACGCCCGCTCGATCCGCGTCGTCGCGGCCCGGTCCCGCCACGAGTTCCTCCGACGCCGGGGGGAATGCCGGCGTCCATCGCCGGTAACCCACGCCGGCGGCCAAAAGCAGCAGCAGGGCGAGCGCAAGGCGCAGTGCCGATCGCTGCCACGCCACGGGCCGGGTCTCACCGCGCGTCAGCGCCTCGCGGACTTTCACCCATTCATCGCGCCGCATTCGTCCCACCGTGGCCCGCCACCACAGCAGCCCGGGAATCAACCCGACCAGCGAACCTCCCGCCACCACCATCACGCGATTGTCCGCACTCACCACCGAAAGGGAGATCAAGGCGGCCCCGGTCCCCGCGCCCGCCAGCCCGGCCAGCAGGGCGCGAGCGAGCCCCTCCGTGTGCCGGCTCAATCGGCGGGGCAGGCGATCCACCACGGCGTCGACGTCCGCCGCGGTCACGCTGCGACCTCCCCGCGCGGCCGGGCCCGCCGGCGAATCCTGACCTCCCCCACGCCGACTGCGCGCCGCGCCCGACGCGAGGTCGAGCCGGTGCAGGAGCACCTCACGCGCCGTGTCCACGCGCGCCAATCCCTGCTGGATGTGCGCCTTCAGCCCGGGGGCCTGCGCCCTGGCCCGCTTTTCCCGCAGGATCTGCTTCTGCTCCGCGTGGTGCTGCTCAATCTGCTCCCGGCCCGCTCCGGGTTCCAATTGGAGAACATGATAGGCTTCGGCGGGTGTCATGCGTCTCCTTCTAAAGTCGGTCCACGCCGCAAAATCCGAAGCCCAAGCTGCGGTTTGGCTGAGTCAGGTTGACCCGATTCTCCTCCCGGCCCAGCCGCCCACGGCGGGATTAACGCCCTCAACCGGAGCAAGATGGAACCCACGCCGCGGACCGCCGTTCTGCCCGGCCGCACCTCACCGCCGCGTGGCGGGCACGATCAGGAACCCGCCCGTTTGATCCCCGTAGGCGCGGAAAGTCCCCGCCGCCCAGGCCTGGCCCGCCAGTGCGCACAGCGCGGCGTCGATCTCGTCGATGGACGTGAACGCGGTCGGGTCGAGCCCGGCCTGCTGGAGCAAGGCGGTGCGCACGAGACGCTTTTCCTTGGCCGACACAATCTTGCCCGCGAGTGCGCAGGCCACGGCCTGAGGAAAGGTTTCAAAGCACACGGGTCCGGGGGGCGGCCTCCCCGCGAACAGCGGATAATCCAGCTCCAGCGCGGCGAAGACGTCGGCGCCGCAGAGCATCCAACGGAAGAAGGCATGTCCTTCCGCCCGCTCGCGGGTCGGGGTCGGAAAGCACGCGATTCCCGCCTGGGCCAGTTCCCGCTCGGCCGCGCGCCCGGGGCCGCCCGGAGGACGCCAGCGACAGGGCGCATCGACCGCCACGACCTGCGCGCCCTGCGTCCGGCACCAGGCCGCGAGTTCATTCGCTTCGCGCGTGCGCCAGACCGCGACGATCTCGCGCCCGCGCAGCGCCACGGCGTGGAAGCCCTTGCGCGGTCCGCCCACATCGACGCCCACCACGAGCGGAGTCGATGCAAGCCGCTTCGTGACGCGTCTTGGAGCGTTCATCAATCGAGCCGTGCGCACACGCCCGCGGTCGCTCAGCGGGCGAGCACGGCTTCGGCCGCCGCCGTGCCGCTGGCCAGCGCCGTGTTGATCGATGCCACCCCGCAATGATCGCCGCAAAGGAAGATCCCCGGCGCCGCCTCAACACGCCGTGGCGAAACCGTCGCCTGCGCCGGCACCGCCGCGGGGATGGCATAGGTGCGCAGGTGACGCCAGCGCTTCACGGAGCTGGCGCCGAACCATTCGGACAACTGCGCGCGGACGCGCGCCTCGAGGTCCTCCGCCGCCATCGCGGCACGATCGACCACACTCACGGAGATCAAATGCCGGCCCGCCGGGGCACAGGCGGGCGTGGCCGCGCTCAGCACCACCACATTATTGATCGGCCCACGCCCCTCGCCATTGAGCATCAGGATCGGATCGCTCGGCAGCAACGATGAGGAGGGGGCATCGGGCGCCTCAAAGTAGAGGCAGGCCACCCCGTTGACCGGCGCCACCGGACCCTCGGTCCCCAGCAGCCGATCCGCCTCGCGGAGTTCAGTCGCAATGACCACCTGACGCGACGCGAGCGAGGTTCCATCCACCAGGCGCACGCCCAGGCCGCCATAGGACGCCACCTTTGCCCCAAGACGGACGGACCCCGGCGGCAAGGATGCGGCGAGTTGCTGCGGAATCTCGCCCATGCCCAACGCCGGAACCGCCGTGTCCCCTCGGGCAAAAGTCTGCAGCACCAACTCCGCCTTCCGCACAGTGGTCGTCAATCCGGACTCAAGGAAGACGCCGCCCAGAAAGGGCCGGAAGAAACGCTCGATGATCACTGGAGAAAAGCCCTCCGCCCGCAACGCCTCGGCCGCGCTGGTCGAGTCGGGGTAGCGCGAGAAATCGAATCCACTGAGGCGAAGCCGCGCGACCCGCAGCTTGTCCGCGACGGTGCCGACCGCATTGAAAACCCCGGCCAGCCCATCAATCGGGTGCCGAAAGGGATCAGCCACCCGGTGCCAGCGACCGCCGAAGCGGACGAGCGCTCCCGGATGAAAGGGCCTCAGGTCCAGCGCAGCATAATCGAGCAGTCGTTTCGCCTCGGTGTACGCCGTCAGCAGGACCTGAAAACCGCGATCCAAGCGGAAGCCGTCGACGACATCCGTCGCGACCCGGCCGCCCACGCGGTCCGCGGCTTCGCAGATGACAAAGGATTTTCCCGCCTCGTGGAGTCGCCGCGCACACGCCAGCCCGGCGAGGCCGGCACCGATGATGATCGTATCCACGGGAGTGCTCATTCAGGAAAGGCCCTATTCATAAACAGCGCTCCTTCCGATGGCAAACGATCCGCACGAAAGGCACCAGCCACGAACTGACGTAGGTTCAGACGGATACAGTTCGTTCAGACCCTCAAACTTAACCACGGATTACACGGATTCGAACCATCGGCCGCGGGATCCCATCCGTGCAATCCGTGTAATCCGTGGTCAAAGGCTCGGGGCCTGATGCTTCGATCCCTTCGCCGTCACGAATCAGATTTCAGGCGCAAATCGCCACGCCAGCACGCGGCTCTGTTTCTGACCGGCGAACATCACCAGCGTCCGCACCTCCGCGGGGCGGACCTTGGTCAGCGCACGTTCGATCGCCGGTAGATTGCCGCTTTTGGAGACCAGCGTCGTGAACCAAGTGCAGAGCTCCGGCCGGGCCGCGCTCTCCATAATCATCCGCTGCACGAAGGCGACCTCGCCGCCGTCGCACCACAGTTCATGGCTGCGGCCGCCGAAGTTCAGCACCGGTGCCGACGGCTTCCGTCCACCTCCGAGATTGCGCAGCTTGCGCAGGGTACCCGCGGCCGCGGCCTCGGCCGAGGGATGAAAGGGCGGGTTGCAGACGGAGAGTGCGAAGCGTTCACCCGGACGAACGACCCCGGCAAAGATCGCGTTCGCCGCCCGTTGGGGCCGGATCTCAATCCGGTCGGCCAGCCCGCGATTCTCGGTCACGTTGGCCCGCGCCGCCGCCACCGCCGTTGCGTCGACGTCCGTTCCAACAAAGGACCAGCCGTACACCGCCGCGCCGAGCAAGGGGTACACGACATTGGCTCCGGTTCCGATGTCGAGGACCCGCACCGCCGGCCCCCGCGGGATCTCGCCGCCGCCGGCGAGCAGGTCCGCCACGGTGTGCAGGTAGTCGGCCCGGCTGGGGATGGGCGGACACAAGTAACCCGCCGGAATCGTCCAATGATCGATCCCGTAATGCAGCTTCAGCAGCGCACGATTGAGGGTCAGCACGGCGCCCGGGTCGGCAAAATCGATCGTGTCGCCGGCCAGCGGATGCGGCTGCACCCACGGCGCCAGCTCCGGACACGCGGCGATCAAGCGGGGGAAGTCATACGGCGCCCGGTGCACATTCCGCGGGTGCAGCTCCCCTTGGGTGTGATTCGGGGTCTTCTTCGCCGACGAGGGTGCTTTGCGCGGGGGGTTCAGGGGGGCAGAGGAAACCTGAAACTTGAAACCTGAGACCCGAGTTCCAACCTCAAACTTCCGTCCTTCAGGTTTCAGGTCTCAAGTCTCAGGTTTACTCCGCCTTGTCCTCCTCCACCTTTCTCCCGCCTCCATCGCGCTGCGAGTCCCTCGCCGCCCTGGCGGAGCGTTTTGGCGGGACTGTCGAGACGCAGGCCCCCGCGCGCACGGTCACCTATGCCTTGCCGCCGCGGTCGAGCGCCGAGATCCGTGCTTTCTGGGCGCCTGAGACCACGGTCGACGTCCCGGCGGAAATCAGGGCGCGCATCCCGGGGGGCCGGGTGTTTGGCGCGGGGGCTGTGCTTGCGCCGGACGGGACCAGCCTGGCGCGCGACGTGTCGATGGACTTCGGCAAGCCCGCCGACGTGCACTGGCTTCTCACCTACCCGAAGATTCGCCCCCCGGAGCCCCTCCCCGGCACCACCGCCGTGATCGCGAGCGCCCTTGCCTCCGGCTATGCCCACTGGCTGCTCGACGAGCTGCCGCGCCTGCTCTCGCTCGCGCCGGATGCCGCCGAGACCTTGATCGCCCACACCGCGGCGCCATACGCACGCGACGCGCTCGCCCTCCGCGGCTGGGTGGGCGGCACGCGGGAGCCCGGTCGCACCACCCACCTGCAGTGCGAGCAGCTCCTCGTTCCCAGCCTCGCCGGCACCGTCGTGCAGCCGTCGCCGCGGGCGCTGGACTTGCTCACGACGTTTACCGCGCCGCTGCACCAGAAAACATCCGCGTTCGGCGAACGCCTCTACGTCTCGCGCTCGCGCGCCCAACGTCGGCGCGTGACGAACGAGGCGGAACTGCGCACCGCGCTGGAGGGGGCGGGGTTCACGACCTTGCATCTGGAGGACCTGACCTGGGCGGAACAGATCAATGCCTTCCGCCACGCCAAGGTCATCGTGGCTCCGCACGGCGCCGGCCTCGCTAATCTCGCCTTCTGCGCACCGGGCACGCGGGTGATCGAACTCTTCCACCGCGCCTACGTCCACGGCTGCTTCTGGCGCCTCGCCGCTCTCCGCGGACTCGACTACCAACCCGTCGTCCCCCCCGGACCCGAACCCCTCGGCCAATCCCCCGCCGCCAACCGCCTTGACCTCGAGGCGGGCCCTGAGGCGGGCCTGGCCGGCCCGCATTTCAGATTTGAGATCTGAAATTTCAGAATCCGCCCGGGGCCGCTTGAAAACTCACGTCAGGGGTTACCAGTCTCCGCTCCACCTTCCGACCTTCGTCATTCGTCATTCGGGCTTCGTCATTCGGATTCAGTCCATAGGATTTCGTCATTCGCCCTTACCCATCCTCACCCGCACTCGTCACCGGCAATCACCCAACGCCCATTGCTCATTGGTCATTGCCCATTGGTCACTACCCAATCCACCCCCATGCCCTCCCCTTTCGCCATCACCCGCCGGGTTGAATTCCACGAGACGGATGCCGCCGGGCTCATGCACTTCTCCAACTTCTATCGCTGGATGGAGGTGTGTGAGCATGAGTGGTTCCGGACGCTCGGGCTGGCGATGATGAGCACGACGCCCGAGGGCGTCCGCCTCGGGTGGCCCCGGCGCGAGGCGGCCTGCAGCTTTCTGCGCCCGCTGCGCTGCGGCGATGTCGTGCGCATCACCAGCACGGTCAAGGAGACCGGGCCCAGCCATGTCACCTACGCCTTCGTCTTCGAAAAGGACCGGGCGGGACGGTGGACCGAGGTCGCGCGCGGGCAGATGTCGACCGTTCATGTCAGCCAGGACTCCGCCGGACGCATGGAAGCCGTGCCGATGCCGGAAAAAACCCGCGCAGCGCTCGGCTCAGCGGCGGTTTGAGGGTTGAGGATTTGCGGGCGGCCCCCGAGATTCGGGCCACGGAATCCATGCGCGTGCCCCGCTTCCTCCACCGTTCCCGGCCCGGCCCCCCGCATCCGTGGCTCGCGGGTGTCCTCGCCTCGGCGCTCCTGCTGACCCTCAGCGCCTGTCGCAGCCCCTCGACGGAACGCACCTTTGTCCCACGTCAGGGCGACGAGATCGTCGTCGCCGGACAACTCTTCCACACCGGCACCCGCGTGATCACCTGGATGGATCCCGGCGGGTATGACGCCTACCGGGTCGAGCGGCGGTTCAGTCCGTACACCGAGAGCGGCTGGACGCCGAGTCAGGCCGCCGTGAAGGACCTCACCTCCCCCAATCGCTACGGGCTGCGCGCCGCGGTGCTCACACCCGAAGCGATCGAGCGCGTGCGCGGCGGCGGCTGGGAGCTGACCCACCTGCAGCAGGTCGTCGACCAGTTCGTGGTGCACTACGACGCGTGCGGGCTGAGCCGGATCTGCTTCGACGTGCTCCACGATCAGCGCGGGCTCAGCGTGCACTTCCTCCTCGATATCGATGGGACCATTTACCAGACGCTCGATTTGAAGGAGCGCGCCTGGCACGCGACGACGTCCAACAGCCGCTCCATCGGGATCGAGATTGCCCATGTGGGCGCCTTTGCGCCGGGCGCCACCGCAGTGACGGACCGCTGGTACCGCCGCACGGCCGAAGGCGGCACGGTCATCACGATCCCGGAAAGTGTCCGCGATCCGGGAATCCACACCCCTGGCTTCGTTGGTCGCCCGGCCCGGCCGGATCCGGTCACCGGCGTGCTGCAGGGCCAATCGCTCGTGCAGTACGACTTTACGCCCGAGCAGTATGCCGCGCTGATCAAGCTCACGGCCGCTCTCGGCACGGTGTTTCCCAAAATCCGGCTTGAGGCCCCGCGCGACACCGAGGGGCAGGTCATCACGACCAAGCTCCCCGACGATC
>CAYZCV010000160.1:0-7920 GCA_964476965.1 uncultured Opitutus sp. | reverse complement strand
GTCGCCCGCCTCGCCGCCGCCCAGGCCGCGATCGAGGAGAAGCGCGCCGCCGCGAAGAAGTAAGACCCGGCGAGATGACCGCCGGGAGCGCTTAAGCCCGGCGATCAAATCCCCCTTCATCCAAAGCCCCGCGCCCCAACTGGCGCGGGGCTTTTTTGTGCCCGAAGGGGTGCAACGGTTCTTGCTGAAGCCGGTTCAACGGATCAACCGACGGTTCTCGCTGCGGTCGCCAGCTGCGCCTCCCTTTCCTGGCGATCCGCTCCAATCAAGGTCACCGAAACTCGCGCGCGGACCCGCGCTCATCGGCCGGGATCACGGCCAACAGAGAGACGACCAGCCCCGCCGCAGCGAGCAACAGGTAGACGATCCGATACGCCGCGAGATCGGCCGAGACCTCGCCCACCAAGGCCACGGCGATCGCCACCCCCACCGCCCCGCCCAACTGGCGCGCCGTTGCCAGGATCGCGTTGCCCTCCCCAAGCTCCGCTGGCCCCATTCGTGCCAGAGCCGCCCCCGTGAGATTCGGCAGAACCAGACCAATGCCGAGGGCTCCCATCAATTGACCAGGCAGCCAAAGCCCAAGGTAGTCGGGCGCCACCGTCAGCCGCGCCGCATACCACAAATGGCTCCCGGCAAAGGCGAGCCCACCCGCGAGAATCAGCCGCCGCGGACCTCGGCGACGGGCGAGCGACGCCGTTCCGACAATGACGGCAATCGCCACCAGCGGACCGAGCGTCGCCGCCGCCCCGGCCCGGGATTGCTCATACCGCCAGATGCCGGTCATGAAGAGGTAGAAGCTGAGAAACATCAGTCCCATCGCGCCGCCAAAGACAAAGGCGGCGAGGCTCGCCCGCTGAAAGGCCCCATCGTACGCCGGTCCGCGCGTCCGACTCTGCCGGAGCGCAAGCATCACGAGCCCAATCAGCCCGCCCCCAGCCAAGACGATCCCCGCCAAGCGACCGCCGACCTCCTCGCCCGCCCGCACGATCCCTGCCGCCATGGCGGCGACCGCGACCGCCAGCACCGCGCTGCCCCCCAGATCGGGTGACGCGCGGCCTGCGAGCGGTTCGTCGGCCCGCAGCCGCTTGCGGGCGGCCAGCCACGTGACGATCCCTACCGGCAGGTTGAGCGCGAAGATCGCCGGCCACGAGGCCAGCTCGAGAATGAAGGACCCCAGTGCCGGTCCCAGCGCGGCCGCCAACGCGCCAACGGCCGTCCACCCACTCACCGCGCGGGTCCGGCCCTCCGGCGGGGTCGCCGCGAGGACCAACGCCAGCGAGGCCGGGGTCACCGCCGCCGCACCCACCGCCTGAACCGCGCGGCACAGCGCCAGCGTGAACGGACTCCACGCCAGACTGCAGGCCGCTGACGCGAGCGTGAAGACCGCCAGCCCCCCGAGAAAGACATCCCGCCGCCCTCGTCGATCCGCCAGCCGGCCCATCGGAATCAGCAGCGCCGCAAACACGATCGTGTAGGCATTGAGCGACCACGAGAGCGCCGCCGGCGTGGCGCCAGGAAAACTCGACCGCAGCGTCGGGTAGGCCG
This sequence comes from uncultured Opitutus sp., assembly GCA_964476965.1. Classification (GTDB taxonomy): domain Bacteria; phylum Verrucomicrobiota; class Verrucomicrobiia; order Opitutales; family Opitutaceae; genus CAMAXB01. The sequence goes on along the minus strand of CAYZCV010000160.1, from coordinate 6,375 downwards.
CCGCCACCACCGTGGCATCCAGCGACACCATGAACACCCCCACGCTGGCGATCAGAAAGGTGCGTTCGCGACTCATCCGAATCAGACGCTTTCCGCCCCCTGTCGCGCCTCAACGTCGAGGCCCGCCAGGATCCGGTCGATCTGCGCCCGATGCAGCCGGAGGTGGAAGCCGGCCATGAAATGCCAGGCCTCCGCGTCGAGCGGGCCAAACCACGGGTGCGTGTAACGGGCGGCGGTGCGGAGAGACGGGGCCGACTGCCCCACGGCGATCACCGCCTCGCAGGAGTCAACGAAGGCTCCCACCACGGATGAGTCGACGTCCGGCGCCGGCTTGACCGCCGCCGTGCTGGCCTGCCCCGCCGGCGATTGTCCTTCGAGCAGCTGCCGGATCGTCGTCGCCACGGCGGAATTCACGATCCGCAGGTGGTCGAGCGTCATGTACACAGACCAGTTGCGGCTGCTGTCCTCCAGGCCCCGCAGCCGCGGAATGAGCACGGGCCGCGCAGCCTGGGCCGGGCCGCAGGCGCGGACTCGCAGAAGAATCGCATCCCGCTCCCGGCGCAGCGCCGCCTCGGCGCGCTCGCGGGTGCTGAAGGCGCGTTGCAGACCAAAGACCAGACGAGCCCCCAGCAGTTCAGGCCGGGGCAGACCAGCCCCAGGCGGGGCCAGACGGGGATGCGGAGCGGAATGGGCGGTAGCCATACTTGCATTTTGAAAGCATGATACTTTCACTTTGCAAGTATAAATAAAAACGTCAGCCTCTGCGGTGTGAAACGTTCCTCTCCGCCCTCACCGGCCAATCCGGCTCGTCGTTCCCCCTGCCCGATCGCGTGCAGCCTCGATGTCTTTGGCGATCGTTGGACGCTGTTGATTGTGCGCGACCTCATGCTCGGCTCGGAGCGCTTCAAGGAATTCGCGGGCTCCCCCGAGGGCGTGCCGACCAACATTCTCGCCGATCGCCTGGGCCGTCTGGTCGACCACGGCATTGCGGACAAGGTGACCGCCGCCGACGGGTCCCGTCACGCGGCCTACCGCCTCACGCCCAAGGGCCAGGCCCTCATCCCCGTCCTCGGCGCCATCCGCGACTGGGGTCTCGCTTGGGAAAAAGGCACTCGGGTCAGCCTGAAACCCAAAAACTAGCCTGGATTTCAGACCGGAGTTTTTTGACCACGAAAGCCACGGAAAATACGAAAGACGGACCCGGCAGGTTGGCCACGAAGAAAAGGTGATAGCCTGGGTGGCGAAACAGTCACGGTCGCAGCCACCCGCGGATTACGCGGAAGGACGCGGAATCGGACGAGGCAGGATGGCCACGAAAAACACAAAAAGGGCTTGGTCGCGGAGGAACCTCTCGTTGCGCCCTATAAGGCGCTCGGATGGCATTCCTCAACCGTACCGGCTCTGATTCTTCGTGTTTTTCGTGGCAATCCTCTGATGGCTTGAAAGCCGAAGTACCGACCTTCGTGCCAGAACACCCAGGACCCCGGGCAGAATCCTTCCGACGCCCGGAGCCCTTTCGTGCGTTTCGTGTTTTTCGTGGTGACCCTGCTGAATCCGCGTCAATTCGCATGATTCGCGGGTAAACCGATCTCACTACCGCTGTCCCCCGCCACCTCCGGCCTGCTGCATGGCCTGCAATTGCTGGCGAAGCTGCGCGGCCTGCGGGAAGCCCAGCTTCTGCAGATCGGCAATCTGCCGGTCGGCGTCGCCCCAGCGACGCTGCTTCGCGTAAACCTGCATGAGCTGGATCCGCGCCGGAATCATCTCAGGGAATTCCTTGGCGAGGAGCTCAAAGTCGACCGTCGCCTCCGGCAGTCGGTTCTCCATGCCGTTGAGCTGGCCCCGCATCATCAGCGCCTGCGGATGATCCTTACGATCCATGAGAGCCGCTTCGAGGTGGGTACGAATCTCGGCGCGCTTGGCCGGGTCCTGCGTCGCACTCTGCCCGCCCGCCATGACCAGCATGACCAGCGCCAGGTGCGCCTCCGGTTGATTTGGGCGCAAGGCAGTCGCGGATCCAGCGAGTTCCTTTACCACCGTGGCCATGCGGGCCATGGCACTCGCCGCCGTTGCGGGATTCGCCGCCGCTGCCCGCTGAGTCGCCTCGACCTCGGCCATCGCCAGAATACCCCAGGCCTCGGCACGGTATTTCGCATGCAGCGCAGTGTCCTGCGCCATCGTCCGCAACTCGGCCAGTACCTCCGGCGTGCCTCCCTGAGCGAGGGACAGTCGCGCTCGCATCAGCTTCGCCGGAATCGACGCTGCATCCTGCGCCAGCGCCCGCTCAACTGCTGCCTTCATGCCAGCGGCGTCCGGCTTCATCTGCGCCCGCTCCGCCTCTTTCAGGGCCGCCTGGATGGCCGCTGGTATCGGCGGACCGTCGATCGCGCGCCGAATCGCTCCGCGCGCCCGTTCGCGGACCAAACCCGCCGGCAATTTCAGCCACTCATGGGTCGGCTGCATGGCCTGCACGATGTCGATCAGGCCCTCGGTGAGCTCCGGCTCAATATAGGACGCGGCGGTGGCGCGAATCTGCCAGTAGGTCGGCGTCCCCGCTGCCTCCGGAGGCAACTCGGCCTGAATTTTGGAAAACTCCTCCGCGGACCTCGCTTCGCCCGTCTGCTTGATGAAGGGGTTGAAGCGGTCGGGCAGGCCAAAGGGAACGTAGCCCTGCTGCAATTCATGGATGCGCTTTAACACCTGCTCAATCGCCGGCCCGCGGCGTTCGACCGGGAGCCGTGCCGCCAGCTCAAGCCGCCGTCCGAGCGTTCGCTGCGCCGCTTCGGCTTCCAGTACCGACAGCGGGGCTTGATTGGAGGCGTCATCCGCAATCTTCAGCATGGGGATGAGGAGTCGATCATACGGTTCCTCGGGCACCGTCCAAAGGGCCGGATCCGTTTCACGAATCTGCTCCTCCGCCTTCACCTTGTCGCTATCGACCGATGCCGTACCACGCAGCGCATGATAGAGATCGAAAGAGATGAGGGCCTCGTCCCGCCGGCCCTGGCGGGCGAGCGCGAGGGCCCGCTCGCCGTGGAGCAGCGGCTGATAGCCAAACCACGGCAACCAGGCATTGGCGAGATCGAGGCCCGTGAACGATTCCCCGGTCACGCCCAGCGTCCCGAAACCCATGGTGCTGTACTGGGCATCATAATCGTTATCCCAAGCGGTGGGACGCGGATTGGCGGCCAACCACGCCTTAAGTCGCTCCACGCGACCTTCCGGCGGAAGGGTGGCCGCAAACTCCACCAGTTTCCTTCCGTAGTGGATCTGCGCCTGGGGAGCGGAGGTTGCTTTCGCCGGATCCGCTACGGCCGCTCCGTAGGTCACCTCAATGCGACCGACGTCCTCAAAGCCCTCCAGCGCCAATTCGCGCAGAGCGACCGACTGCAGCCGCGTTTGCCGCAGGGATCCTTCGAAGCTCATCGCCCACGCGGTCTCGAGCTCCTTGTCGTAGAGGCGCGCCAAACGAATCACCCGGCGCAGTTGGATCGCTCGTGCCCGGTCCCGCTCAAGCTCGTCGACGGCCACCCCGCGCGTCGATCGCTTGAACGCCAGGTCGGCCAGCTGCCGATGAGCATCCGCCACTTGTCGTTGCTGGTTTAAATAGGCCTCGGGCGTCAGCTCGCCCGGACCAAAGGCTTCAGCTTGGTCCAAGGCCAAGAGTTCCCGAACGATCTCGCTCTCCGTCAATCCTTCCGCCTTCAGCAGGTTCCTGTACACGCTCCGACCGTGCAACGCTGAGCTGCCCGTGGCCGTTACCTGCGCGTCCAGCTCGGCCACGTAGCTCATCGAGAGCTTCATGGCCGCCAGCGCGTGACCCGACTGGGCCGCGGTCTCGAGCCGGCTGCGCACCTCCGGATCTTTGATGATCACCGCGTCATCGAACTTCATCTCCTCCGCGAGCAGGTAACTACCCTGCGCTGACTCCAGATCCACAAGGAAATCAATCAATCCGTCGCGATCCGGCAGCGTGAGCCCGCCGCCCTTGATCGCCGAAGCGATCTCCAAAAAGAAGTAGAGCAAGTTGCGATCGGTCGGGACGCCCCGGCCGTTGAAATACTCCAGGCCAAGGTCGAGCGCGGCGCCCGCAGACCCCTCCAGCAGACGCACGCGGACGTGATCCAAGTAAAGATTCTGCTCCTCCCGCCGCGCCTCCTTGCGTCGCTCCCGGGCCGGCCACTCCCGCAGCACATCAGCCGGGATGGCGCCACCCGGCTGCGCGAGCACCCGATTGATCATCTGTTCGTGGTGGGCGAGCACATAGGCCGACGCGAGCGGGACCAGCGCGGGGGGCAGCGCCCGTCGGTAGGCGAGATAACCCTCAACCCCGGCAAACTCGGCCACGAACTTCGTGACGCCCATCAGCCAGGTATCGGCCATTGCACGCGGGAGCTTCTCCTCCAGGACCGCGACCAGGCGCGCGGCCGGCGCTCCGACCTGCGAAAGCGATTCGGCGGCCACGAACTCGCGCTCAAACTGGGCCAGCGCCGCCTCGGCCGGAGCGAGGGCGGGCGGCATCTTCCACGTGTACTCAAACCGCCGCGGCTCGGCGGCGACTGCGCCGCCTGCCTTGGCCCATTGCGCACGATACTCCCCCAGAAACTTCTCTCGCTCCTTGAACCCACCCGCCGTCGCTTCGTCCAGCAGGGCGCGCACCTCCGCCTCGGCGGCACTCCCGCGGGTGTCAGACAACCGCTGCGCCCGCCAGAGACGGCCGAAGGCCGAGCCCTTGTTCATCGCGATCTCGAAGAAGCGATCATTGTCATTCCGGACCGATCTCAATTCCGGCAACAAGTGGTCAACGACCCCGGCCCAAAAAGCAGCGAGCGCTGGATCCACGGGAGCGCTCTGACCGCTGGTGTAGGCAAGCTGGAGTTCGACCACGGCGCCCGGCGAACCGGACAGCAGGACCGTCCGCACCCGGTTCAAATCCCAGATGTCCGATTTCGAAGCCGTCACCGCCTCGCGTTTGGCCGGTGGCCAGCCACGGGTGTCCACCGGGGTCACCGGGCGGTTGTACAAGCGATCCAAGGTCTGCGTGCTCAGCCCGCGGATGATCTCGCGGTGCGCCGGCGTACCCTGCTCACGCAGGTACGTCATCAGCGCGCTCAGCCGCGAATCTGGAATATTCATGGAGAAGGCGTGCACGCCCAGCGCGCCGCCGCGGGCGGACATCACCTCCCGCGCTGACAAGTAAATCGCATCCGCGAGCGCCGGGGTCACCTTGCCCTCCACGGCTTTGACCAGCTCACCCAGCGGCTTGCCCATGTCGTCATAGGTGGTCGCGGCCAGAATCGCCGCGTCGAAGGCTCCCAACGCGGCGACCAGCGGCCTGACGGCCTCCTCCTGCGCCCGCTGCTCGGCCAAGCGTTTCTCGTTCGCCGCCTGCTCGGCCGCCCGGCGCTCGGCGGCGGCTTTTTCTTCGGCGAGGCGCTTCTCCTCGGCCGCCTTCGCAGCCACCGCCGCGATTTCGGCGGCGTTGGGCTCGGGGACCTTGGCGTACTCGGTCACCGCGGCGAATCCGAGCCCCCGCCCTTCCTTCCTCCGGCCGACCGCGTGCACGATGCCGTCCTTGACGAACAGCGCCGCCCGCTCGGCTCCCTCTGCCCTGGGCTGCAACTCCCAGGTCTGCGCATCCACCGTCCGGTACAGCTTCCCCGTTTCCTCGTAATTCTCCTCCTGCAACCAGAACGCTCCGCCCAGCGCACGGAGGATCGGGGCATTGCCGCCGGTCTCAAAGTCCCTGGGCGCCGACCGCAGAGTCCAGGTCAGGCCGTCGGGAGAATAGCAGGCCTCGCCGGCCTCACTGATCGCGAGAAAGCCCTGCGGGCCTCCGGCCACGGTCGACAGGGCTGCCGTGCCGCCATCGTCCTGATTGGGCAGCGCCGCCTCGGTCCAGGTTTTTCCATCGGTGGACGTCCAGATCCGGGCCGACGGATACCAGGTGGCCGGAGGCTGCCCTTCCTCGGAATCCTCATCGACCCCCTCAGGGGGAACCCAGGCGTTGCTTCCCACCGCCACCCATCGTCCCCGGGCGAAGGCCACCTCGATCACCAGGCCCGTGATTCCGCTGGGGTGAAAGTCCCACCGGCCATCAGCCTCCAGGAGCCAGACGGTTCCCGCTCCCGCAAATGCCACTGCGGTCGACGCGCTCGCCGCCATCGCCGTAATGGATCGGCCAGTCTCGGTTTTGACGGCCTTCCAGGTTCCGGGCGTGAGCGTGTAGAGCGCTTCCCAGCTGCCAATCGCGAGCCGCGGGCCCGCCTGGGCGACATAGGTAATGCCCTCATCGGCCGACCAGACCGTCTTCGGTTCCCCGTCGCCGCCCACCCACGTCACATCCGGTTCGCCCCCGCCGGCCCAAAGCACCCC
>CAYZCV010000159.1:0-7925 GCA_964476965.1 uncultured Opitutus sp. | reverse complement strand
GCGGGTAGTTCTGCGTCTTGCTGAACTCCAGGTGCTGGCCGTGGCGGAAGCCGCCGCCCGCCAGGATCGTCGGCATGTTGAAACAGGTGTGCTGGTTCGCGTCGCCGAAATTGGACCCGTACAGCACCATCGTGCGGTCGAGCAACGTGTCCTCGTCCTCCTGCACCGCCTTGAGGTCGGAGATGAGGTTGCCGAGCAGCGTCATGTGCAACTCGTCGATCGTCTTGAGCTGCGAACGCTTTTCCTCGGACCGGCCGTGATGGGAAAGATTGTGGTAGCCGTCGGTGATCTGCTTGTCGGGAATCTCGAGCACCGGCGTGGAAACACCATCGAGCATCAACGTGATCGCCCGGGTGGAGTCGGTTTCGAAGGCCAGCCGCGCGAGGTCGTACATCACCTTGACCTTCTCCATGTAGGCGGCGGGCGAACCGGGATCGACCGGCACAGGCTCGGACACGATGGGCTTGGGCTTGTCCTCCCAGCCGCGTGACGCCTGCAGCCGCGTCTCGAGATCGCGCGCGCTGGTGAAGAACTGGTCCAGCCGGTCGCGGTCCCGCGCGGTGACCTGCCGCTGCAGCTGCCGGGCCTGGGCGGAAATCGTGTCGAGAATGCTGCGGCCGGTATCGAGCTGCCGGATCTGCGCGGCGACCTGCTCGGGCGTACCTTGGAGGAACAGCTGACGGAAAACGGCGGACGCTTTCTCCTCGGGCGGGATGGCCACGCCGGTGCCGGTCCACGAGAGACTGCGGGTGCGGGTGTTGACGCCGAGTGTGAGCGAGGGGAAACGGGTGAGGACCCCGATGCGCTCCGCGATGTGCTGGTCGAGGGAGATCGTGTTCCGAAACGAGCTGCTGCCCGGATGAGGCGCGGCGGTGAGAAAGCAGATATCGGCCGGATGCCCGCCATCCACGTTGGGATGGGAGACGCCGCTGAAGACGCTGAAGTCATTCCGATGCGCCTTGAGCAGATCGAGGTAGGGCGAGGGCGTGTAATCGCGGCCGCTCCCCGTGGGGAAAAAGAGGTCGGGCAGCAGGCCCAGATTGTTGCAGATGCCGAGCATGCGGCGCGGCTTGGCTCCCGGCAGCAGCGGCGAAGCCGGCTGGGCGGCGCGGGCGAAGGACGGCAGCATCGACTCCAGGAACGGCAGGGCCAGAGCCACCCCGGCACCGCGCAGAAACTGTCGCCGCGACAAAGCCTGTCGGGTCGACACGAACGGAGCGCGACGAGGATGCGGGGAGTCAGACATCACGAAAGCAGGGGCCGAAGGGGTATCGCCAAGAAACGGCGAAGTCGTCCCCAACGCAACCTTCGAGTAATGATTATTACCCTCGCGGCCACGGTCGCCGGGCCGACGTTTTTCGAAATCCGCGGCTACTCCGCGCGCAGGGCAATCATCGGGTCGACCTTGGTCGCGCGGCGCGCGGGGACGAGCATCGCGAGGAGGGCGACCACCGTCAGCAGCAGGGCCACGCCAATATAGGTCAGCGGGTCGCGCGGGCTGATGCCGAAGAGGACAGTCTGGATCTCGCTCGCTCCCACGGTCGCTGCCACGAGCGCGAAGGTCAGGCCGAGGAAGAGGCCGAGCGCCAATTGCGCGCCGCCCTGCCGGAACACGAGCGCGAAGATCCGCCGGCGGTCCGCGCCGAGCGCCATGCGGATCCCGAACTCCTGCAGGCGCTGGTTCACCGAGAAGGACATGATCCCGTAGAGCCCGACCGAAGCGAGGATCACGGCTACGATGCCGAAGGCACCGAACATCACCGCGATGAAACGGTTCTGCGTGAGAAAGCCGGCCACCGCCGCCTCCGGCGTGAGAAAATAGTACAGCGGCAGATGCGGGTCCACGCGGCTCGTCGCGGTCTGCACCGCCGGCCCGAGACCATCCGGGCGCTGGCCGCCGCGCGGACGCACGATGATGGTCGAGAAATTCATCGGCGCGGGCACGGCGGGCGTCGGCCCAAAGGCGGAGGCGAAGAAGGGGATAAAGAACCCCGCCCCATCGCTCTCGCGATCAAGCGGCCCCTGCATGCGGAGCTCCCCTGTCACGCCAACGATGGTCCGCCACGGTCCCGGGACCTGGCCGGTTGGCTGGATGGTGCGGAAACGGCGACCGAGCGGGCTCTCGTTGCCAAAGTGGATCCGCGCAAAGGCCGCGTTCACGATCGCGACCGGATCGCGCTGGTCGGTGTCATTGTCGGTGAACTCACGCCCCTCGCGGAGCTTGACCCCGAGAACCTCAAAGTAGCCCGGCGAGATGTTCTCGTACTGCGCGATTGGACGGTCGCTCTCGCGCGGGTACTGGCGGCCCTCGATTTCGATCCGAGCGTTGGTGGAAAGCGCCATGCGGTTCTTGCTGGTGACGGCCGCGTACTCGAACGGCGGCGAGGCCCGCAGTTCGCGCAGCAGCCGCTCGTAGAACAACTGCTTGTCCGCGGGCGTCGGGTAATCGGCGTTCATCAGGCCGAGGCGCGCGCTAAGGATTGAGCGCGTGTCGAAACCGTAGTCGATGGTCTGCTGCCGCTGGATCGACTGGAGCTGGAGCAGGGCGCCGATCAGCAGCACGGAGGTTACGAGGATCTGAAACACGACCAGCCCGCGTGTGATGACGCCGACCGCGCGGCCGGTGTTGCCGCGGCCGGATTCCTTGAGGACTTGGGCGGTCGTCGTACGCGAGGCGAGCCAGGCGGGCACGAAGCCGGCGACGAGCGCGGCGAGGATCGTCACGCCCACCACGAAGGTGAGGACCTTGAGATCAATCGAGAAGACCATCCAGCCCGGGAGTGGATTGGTCAGATTGGCCTTGGCGAAATTGAGGTAGTCCGTGACGTAGAATGCGCCGGCCACGCCGATCACGGCGCCGAGCGCAGCGAGGATCAGGCTCTCCGTCAGCATCTGCCGGATGAGCCGCCAGCGGGAGGCGCCGAGCGCGGAGCGGATGGCGAGTTCCTTGGAGCGCAGCGTCGCGCGGGCGAACTGCATGTTCATCACATTGACGCAGGCGATGAGCAGGACGCCGGCGCAGAAAGCCAGCATGGTGAAGAGCAGCTTCGACAGCTGCGTGCCGGTGAAAATCGCGATGAGGGGCTGGACGTAGCCGCGGGTGTACTGGCGGTTGCTGTCGGGGTAGTCCCGCGCGAACTGCTGGGCGAGACTCGTGACCTCGGCCTCGGCCTGATCGATGCTCACGCCGGGTTTCAGGTGTCCGATGATCGAGATGAAATTGGCCGCGCGGTCATTGCGCGGGCGGACCGGGTACTCGGCGTTGAAGGGCAGCCAGACATGCTCGTAACTCGGGAAGGCGAAGGACGGCGGCATGACGCCGATGATGACGCCGGCGCGGCCATTGATGCGGACCGGACGGCCGAGGACGGCGGGATCGGCGCCGAAGTCGCTCCGCCAGAGCCCGTCGCTGAGCATCACGGACATGGTCACGCCGGCGCGGTCGTCCTCCGGCAGGAAATCCCGACCCAGCGCAGGCGTTGCGCCCAGCGCGCGAAAGAAATCCCAGGGCACATAGCCGCCCTGCAGGCGCCGCGGCTGGTCCTGGTAGGTGAGGTTGACCGTGGTGTTGGCCAGGTAGCCGACCATGGTCTCGAACGATTGGGTCTGCGCCTTGAGATCAACGAAGTCGGCGGTGGTCGAGCGTGACTGGTAGGCCGTGGGCGTGAAGGAAGTCGGATCAACCAGCTGGATGCTCACCAGGCGATCGGCGTCCTTGAAGGCAAAGCCCCGCAGGAGAACGCCGTTGACGACGGCGTACTGGGTGGTGACGGCGCAGATGCCGAGGGCGAGAATCGAGACCGCCAGAAAGCAAAACCCCTTTTCCTTGATGAGCACGCGAAGCCCAATGCGGATGTCTTGGAGAAAGGTTTCGAAAAGCATGGCAGGTGAAGGGCACGTCCGGAGCCGGAACGTCCACGGAGCCCAACACCTCGGAGCCAGCTTGGCGAGGCGGGTTACGAGGAACCCACGGGGTCGGCGGCGCCTAGCGGGCGAGCACTTGCCGCAGGGCGGCGGTCCAGCCGGCGTGCCAGGTCGCGACCTCGGCGGGCGGGCGTGCCGGGCGGTACACGGTCTCCGCGCGGGGCAGGGCGGCGAGGCCGGCAAGATCGGGCTGCAGGCCCAACCCCAGCTGTCCGGCCAGAACCGCACCAAGGGGCGAGCAATCCGCCTGCTCCGCCACCCTGAGCTCGACGCCGCAGAGGTCGGCGGTGGCCTGCATGAGAAAGGCGCTCGCCGTCGGTCCGCCGTCGGCGTGCACCGCGGTGAGCGGCACGCCGGCCTCCGTGCGCATCGCCTGAAGCGCGTCGCAGACCTGAAAGGCGATGGATTCGAACCCGGCCCGGGCCACGTGGCGACGGTCGCTGTGCGGTGAGAGGCCAACGATCGCGGCGCGCGCGTCCGGCCGCCAGTGCGGCAGGCCAAGACCCGTGAATGCCGGGACGAGGTGCACCCCGCCATTGTCCGGCACCTCGAGTGCGAGGCGTTCCAGCGCGGGGACATCGGCCGCGATTCCCAGCTGGTCGCGCAGCCAGGTCAGCGTGGAGGCAGCCGAGATGATGATGCCTTCAAAGGCATAGGTCGGCACGCCGCCCTGCGTCCAGGCGAGCGCAGTCAGCACGCCCTGGGTCGAGAAGCGCGGCTGCGATCCGATGTTCAGCAGCAGCGAGGAGCCGGTGCCGAAGGTCACCTTGGCCGCACCGGGGGTGTAGCAGCGTTGCGCGAAGAGCGAGGCCTGGGAATCACCCATCACGCCACGGATGGGAATCGCCCGGGCGAGCGCGCCACCAAGCGTCGTCTCACCGAAGGCCGCCGAACTGTCCCGGACCTCAGGCAGCGCTCGGCGCGGCACCTGCCAGAGCGCGCAAAGGTCGTCATCCCAAGCCAGCCGGCCGATGTCGAAAAGGAGCGTGCGGCTGGCATTGGTCGAGTCGGTCGCGAAGACGCGTCCCTCGGTCAGGCGATAGATCAGGTAAGTGTCGATCGTCCCGATCAGGGCGGACCCGTCCTCGAGTCTGGCCCGGAGATCCGGGCGGTGATGGACCAGCCACTGCAGTTTGGAGGCGGAGAAGTAGGCGTCGGCCCTGAGGCCGGTGCGGGCATGGAGTCGAGCCTCGTCTCCGGAGGCCTTGAGCGCGGCGCAATAGGCGTCGCCACGGCGGCATTGCCAGACGATGGCCCGGTGCAGCGGCCGGCCGGTGCCGCGCTCAAACACGACGATCGTCTCACGCTGATTGGTGATCGCGAGCGCGCCAATCTCGCCCGCGCGGCCGCCGAGGCGCGCCAGCAGGGCGCGGGTCACCGCGAGGGTGTTGGTCCAGATCTCCTCGGCGTCGTGTTCCACCCAGCCGGGTTGCGGGTAATGCTGGGCGTGCTCGCAAGCCTCGCGGTCGAGCGCCCTCCCCTGCTCGTCAAACACCAGCGCCTTGGTGGCGGAGGTGCTTTGGTCAAGGGCCAGGAAGAGCATCGGATCGGCGAGGCGACAGCGGAGCGGCGGATGGGCGCTAGCGCCCGAGCAGGGCGCGGGCGGTCTCGGCCAGGCCCTCCATGCTGATGCCGTAGTGACGGAAGAGATCGGCCTGCGCGCCCGTGACGGTATCCTCGTCGGGGAAGCCGACCATGCGGAAGCGCGGGGTCACACCCGCCGTCAACAGGGTCGAGGCGACGGCCTCGCCCACGCCGCCGGCGACCATGTGCTCCTCGACGGTGATGACGGCGCGGCACTCGCGTCCGGCGGCGAGGATCGCGGCCGTGTCGAGGGGCTTGACCGTGTGCAGGCTGAGCACGCGGGCGGAGATGCCAGCCTCCGCCAGCAGGGCGGCGGCGAGCACGGCATGGACCACGGTCTCGCCATTGGCGATGAAGGCGACATCGCGGCCCTCGCGCAGGGTGATGGCCTTGCCGACTTCGAAGGCGGTGGCGGAAGGGATGACGTCGTGCATCGCGGCCTTGCCGAAGCGCACGAACACCGGCCGCGTAGCGCTGGCGGCGAAGCGAATCGCCTCGCGGGTCTCGCGATTGTCGGCCGGGACGATGATCGTGAGATTATTGATCGCGCGGAGGACGGCGAGGTCGTGCAGAGAGTGGTGGGTCGAGCCGAGGGCCCCGTAGCTGACGCCCGAGCTGATGCCGACGAGGACGCCGGGCACATTGGAGTAGCAGATGTCGTTCTTGATCTGCTCAAGCGAGCGGGCGGTGAGGAAGCAGGACGGCGAGACGCCGAAGGCCTTCTTGCCGCAGGCGGCGAGGCCGGCGGTGATGCCGACGAGATTCTGCTCGGCGATGCCGACCTCGACGATCTGCTTCGGCAGCGCCTTGCCGTAGGGGGCGAGCTTGCCGGAGCCGCGGGAGTCGGAGGTGACGGCGACGATGTTGCGATCGGCGGTGGCGAGCGAGAGCAGCGTGTCGGCGAACTCCTCGAGATTGGCGCGGCCCTTCTTCAGACCGAGCTTCTGCAGCATCGCCTGGGCGGCGGGCGTGAACATGGACGGGGCGGGTGCGCTCATGCGGAGGCCTCCCGGAGGGCGTTTTCGGCGGCGGTCAGTTCCGCGAGGGCCTGGGCCAGCTCGGCCTCGTTCGGGACACCGTGGTGCCACTTGCCGACGTTTTCCATGAAGCTGACGCCCTTGCCCTTGACGGTGTTGGCGAGGATGAAGAGCGGCTTGCCGGCGGGCGGCGGGGTGGTGAGCGCGGCGCTGAGGCGGGCGTAGTCGTGGCCATCGACGCTGCGGACCTCCCAGCCGAAGGCGCGCCATTTCTCGTCGAGCGGCTCGTTGGACATGACCTCGCGGGTGCTGCCGGTGATCTGGAGGGAATTGTGGTCGAGAATGGCGACGAGATTATCGAGCCGGTGGTGCGAGGCGGCCATGGCAGCCTCCCAGTTCGAACCCTCGGCCAATTCGCCGTCACCGAGGAGCGTGAAGACACGCGTGGCGGCGCCGTCCATCTTGGCGGCGAGGGCCATGCCGAGGCAGATCGGGAGACCGTGGCCGAGCGCGCCGGTGTTCATCTCCATGCCGCGGATCTTCCGGGTCGGGTGGCCGACGTAGTAGCTGCGGTAGTGGCAGACCGTATTGAGGTCGGCGTCGGGAAAGTAGCCGCGGTCAGCCATGACGGCGTAGAGCGCCTCGACGCAGTGGCCCTTGCTCTGGACATAGCGGTCGCGCCGGGGATCGTCGACCGACTCGGGCGTGACGTTGAGCACGCGGTTGTAGAGCAGGTTGAGGATGTCGAGGCACGACAGCCCGCCGCCGGTGTGGCCGGCGCCGGCATCGTGAATGAGCTGGAGCATCCGCCGGCGGAGGGCGAAGGCCTTGAGCGCGAGTTCCCGGTCGTTCATCAAAGGATCACTCCTGGGGTCCCTCGTGGTGGTAGACTTCCCAGCCGAGGTAGCGTTGGAAGGCCTCGGCAAGGATGCCCGCGGTGCGCGAGGCGTTCATGACCACGTGGTGCTCGAAGCCCTCGCGGCAGACGTGGCGCATGAGCTTCTGGAGCTTCGGCACACGGGCGACGGCGCGGTTGCCGAAGGTCCTGAGCTCGTCGTTGGTGAGCTCGCCCTCGCCGACGTAGGTGCGGATGATGCCGGCGGCATCATCGGTCGTGATGCGACCATAGGTGAGCGGCGAGGCCGGTGTGCGCCCGTCGAGCGCGCCCCAGGTGTTCTCGACGCCGAGAGTTGAGCCGAGGATGGGGGCGTTGAGGACCTTGATGTCGGGCAGGAAGGACTTGGCCCAGTTGCCGCAGTGGAAGAGCACGCACTTGTCGTCCGCGGCGCCGTAATTATTGTTCCAGTCGACCAGCGCGGAAGGCGAGCTCGAGGCGAGCTGCATGGCGTACATGGTGAGGACGCCGGTGACGTCCACCTCGCAGGCGCTGGGCAGGAAATTCTCGCTCATCATGCTCATCGAGGTGCAGACGTTGCAGCC
>CAYZCV010000158.1:0-7938 GCA_964476965.1 uncultured Opitutus sp. | reverse complement strand
GGTGCGCCGTGGCGGCGCGCGAGGAGCGCCATCATCTGCTTGATCTGGACGATCTGCTTCGTCGCGCTGCAGAGAAATCCCAGCAGGGTTTCACCGAAGGGCTGCCGGAGGATTCGCAGACCGGGAAAGGCCTCGAGGCAGGCCGCGAGGTGCGCGTCGCTGCGCCAAGGGAGGGCGTCGGTCAGGCCGGCGGACGCCGGTTCCAGTCCGAGGTAGGTCGTCAGGGCCGCCGGAAGTCGGGGTTGGAGCGCGACCGGGGCGGAATAGGCCAGCCGGCCCTGCGGATCGAGCTGTAGGCGGAGAATCACGTCGCTCCAGCCGCCCACCCAATTGCCCGCATCGTCGCGCTGCCAACGAAAGGCCTGGCCGCCGTCGATTTGCTCGGCGAGCAGGTCAGGTCGGGTGGGCGGTGCGGAGGGCAGCAGCGTCCAGGCGGTCCAGCCCGGCGCGGGCGAAGGCGGCATGGCCGGGGCGGGCACGAGGTCCGGATAGCCGGATCAGGCCATCACCCGGGCGGTGGCGGTCGGGTAGTCGACGAAGGTCTCCACGAGTGACTCGTGGATGAGCTGCGCCTGCTGCTGGACCTCGTCGAGGTACTCGTGCACGCCGCTCTTGATGATCTCGGCCACGCTGGTCTCCTGCAGATGCGCCCGCAGGCTGGCCACGCGCTGGCTGGCCGGGTTGTCCGCGACATGCGGCATGGTGGCGACGATCTGGGCGAGAGCGTCCTCCGCGGCGAGGACGGAGAAGAGGATGCTGCGGGGGAAATCCTCGTCGCGGATGAGGTAGTCGAGCACGCGCTCCAGGTTGAGCTGACCGCGGCGGCTGCGGCGGAACGCCTCAAAGGCGGAGCACGAGCGGAGCACGGAGCCCCACTGGATCAAATCGAGCGCGGAGCCCACGGCGTGAAGCGAGGGCAGCAGCATGTAGTACTTCACATCGAGGATGCGTGAGGTGTTGTCCGCGCGCTCGAGGTGACGTCCGAATTCGTAAAACCACCAGCCCTGAGTCCGCGGGAGCATGGAGTCGGCGACGCCGTAGAAGAGCTGGATGCGCGTCTTGAGCCGGTTGAGGTACTCGGCGGAGCCCAGCTGGGCGTAGCGCGCGTAGTCGTCGTCCTTTAGCTGGAGGTAGAAGGTGTTGAGCGTTTCCCAGACCTCGTTGGCGAGCTGGTCGCGGATGCAGCGCGCGTTCTCGCGAGCGGTGGCGATGCACGAGATGACTGAGCTCGGATTGCGCTTGTCGAAGAGCATGAACTCGACGACGGCGCGCTCGCTCACGGTCTCACCGTAGAGTTCGAAGAACTTGTCCTCGTCGCCGGTGACATAGACCAGCGGCTCCCAGGACCGCGGATCATCGGCTGCCTGGCGTGACTGCAGATCGATGACGAGCTGCGCATTGACGTCGACAATGCGGGCGGTGTTCTCGGCCCGTTCAAGATAACGGGCCATCCAGTAGATGATGTTGGCGACGCGGGAGAGCATGAGGGTAAATCCGAATGACGAAGCTCGAATGACGAATATCAGGCGGCTTCAGCGGGTTTGGTTTTGCGGAAGATGGACGAGAAAATGAGGTTCAGCTCGCTGGCTTCTTTCCAGAGCGGTCGAATCATTGCCTTGTGGGTCGCGGCCGCCTTGGCGACCATGCGACACCAGTACTTGGTCTCGCGCGATTCCTTGCGACAAAGGGCGATTTTGTGCCGGAAGTCCTTGGGGCTTTCCGCGTCGTCGGCTTCGCAATAGTTCGCCCCAACACTCGTCGCGGCACGAATGAACTGGGAGATGAGCGGGCGCGTCACGGCCGTTTCAGGAAGTTGCATACACAGATCGATGACCGCCTCGCCGAATTTAGCGGTCCGCTCTTCTAAATCGTAAGCCGGCGCCTTCATTCGTCATTCGGTTTTCGTCATTCGGAATTCAGCGCCGGGCCCCGGCGCTAGACGATGATCTTCTCCTGCCCCTGTACCTGCACTTGCTCGGGCGCCTCCTCGTCGCTGAGGACCCAGGTGTCCTTCGAGCCGCCGCCTTGGGAGGAGTTGACCACGAGCGAGCCCTTACGCAGTGCGACGCGGGTGAGGCCGCCCGGCATGATCTTGATCGTCTCGCCGTTGAGGATGTAGGGGCGCAGGTCGATGTGGCGGCCCTCAATGACGCCGTCGCAGACGCTCGGGCAGCGGGAGAGGCCGATGGTGGGCTGGGCGATGAAATTTCGGGGGTTGGCGATGATCTTGTCGCGGAACTCGGCGATCTGCGCCTGCGTCGAGTGTGGGCCGACCAGCATGCCGTAGCCGCCCGCCTCGTTCACGCTCTTCACCACCAGCTTGGGCAGGTTCTCGAGGATGAAGGTCATGTCCTTGGGATCCGACGAGAGGTAGGTGTCCACATTCGGCAGGATCGCGTCCTCGCCGAGGTAGAACTTGATCATCTTCGGCACGTAATAATACATCGCCTTGTCGTCGGCGACGCCCGTGCCGATCGGATTGCACAGGGCGACATTGCCCTTGCGGTAGGCGTTCACGAGACCCGGGACGCCGAGGAGCGAGTCCTTGCGGAAGACAGTGGGGTCCAGGAAATCGTCGTCGATGCGGCGGTAAATGACGTGGACGGGATCGAGCCCGCCGGTGCGGCGGAGGTAGACCTTGTCGTTCTCCACCACGAGGTCGTCACCCTGCACGATCTCGATGCCCATCTGGCGGGCGAGGAAGGAGTGCTCGAAGTACGCGGAGTTGAACACGCCGGGCGTCAGCAGCACCACGGTCGGATCCGGCACATGGGCCGGGGCCAGGTGCATGAGGAGCGCGAGCAGATCGCTGGCGTAGGTCTCGACCGGGCGCACGCGGTAGTCGCGGATGAGATTCGGGAACACGCGCTTCATGACCTGCCGGTCCTCCAGCACGTAGCTGACGCCTGACGGAGTGCGCAGATTGTCCTCCAGGACGCGGTAGGCGCCGGCCTCATCGCGGATGAGGTCCGTGCCGTTGATGTGCACGTAAAGTCCTCGCGGCAGCTTCACGCCGACCATCTCGTGCCGGAAGTGCTTGGACGTATCCACCATCTCCCGCGGCACGATCCCTTCCTTGAGGATGCGCTGCTCGCCATAGATATCGGCGAGGAAATGGTTGAGCGCGGCCATGCGCTGTGTGAGGCCCTTTTCGAGATGGGCCCACTCGTGTGCGGGCACGATGCGCGGGAGGAGGTCGAACGGGAAAATCTTCTCGGTGCCCGTCGTGTCGGAGTAGACCGTGAACGTGACGCCGCGATTGATGAAGGTCTGGTCGGCGGTGCGCTGGCGTTCGAGCAGCTCGTTCATCCCGTCCAGCCGGGCGAAGCGGTCAAAGAGGCGCTGGTAGTGGGGCCGCGGTTTGCCGGGAGCGGCAAACATTTCGTCATAAAACCGGGCGTGTTCGTAGCTCGCGAAGAGGTCGGACATGGGGAAGGGGATCAGGGTGAGGGGGGCGCAACCCAGAGAAAGCTTTGCTCGGTAGCGAGCTCGCGGCCGGCGCCATCGAGGACGCGGAGCCGCCACGCGACGGGCCGGGCTTCCGCCTGCGGCCAGTCCGCACCGGTGAGGCCCGCCATGGTGACGTGACTGCCGGCGGGAAGGCGCGCGGGGAGCGTGTAAGTCCGGGCCGCGGGGGCGTCGGGGGCGATGACGGACAACTCGATGGTCGCGTCGGTGGCCGCGCCCGCCTTGGTGCGGATCAGCCAGTAGAAACCGGCGCGGGCCGTTGGCTGCGTGCGGACGATCGTCTGGCCTCCGGTGTTCTCTTCACCGCTGAAGTACTCGGATATGCGCGCAAAGGACTCGGCGGTGCGAGGTCCACTCCAGACGCGCACCAGGGTCACCTCGCTGGCGGCCAGCGCGGCCGAGGAAAGGAGGGCGAGGAGAAAGAGCCGGGCGGACCGCATGGGGGCAGACTGGGCGGCGGAGGGTTTCAGCACAAGACGAAGGTCGCAGATTACGTGCCAAAGTGCTTCCGGCGCGGGGGTTCCGGCGGCGCTCAGGGTTCGAGCCGGACCTTCTGATAGCGGTGGATTCCGAGGAGGGAGGGAACCCAGCCCTTGACGCTGGGATGGATCAGGTAGCTCCGGGTGCCGAAGAACACCGGGGAGATTGGCAGTTCCTTCAGCAGAAGATCCTCGGCTTGCTGCAGCAGTTCGAAGCGGGCGGTGGCATCGCCGGTCTTGCCGGCCTCGGCGATCAGGCGATCGTACTCGGCGTTGCTCCACCCGGTCTGGTTGTTGCCGCCGTTGGTGACGAACATGTCGAGGTAGGTGTTGGGATCGTTGTAGTCACCCACCCAGCGTGCGCGGGAAAAGTCATAGTTGAGGGTGCGCATGTTATCGAGGTACACGCGGAAGTCGGAATTCGAGAGGGTGACGTCGACGCCCAGCTCGGTCTTCCACATGGCCTGGATGGCTTCGAGCACCTTCGAGTTGACCGCGTCGGTGTTCATCTGGATGTCGAGCTTGGGGAAGCCCTGGCCGCCGGGGAAACCCGCCTCAGCGAGGAGGGCGCGAGCGGCGGCGAAGTCTGTCGTGACCCGCGCGCGGGCAGTGTAGCCGGCGGTGTTGGGCGGGGTGAAGAAGTAGGCCGGGAGGCGACTGCCGTAGAGGAGCTTGTTGGCAATCGCCTCGCGATCGATGGCGAGCGACAGGGCCTGACGGACCTTGGGCTGGTCGAGGGGCTTGCGGGTGACGTTGAAGCGGATGAAGTACGACTCGAGGAAGGGATCGATGCGGATCTGTTCCGGAGCGGTGCGCTGGTAGTGGCCGATGCGATCAGGCAGGACGTCGTAGGTGAGATGCAGTTGCCCGGCGCGGAAGTTACTCTCGTCGGTGGCGATGTTCTCATTGGGATAGAACACGACGCTGTTCAGGCCGTTGTGGCCGGCGTCCCAGTAGTACGGGCTGCGTTCAACGATGATGCGGCTGTTGGGTGACCACTCCTTGAGAACGTAGGGGCCGTTCGCGACGAAGTTTTCCACCCGGGTCCAGCGGGTCCCGCGCTGGTCAATCTTGCCGTGCTTGAGGATTGTGGCCGGATGCACGGGAAACCACGCCTGGTGGGCCGCGAGGGCGAGGAGGTAGGGCGTGGGTGCCGCCAGCTTGATCTGCAGCGTGCGGGCATCGATGGCCTTGAATCCGACTTGGGCGAAGTCGGTGACCTTGCCCGTGTTGAAGGCCTCGGCGTTCTCCACCGGATAAAGCATGTAGGCGTACTCGGAGGCGAGGGCGGGGCTGAGCATGCGCTCGTACGAGAACACGAAATCCTGCGCCGTGACCGGGTCGCCATTGGACCACTTGGCGTTGGCGCGGAGGTGAAAGGTGTAGAGCAGTCCGTCCGCGGAGACATCCCAGCGCTCGGCGACGCCTGGCACCGCTTGCGAGGTGGCCTCGTCGATCACGGTCAGGCCCTCGAACAGGGCGATCAGGATCAGGTAGTCGGTGTACGCGGTGACGATCTGCGGATCGAGATCCTGCGGCTCGGCGCCGTTGCCGAGGTGGAGCGTCTGGGTGCGGATTCCGGCATCCACCGGGGTCTCCCGTTTGGTGCAGCTCGCGACGAGCAGGGAAAGGACGCAGAGCAGGCCGGACACGAAAGCAGCGGGGCGTCGCATAGTGGGGGCAAGGAAACCGCCGCGCGCCTCTGGCGCAAGCGTGGTCCCGCGAAACAATGGCGTTGCCCTTCCGCCCCCGCCGCGATTCGGTGGAGGTCGACGCTATGCAATGGTACTATGCAAATGACGGGCAGCGCTCCGGGCCGGTTTCGGCTGATGAGTTCAAGCGTCTGGTGGAAACCGGCGTGATCCGCCCGGATACGCTGGTCTGGCAGGCCGGAATGCCGACGTGGAAGCCTTACGCCGACCTTGCTCCTCCGCCGATGGACGCCCCTCCCGTCCCGCCTCCGCCCCCAGCGGGACAGCCCGGCGTCGGCGCCGAGGCGGAAGCGGCGCCGGTCGCCGGGGCGAATGATGTCGTCATGCACGGCTACGGCGGCTTCTGGCGGCGGCTCGTGGCCAAGGTGATCGACGGCTTCATCACCGGTGTGCTGTCCTGGATCATCCTCTTGCCGCTCCTTTTTGCCCTGCTGGGGACCGCTGGCATGCTTGCGCCGGGTGCCCAAGCCACGCCCGAGCAAGTGGTCGCCGTCCTGACTTTTCAGCTGATCAGCATTTGCGTGCAGGTGGCGATCGGTCTGGCCTACTCGATTTTCTTCCTCCGAAAATACGCCGCGACCCCGGGAAAAATGGTGCTGGGGCTGAAGGTGTACCGGGCGGACAGCAGCCGTCTCTCGGTGGGCCGGATCGCCGCCCGCTACTTCGCGGAATGGCTCAGCTGGCTCATCTTTTTGCTGGGCTACATCATTGCCGCCTTCGACCCGGAGAAACGGGCCCTGCATGATCGGATCGCCGACACGCGCGTGGTGCTCGTCCGGCCCTGAGTTTGTCCTCGCAGCGATGGCGTCCCGCGCGTCCGCCGCTCCGGAGTAAACCCGGGCTCGGTTCGTCGCCTAGGGTGGGATCTCATCTTCAAACCTGATTTTCCGTGCACGCCCTAGATTCCGTGGTGCTCCCCAGGATTCGGACGGATGGGCGCGATTCACGGGGAACGGGGGGAAGCTTGTTTTTCCCTAATAAACCGATGGCAGGCGCGTTGATGGAGCGAAGGTCCCGATGAACCCGGCCTCCGATCATGACCCGGCTCGCGAGTATGTGCACAATGCTGTGGCGCTCTACCAGGCGCCCCTGCTGCGCTATGCCGCCCGGCTGTTGGGGGATCCGGACCGGGCCCGCGATGTCGTGCAGGACACCTTTGTCCGACTCGTGGGCCAGCCCGTGGCGGAGGTCGAGGGACATCTGGCCGAGTGGCTCTTCACCGTCTGCCGGAACCGGGCGCTGGACGTTCTGCGCAAGGAGGGTCGCATGAAGCGCTTTGCGGAAGGCGAGGTGGAGCGCCTGGCGGCGGATGCGCCGCGTCCGGGGCGGGCCCTGGAGCAGGCGGAAACGCAGGCGGCATTGCTGAGCCTGATCGGACACCTGCCGCCGAATCAGCAGGAGGTCATCCGGCTGAAGTTCCAAAACGGATTCAGTTACAAGGAAATCAGCCGCATCACCGAACTCTCCGTAACCAATGTCGGCTTTCTCATCCACACCGCCGTGCAGCGTCTGCGGCGGGAATTTGCCGCCCAACCGCGCTGAGCCGAAGTCACTGTCATGAACCCGTCGCGCCTCTCCTCCGATGATCCCCGCCTGACCGCCTATGCCCTGGGCGAATTGGAGGGTGCTGACCACGCCGAGATCGACGCGGCCGTGCGCGGCGACCCGGCGCTGCAGGCGGCGGTGGCTGAGATTCGCGCCCTGGCGGGCGAGCTGGCGGGCGCGCTGGGGCGGGAACCCGCGGCGGCCGAGGCCGAGCCGGCGGTCGACCCTTACCGCCGGAAGTTTGTCCGGTTCCCGTACTACATCGTCTCAGGCCTGGCGGCCGCGTGCTTTGCGCTGGTGGCGGTGCTGCACAAGGAGTCGCCGATGGAGCCCGAACGGCGGACCTTCGAGCTGAATCTGGCTTCCGAGGCGGCGCCGGCGTCCGCTGAGATCGCCGATGCGGCGGCCACGTTCTCCGCCGCCGCCGCCGAGCGGGCGCCGGCGATGCGCCAAGCGACGGTCGCACGTTCGCTGGCCCTCGCCGCGCCGCCGCCCGTCGTGCGGGCGGGCCGTCAGGACGCTGGGTTTCGCCGGACCGCGGAAACGCCCCGCTCCGTGCTGGTTCCGCGGTTCGATCCGGCGGGGTACGCCCGGCTGCGGGCGAGCCTCGAGGCGGGCGTGCGGCCGGGGACGGGTGCCGTGCAGATCGAGGACCTCATCAATCACTTTGCCTCCGACGATGTCGCTTCGACCAACGAGGCGCCCGTGGCGGCGGACCTCGAGGTCGCCGCGGC
>CAYZCV010000157.1:0-7962 GCA_964476965.1 uncultured Opitutus sp. | reverse complement strand
CTCACGACCTCTTGCACCCCATGCAAGCGCGCTACCAGGCTACGCTACAGCCCGACGAAAGGAAGGGAGAACAAGCCGCATGCCGCCGGGGGAAGCAAGCGCATTTTATCCTTCCCGGACGGGGTCAAAATACGCGCAGCGGCGACCAAGCCGTGCGTGGCTTTTTTCCAGCCGTTCCCGTAGGCTTTCCCCACGATGAAAACTATCCTTACCCCCGTCGACTTCTCCGCCGCCACCGCCCAGGTCATCGACGCCGCCGTCGAGCTGGCGCAGTCCGGTCCCTCGCAGATCGTTCTCCTCCACATCGTGCAGCCCCCCATGGTCACCAGCGACTATGGGCTGGCCTTGGAAAACGTGCAGGAGATCTTCGCCGTCAGTGAGAAGGCCGCCTCCCGCCAGTTGAAGCATCTCGCGGAGGAGCTTCGCGATCAGGGCATCTCCGCCCGGACGGTCCAGCTCAGCGGTGCCCCGGTCCCCGGCGTCCTCGAGACCGCGGAGAAGGTCAAGGCCGACTACATTGTGATGGGCTCCCACGGCCACACCGCCCTCTACGATCTCATCGTCGGCAGCACCACCCACGGCATCCTGAAGAAGGCCAGCTGCCCCGTGCTCATCGTCCCTCCCAAGAAGAAGGGCTCGAAAAAAAGAAGCTGAAGAGCCCCAACCGGAGTCGGACGGCTTGCCCGGCCTGACTCCGTGTTTCAGCTTCCCGACATGATCTTCACTGATCGTGTCCTCACCGATCGCCGGAACCGCGTCGCTGCTGCCCTCCCGCTCGGCGACGCCCTTTTGCTGGTGGGCGCCGGCGAACCTGTGCCCCTGCCCGAAAACACGGACCAGACGTATCCATTCCGCGCCCACACGGAGTATGTCTATCTGACCGGGCTCGACGAGGAGGGCGGGGTCATCGCCTACGATCCGCGCGACCGTACGTGGACATCTTTCGTCGTCGAGGTCTCCGAGTCCGCTCGCGTCTGGGAGGGCCGCACCCAACTGCCCGGCACGCTCCTCACCCATCTCCCGGCTTGGCTGGCCGCTCGCAGCGGCCGTCCCGTCGCCGCCCTCGGCGCGCCGGTGGCCGGCGTGACGACCGACGCCGTCCTCTCGGCCACCGTTCGCGCCCATTTTCACCACGCCCGCCGGCCCAAGGACGACGCGGAACTCGCCCTGCTCCGCCGGGCCGCCTCGGCCACGGCCGCCGGCTACGCCGCCGTGCAGGCGTTTCTGCGTGCCGGACAGACCGAGCGAGCGCTGCAGATCGAACTTGAGGCCACCTTCTTCCGCGCCGGCGGCGACCGCACGGGCTACGGGAGCATCGTCGGCTCAGGCCCCAACGCCGCCGTTCTGCACTTCGATCCGTCCGACCGCGTTCTGCGGGACGGCGAGTTTGTGCTGATCGACGCCGGCGCGGAGGTCGATCGCTACGTCTGTGATGTCACCCGCACCTACGTCGTCGGCGGCAAACCCACCCCGTTTCAGCGCGACCTCTACCAAGTCGTGCTCGCCGCGCAGCAGCGCGCCGTCGCGGCCTGCCGCCCCGGCGCGGAGTGGAAGGAGATTCACCTGCGCTGCGCGGTCGACATGACCGCTGGGCTGGTCGAGATGGGGATCCTGCGCGGTCAGGCCGAGTCACTGGTCGAGCAGGAGGCCCACACCCTCTTTTATCCGCACGGCCTCGGCCACCTCGTCGGACTTGGCGTGCGCGACGCCAGCGGCACCCTGCCCGGCCGCACCAAGGATCCCCGGCCTTCCCTGAGAACCCTGCGCACCGACCTGCCGCTCGCTCCGGGCTACGTGATCACGGTCGAGCCCGGTCTCTACTTCATTCCGGCGCTCCTCAACGACCCGGCCCGTCGCGAACGCTTCCGCGCCTGCGTGAATTGGCCCCTCGCCGAGCAGCACCTGGAAACCGGCGGCGTCCGCATCGAGGATAACCTCGTCATCACGACCGGCGAACCGGAGAACCTCACCGCCGCGATCCCGAAGGAAATCTAGGACAGGATTTTGCCACGAATGGAAACGAAGGGATTCGATCCATCGAAGCGCCAATCCATTTGACCACGGATTACATGGATTGCACGGATGGGATCCAGATCCCTGGATTTGAATCCGTGCTATCCGTGCGATCCGTGGTTAAACATTTCCGTGTTTAGATCCCCGCCCCCCGCGCGATTTGCCAGGCGCGGCGCATGCCGAAGCCGACGATCGTAAGGGTAGCCAAGGAGCTGAGCGGCATGAGGACCGCGGCGAACAGCGGGTTCATATTGCCCGAAACGGCGAGACCGACGGCCGCCAAGTTGTAGAGCACCATGAAGCCGATCAGCGCCCCCGTGGTCTGACGGCGCGCGTCATTGATCTCGAACAGCGCCCGGATGCCACCAATCCCCCGGCCAAGGTAGTAGAAGTCGGCCTTGGCCTCGAGCACACCCCGGTGGATGACTGGCGTGCCGCGGCAGAGCGCATGATCGAAGGCGAGGCTGTCATTGGCGCCGTCACCCAGCATCAGCGCGCCCTCACCGCCGTGCGCATCAAGCCACGCCGCCTTGTCCCGCGGAGACAGGCCACCAAGCCCACTCGTCGCGGGCAGTCCCAGCCCGTCGAGCAGACCGCGGACCTTTTCGGGACGGTCGCCACTGAGCACAAAGGTGTCGAGCCCCCTTCGGCCAAGCGACTCGAGTTCCTCCCGCGCGTCGGTCCGCGCAGCATCGGCAAAATGAAAGGTGGCCACCGCCGTACCCGCCCGGGCCAGGACCACATCGGCCGATGCCTCCTTCGCCTCAGGCGACAGGGCTGCACCCACGAGCGTTTTCCAACCCGGCCGTCCCAGCGACCAATCGCCCAGTTCAACCCCGGCTCCGACCGTTTCAGTCACCGCGTTGGACGAGGCGTCGACCACCGTGGTGCCCTTGACCGCCAGCGCCTCGTAAAGCGCGCGGCTGACGGGATGAGGATTGTCGAAAACAAGCGTCGCCAGAGCGGCGCGAGCCTCAGGCGTCAGGCGATCCAACGCATCGGGATTGAGGAGCACGGGCGTCTCCAAGGTGAGCGTCCCCGTCTTGTCGAAGACGAGCCGCTTGATCTTCGCGAGACGGGGCCACAGATCGCCCGCCCGCACGAACACGCCGCGCTTGCGCAGGGCCACGGTCGCGATCTCATCCGCCAGCGGGACCGCCAGGCCAAGCGCGCAGGGGCAGGACACGACCAGGATGGCCGTCACGATCGCGCCGGTGTGCAGCGCATCGCCCGTTTTGTAACCCCAGTAAATCCCGGCAAAGGTCGCGATGCTGAGAATGGCGATCAGGTAGGCCTGAATGATTCGCTCGAGGAGACGGTTGCGGTAGTCCTCCCGTTCCACGGGGCGCAGGAGTTCAGCCAGCAGCGAGTCGGCCCAGGGCTCCAGCGCTTCCACGCGGACATCGCCGCGCGAGAGATTGACGGCGCCGGCTGGCACACGCTGGCCCACGCGAAACGTGCGGGGCTCCGCCTCGCCATTGATCCAGGCAAGGCTGAAGGCGTGATCGGCGGCGAGCAGGCGGGCGGCGACCGGAACCGTCTGTCCACCGGCGGCGAGAAAGGTCATGCCGGGACGCAGGTCCTCAGGGGCAATTTCCGCCTCCGCTCCATCCGCCGCCAGCCACCGCACGCGGGGCGGCGTTGGCTGGCGGGCCAGCAGCCGGCGTTGATTGCGCTCAATCGCCGCCACCTGCGCCCAGCGGCCGATCAGCATGAGCAGGATGAACCCGCTCACGAAATCGAAGTACATGAACTCCTCGCGTCCGCTCAGCCAGCCATACATCGAGCCGATGTAGGCGCCGACGATGCCAAGACCGATCGGCAGGTCGATGTGCAGGGCCCCGGCCCGCAGGGCGCGGACCGCACGGACAAGAAAGTAGCCTCCCCCCGCTAACAGGCTGAGGGTACCGAAGCCCATCGCCAGCGTCGCAAACAGGTGCGCGTAGGTGAACGTTGACTCCATGCCGAAGTAGGTCGGCAGCGTGAACAGCATCACGTTCATCGTGAACGCGGAGCAGAGCCCGATCTTCTTCACCAGTGACCGGCTCTCGGCCCGCTCCGCGCGCTCGGCGCCGGCGGGGCCCAGCAGGTAATTGAAGGACTGGAGGGTCCGCGCAAAGGCCGCCGCATCAAAGACCCCGGCCACCCACGTCAGCCGAAGCTGGCCGGTCTGCGCGTTGACCGCGATGCGCCCGGCACCGGGCTCCTTGGTGAAAAGCTTTTCGACCAGCCAGACGCAACCTGCGCAGGAGAGTCCCTGGATCCCAAGGATCAGCTCAGGCGTCCGGGCTCCGGACACGCGCTCGGCCTCGGACTGGGCCGTGGTCAGCCAGCCGTAATCCCGCGGCGTCAGCAGTGACGGATCGGCGGGCGCCGTGACCGCATCCTTGACCTGGTAATAGGCATCGAGCCCCTGCTCGTGGATCAGACGGTAGACATAGGCGCAGCCCGAGCAGCAGAACTCCCCGCCCGCGGACGGGGCGCCGCAGTGACGGCACACAGGTTTTCCCGCACGAGCCGCCGTTGGGCGGGAGGCACGGACAGGAGGTGGCGGGAGAGTGGCGGTGCTCATCGTTGACGCGAGCGGGTAACGTTGAAGCGAGCGAGGTTGACGGGAGTGTTGAGCCAAGCGCCGGAATGGGAACCTCGGCGACCCTCCAGCGTAGGTTCAGAAGCAGATGTAGTTGTAAAGATCGGTGCCGGAGAAGCCGAGGGACCCACGCAGGCGCCACGACAGCACGACCGCGGCGACCAAGGCCATGGCCGTCTGGACCCGGGCAATACCCACGGGGGACAGGCGACTGCGAACCCAGCCGAAGTTGGCCTGGACCAGCCAGAGCAACGGCACCGTGCCGAGGCCAAAGGCCAGCATGAACTCGGATCCACGCAGGGCCGAACCCGAGAGCGCAGCAAGAGCGATGAGGAAGTAGAGCGGCCCGCACGGCAGGAGGGGCGTGGCGAGGCCCATCACACCGGCGACCTGCAGGCGCGGGCGCCCGCGCACCCAGCCCTGAAGCGCAAACTGGACCCGTGAAAGCAACTTGAGCCGCGGCAGCCGTGAGCCGAGCCGCAGGGCCACGAGCAGAAAATAGCCAACCAGGACCCACGGCAGCCAGCGCACCAGACTCGAGTCGCCCCAACTCGCCGGGACCGCGCCGATGCCGCCTACGACCGCGCCGAGCACGGTGTAGCCGAGCACGCGCGAGACCTGGTAAACTGTTGTGACCGTTGTCGCGTCAACCTGCTCGCCGCGAGCCGGCGTCAGCATGCAGGCCAGCGGTCCGCACATGCCCGCGCAGTGCAGGCTCGTCACCAAACCGGCGACGAAGGCAGCTGCGGGCGTGCTGACGGCGGCGAATTCCATGGTCAAGGTGCCTGACGCGGCGCCAGAGGCACGGTCTGCACCGGGTTGCGCGCCGCGATCATGAAGAAGGCGACGTAGGCGAGGATCAGGGCCAGAAAGCAGCCGCCGGCCAGCGCCCAGATTTTGAGATCATCTCGATTCTTCGCGCTCATGCTTCTCCTTGTGTTCGTTGTCCTCGCGATGCTCGCGCTCGGACCGTTCCTTGAGCAACTCGGGGTCAGGCCCGATGAATTCCACCTCGCGACCCAACTGGTAGGTCTGGGCCTCATCCGTCACGCCCACGCGGAAATGAAACGGCCCCTCGTAGATCTCGCGCGGGATCTGGATCACCAGCGGGGTGACCACCTCGCCCATCGCCGGCAGCTCGACCGCCGACTTGAAGCCGACCTGCACCGTACCGGGAGGCAGGTCGGAGGCGGTCACGACCAGCCGGGCCGGTTCATTGCGCTTGTTGACCAGGCGGATCAGGAACTGATTGCGCACGGACGTGGTGTCGACGAAGTAGGCCGCCCCCTGCATGCGGGTGATACCAAAGTTCGCCGGGCGGACCCCGCTGAAGGCCCAGATCGCAACGGTCGCACCGACGGCCATGAGGATGGAGTAGAAGATGGTGCGCGGGCGGACCCAGCGCGTCGCCTGGCCGGCCAGACCGCGGAGGGAGTCATAGCGGATCAGTCCCGTGGGGCGGCCGACCTTGGTCATCACATCGTCGCAGGCATCGATGCAGGCTGCGCAACCGATGCACTCGATCTGGAGACCTTGGCGGATGTCGATGCCGGTCGGACAGACCTGCACGCAACGATTGCATGACACACAGGCTCCGGCATCGGGAGTGCCGAGCTTGCCCCGCGGCTCGCCGCGCGCGGCGTCATAGCCGATCACCAGAGAATTGTCGTCGACCAGAGCCGACTGAATCCGGCCGTAGGGGCAGATGACGATGCAGAGCTGTTCGCGAAACCAGGCGAAGTTGAAGTAGAGGATGCCGGCGAAGACGCCCACGAAGACAAAGGCGCTCCAGTGTTCGCGGGGGGCATCGTGCATCATCGCCCACAGTTCCGGGATCGATACGTAGTACGCGAGGAACAGGTGCGCAATGGTGAGCGAGACGAGCGCATACAATCCGTGTTTCACGGTTCGCCGCACCAGTTTGCTGGCGGACATCGGCGCCGCATCCAACGCCCGGCGACGCGTGCCATCGCCCTCGATCAGCCGCTCGATCTGGCGATAAACGTGCTCAAGGAAGACAGTTTGCGGGCAAGCCCAGCCACACCAGATTCGACCCAGCAGGGACGTGATGAAGAAGAGCGAGAACCCCAATCCCGTGATGAGGAAAAACAGCAGCCACGCGTCCTGGAACGCCAGGGTCCATCCGAAGAGATGGAAGCGGCGTCCCAGCACGTCGAGGAACACAGCCGGATAGCCTCCGATCTGAATCCATGGCAGCGACAGGTAGAGCGCGATCAGAAACCAACCGGAGACCCGCCGTGCGAGCGTGAACCGACCCTTCACGTCGGCCGGATGCAGAAACAACCGGGATCCGTCCTCACGGATGGTTGTGACCGAATCGAGGCTGGGCTTGGGAGGCGTGGAAGGAGCGGACACGTCGGTGGGTTGGACTTAGCGGTCGGCGGACGTCACGATCGTGACGGGGTCGCCCTCTTGGTGGAAGCTCAGGACATAGGCGGTGACCTCGGCGACCTTCTTGGGACCCAGAACCGGGCCCCAGGCGGGCATGCCCTTTTCCATCACCCCCTCGTCAATCGTCTTGTGCACGGCCATCGGCGTGCCGCCGTGGATCCAGTTGCTGTCCGTGAGATCAGGTCCGACCGCGGTCGGGCTCTCATGCTTGCCCTTGAGGCTCGGCAGGTGGCAACTGGCGCACATCGAATTATATGTCTCCTTACCCGCGTCGATAAACACGGCGTTGCGGCTCATCTTCCAGAGCGAGGGATCGTCGACAACCGGGGCGCTCGCGAGCTTGGCCGCCTCGATCCGCTGCATCTCCTGGTCGATCTTCACGGTGTCCGTCGGCGGGATGCCCGACTGCGCGTAATAGAACCAATAGGCGACCGCGAAGGCGATCGATCCGTAGAAGGTCAGCAGCCACCAATTGGGCAGCCGCTTGTTGAATTCGGCGATGCCATCAAAGACGTGCGGGCGCAGGGTGCCTTCGACGGGCGGCTGATGGGACTGGTCGTGGGGATCACTCATGGCGGGTGGCGTTGGAGTCGTCGTTGAAGGGCATCCGGGCGAGCGCATCGCGCTGCAGGCGCGGCATGCGTAGGGCGCGGTAGGCAATCATCAGGTAGATCGACAGCGCGGTGATGAATGCGCTGAGGGTGAAGATCGCCATCCAGTTATCCAAAAGAAGACGTCGGAACATGGGAGTTGCGGGTTAAGGGAGGATCAGGGTGCCACGGCGGCGGTGCGGGCCGGAACCGGCACCGACTTGCCGAGCTTTTGGAGGTAGGCGATCATGGCCACGATCTCACGATCGGGATTCACAAAGCGGCCCTGGCCGCGGAGCTCCTCCGTGATCTGACCGGCTTGGCTGCGCGCGTTGGCGATGACCTCATCCGTGGACC
>CAYZCV010000156.1:0-8025 GCA_964476965.1 uncultured Opitutus sp. | reverse complement strand
GGGCGTCGCATCGCCCGTTGATCTGATCGCCGAAGCGGCCCGCCGGTTCGAGTCCCGGCCGTCGTGGGATGATTACTTCATGGCGACGGCGGTCCTCATCTCGACCCGCTCGCCCTGTGAGCGGCTCCATGTCGGCTGCGTCATCGTGAGCGCCGGCGATCGGAAGAACCGCATCATCGCGGCCGGCTACAATGGCTTCCTGCCGGGTACGCCCCACGTGTCCCGCGTGCGGGAGGGCCATGAGCAGGCCACCGTCCATGCGGAGCAGAACGCGATCGCGGACGCCGCCCGGCGGGGCATTCCCGTCGAGGGCAGTGTCGCCTATGTGACGCATTTCCCCTGCATCAATTGCGCCAAGATTCTGGCCTCCGCGGGCATCTCGGAGGTGCGCTATCGCGAGGACTACCATAACGACGCGCTCGTCGTGCCATTGCTGACCGACGCCGGGGTCAAGGTAACCAAGCTGTAGGATGAAGCCGCGCCGCGCCCCCCCGTCGGAGTACCTTGCGGGTTCGCTGCTGCTCGCGCACCCGTCGCTGCGGGACGCGAACTTCCGCCGCGCGGTGGTGTTGCTCTCCTCGCATGACGAGGAGGGGGCGGTCGGCGTGGTCCTGAATCGCCCCCTGGGCGTGCCGCTGGGCGATGTGGACCCCGTTTTTTCCCTCGGCCCGTTGTCCACGGTTCCGGTTTTTTCGGGTGGACCGGTGCATCCCGAGCAGCTCCTCCTGTGCGCTTGGCGGATCCTGCCGGATGAAGGTGGCTTTCGTCTCCATTTCGGCCTCGATCCGGCGAAGGCCGAGGAACTCATGGCGGCGCACGACCTCCATTTCCGCGCCTTCCTGGGCTACTCCGGGTGGAGCGCGGGGCAGTTGGAGAAGGAGATGGAGCACAACACCTGGGTGGTGACGGGGATTCCCGGCGATCTCGGCTCCTACAGCCCGGGCGAGGGCCTGTGGCGCGAGTTGCTGGCGGGGATTGATCACGAATGGAAACTCCTCGCCGACGAGCCGGAAGATCCCAGCGCCAATTGAGCCACGATCGGGCCCACAATTCGTTTGACAGCACCCCCTCAGAACGGTGTTTTGACCCTTTTTATGAAAATCGTGTCCTCCATCAAATCCGCCAAGAAGCGCCATCCGGCGTGCCAGGTGGTTCGTCGCCGCGGTAAGATCTATGTGATCAACAAGGTCGAGCCCCGCTACAAAGCCCGTCAGGGTTGACACTTACAAAGGAGAATTACGCCGTGAAAGCTGAAGGCCATCCCATTTTGAACAACGTTTGCTTCCTGGACGTCGCGTCGGGCAAGCGTTTCCTCACCAAGTCCACGATGAAGTCCCCCCGCAAGGAGACCATTGATGGCGTCGAGTACATGATCGTCGTGCGCGACGTGACGATGGATTCGCATCCCGCCTACACCGGCGAGAAGCGCATCGTCGACACCGCTGGCCGCGTCGAGAAGTTCACGACGAAGTTCAAGCGCTCGTCCGCGAAGAAGTAATCGGGCTCGCCCGATCCCTTTCGGCCCTCCGTCTGGAGGGCCTTTTTTTTGCCCGGATGGGCCGCTCGGTCCGGAAATTCCTTCCCTCCCGGCCGGGCTCCGGATTGCGTGTTCTCCCCTGCATGCCTGCTTCCCTCATCTGTTTCGACTGCGACAGCACCCTGAGCTCGATCGAAGGGATCGATGAGCTCGGCCGGGTGCGCGGACCCGAGGTCTTTGCCCAGGTTGAGGCGATGACCCATGATGCGATGAACGGGAAACTCCCGGTGGAGGCGGTCTTTGGGCGGCGTCTTGAGATCATCCGGCCGACGCGCGCGGACGTGGCGGCGGTCGGTCGCCGCTACATCGAAACGATTGAGCCCACGGCCCAGGCAACCGTCGCGGCCCTGCAGGCCCGAGGCTGGACGGTGGTGATCCTGAGCGGCGGCTTTCGACCGGCGATCCAACCCTTGGCGGCACACCTCGGCATCGCCCGGATCGAGGCGGTCGACCTCCATTTCAAAGGTGATGGGTCCTACGCCGGCTATGATGCGGACTATCCGACCACGCGGTCCGGGGGGAAGCCCCAGGTGATCGCGCGCCTGCGCCGCGAGCTGGCCCCGACTCGCGTGGTGATGGTCGGCGATGGCGTGAGCGATCTGGAGACCGCCCCGGACGTCGACGTGTTTGTGGGCTATGGCGGTTACGTGGCCCGCGACAAGGTTCGCGCGCAGGCGGCGCATTTTGTCACGCGCCTCGATCAGCTGCTGCCGATTTTGGCCTGAATAGGGCCTCGACGCTTGCGCCGCTCCGGCGCGGCCGTTTCCGTGGTGGGATGAAGAACCGACTCCTGGCGCGCCTGTCCTTCTTTCTCGGGGCCTTTTTGCTGCTGGGCAGCTGGGCCATGGCGGCCGCGCCAGCGGGTGCGGCGGATTTTCCCCGGCCGTTGTCCGGCTACGGAGATGCGGGCGTCGGCTTGCTTGAGACCCTGCGGGGGCGGGCTGCCGCGGAGCCTTTCAATGTGGTCGCCTCCGTCATCTTTCTTCTCGCGATCATCCACACCTTCCTGACGGCGCGGTTCCGCCACTGGGCCCATGAGGTCGAGGAAGCCCACCAGGCTCGGCTGAAGGAGAAGGTGGCGTCCGGAGACATCAATGAGGACGGCCGGCCTGACGAGGTTAGTTTTAAGGGCCAGATCCTGCATTTTCTCGGCGAAGTGGAGGCCGTCTTTGGCATTTGGGTTCTGGTCCTGGTCGGCGCCATCACCGTCGACCGCGGGTGGGGCACCGTGCTCGACTATGTCGGCCACAAGGTGAATTACACGGAGCCGATGTTCGTGGTCGTGATCATGGCCATTGCCTCGACTCGTCCCGTGCTGCGTTTCGCCGAGCAGTGCCTTCGCGCAGTAGCCTCGCTGGGCAAGGGGTCGGCCGGAGCCTGGTGGCTCACCATCCTCATCATCGGTCCGGTCCTCGGATCCTTCATCACGGAGCCTGCGGCCATGACGATTGCGGCGCTGTTGCTCGCGCGCCAGTTTTACGAGCTGAGGCCGTCACCGCGGTTTGCCTACGCCACGATCGGACTGTTGTTCGTCAATGTGTCGGTTGGCGGAACCTTCACGCATTTCGCCGCCCCTCCTGTGCTCATGGTGGCCGCCCCGTGGGGGTGGGACCTCGCCTTCATGTTCACGCATTTTGGCTGGAAAGCGCTGATCGGCATCGTGATTGCGACCCTGCTGTACTATGCGACGTTCCGCCGCGAATTCGCGGCCCTTGAGGCGGCCCGCCAGGCGCGCGATGGCGACGGCAAGGGGCGGGATGGACCCTCGGTGCCCGCCTGGATCACGATCGTCCAACTGCTGTTCATGGCCTTGACGGTTTTTGTCGCCCATTACCCGGCGCTCTTCATCGGTGGCTTCCTCTTCTTCCTCGCATTCACGCAGGCCACGGCCCACCACCAGAGCAAGCTCGACCTCAAGCCGTCGCTGCTGGTCGGCTTCTTCCTCGCGGGCCTGGTCATCCACGGCGGACTGCAGGGTTGGTGGATTGAGCCGGTGCTGAAGAGCCTGGGGGAGGTCCCGCTTTTCCTGGGTGCCACGGTGCTCACGGCCTTCAATGACAATGCAGCCATCACTTACCTGGCTACGCTTGTACCCGGATTTACCGATGAGCTGAAGTATGCGGTCGTGGCCGGTGCGGTCACGGGTGGCGGGCTCACCGTCATTGCCAATGCGCCCAATCCTGCAGGCCAGTCGATCCTGCAGCGCTACTTCCCGGAGGGGGTTTCGCCGGGCGGGCTGGCGGTGGGGGCGCTGATCCCGACCATCATCATGGGTGCCTGCTTCATGCTGTTCTAGGCAGGAACGTCTTGTCGGGTGGCACGCGGGCGGCTTGCGTGGGGAGGCGTGACCCTGTTGTCCGGCTTCTCCCTCCTCGCCGCCTCCTCCGAGATCCCCCTCGCGCTGGTGGCCCCCTTTGGCCTGCTCCTGGCCCTGATCGCGGTGATGCCGCTGGCCCCGGCCGGGCTGAAGCATGCCTGGGAGCGGTTCTACCCGCTGGTCTCTCTTGGCCTCGGCTCCGGGGTGGCCGCCTGGTACCTCCTGCGCGTGCCGGGTGGGGGCAGCACGCTGGCGCACACCGCGCATGAGTACGTATCCTTCCTCGCGCTGATCGGGGCCCTGTTCGTTGTGGCCGGGGGCATCCACATCAAGGTCCGGGGTGAGGCGACTCCGTTCGGCAATGTCGTCTTTCTGGCGATTGCGGCGGTGCTCGCGAATGCCGTCGGCACGACAGGAGCATCCATGGTGCTCATCCGTCCCTACATCCGGATGAACAAGATCCGCATCAGCGCCTACCACATCGTTTTCTTCATCTTTATTGTCTCCAATGTGGGCGGGGCGCTGACGCCCATCGGCGATCCCCCGCTTTTCCTCGGCTATCTGCAGGGCGTGCCCTTCTTCTGGCTGGTCGAGCAGGTGCTGTTGCAGTGGCTGGCCACACTCGGGCTCTTGCTGGCGGTATTCTATGTTCTGGATCGCCGCTACTATCTGCGGGCTCCCGCGGCGGTTCGGCGGGAGATCGAGGAACCGGACACTTGGCGCTTTCAGGGAGGCGTGAATGTGCTCCTCCTCCTGGTGATCATCGGGGCGGTCTTTCTGCCCGGAGACTTCTTCGTGCGGGAAGGGGTCATGCTCGCGGCGGCGGTGGCTTCGCTCCGCCTCACCCCCAAGCCGGTCCATGCGCAGAACCACTTCAGCTTCGGCCCCATTCGGGAGGTGGCCTTCCTGTTCGCCGGGATTTTTGCCACCATGATGCCTGCCCTCAATTATCTGGAGGCCAACGGCCGGCAGTTTGGGATCGAACGCCCGACTCAGTACTACTTCGCAACCGGGAGCCTCTCGGCGGTGCTGGACAATGCCCCGACCTATTTGAATTTCCTCACGCTCGCCGAGGTTTCGGCCGAGGCCCGCGCCCCAGAGGCCTTCGCTGCCGCCGGGGACGACCGCTTCGCCCGCACGCGGGTGTTGCTGGAGCAGGAACCCGCGCTGGTGGTGGCCGTTAGTCTGGGCGCCGTCTTTTTCGGCGCCATGACCTACATCGGCAACGGGCCGAAC
The DNA here is from genome assembly GCA_964476965.1 of uncultured Opitutus sp. Lineage (GTDB taxonomy): Bacteria > Verrucomicrobiota > Verrucomicrobiia > Opitutales > Opitutaceae > CAMAXB01. Next base: position 2,935 of record CAYZCV010000156.1, on the reverse strand, counting down.
TTCATGGTCAAATCGATCGCGGAGGCGTCCGGGGTGCAGGTGCCGACGTTCTTCGGCTACATCCTGCGCTATAGCCTGCCCATCCTGCTGCCGATTCTGGCAGCAGGGGGCTGGCTCTTCCTCTAGCGGCGGTCAGACCGCCGCGGGTGGCTCACGGGAACAGGCCGCGGCTCTGCTTGGCGTCGGCCACGCGCTGGATGCCCAGCGTGAGGGCCGCAAGACGGCGGCTGAAGGCGAACTTCTTCTTCTGGGCGTCGACCGAGTCCTTGGCCTTGTCGAGGATGGCGAAGAGCTTCGTCATCACCTCGTCGCGCGACCAGTAGTAGTTCTGCAGGTTCTGCAGCCACTCGAAATACGACACGATCACGCCGCCCGAATTGCAGAGCACGTCCGGGATGATCTCGATGTCGCCGCGGTCCTCGATGATCTTGTCGGCCTGGTTGGTGGTCGGACCGTTCGCGCCTTCGGCCAGAACCCGGCACTTGAGCTTGGCCGCATTGGCCGGCGTGATGACGCGCTCCATGGCGGCAGGCACCAGCACCGTGCACTTGAGCTCGAGCAACTCCTCGTTGGTGATCTCTTCCCCGCCGTCAAAGTCCTTCAGCGTGTGGCCGCTGCGGATGCAGGCCATGGCCTTCGCCAAGTTGATGCCCTTGGGATTGTAGATGCCGGTCGTGTAGTCGGAAATCGCGATGATCTTGGCCCCGTAGTTGTCGAGGGCGAGGGCCGCCTCGCTGCCGACATTGCCGAAGCCTTGGACGGCGACCGTGGCCTTCTTGATCGGGATCTTCAGGTCCTCCAGGTAGCGCTTCACGAGGTAGGCGACGCCTGCCCCGGTGGCCTCGCGGCGGCCCTGGGATCCGCCCAGCGAGATCGGCTTGCCGGTGATCACCGCGCCCTCGACGTGGCCCATGTGGCTGGAGTAGGTGTCCATCATCCAGCCCATCATCTTCTCATTCGTGCCCATGTCGGGCGCCGGGATGTCGACGTGCGGCCCGATGAAGGGAATCATTTCCTGCATGTACCGGCGAGCGAGGCGCTCGAGTTCCACCGCGGAGAGCTTGGTCGGATCGACAATCACGCCGCCCTTGGCGCCGCCGTAAGGCAGGCCAACCAGCGAGCACTTCCAGCTCATCCACATCGCCAGCGCGGCGACCTCGCCGATCGTGACATGCGGGGCGAAGCGGATGCCGCCCTTGGCGGGTCCGGTCGAAAGATTGTGCTGAACCCGGTAGCCTTCGAACACCGTGACACTGCCGTCGTCACGGCGAATGGGGAGGGTCACCGCAAAGCAGCGGCGCGGGTACTTGGTGCGATCCCGGATGATCTCGGGAAGGTTGATCGCGTCGGCGGCCTTGTCGAACTGACGGCAGGCCATTTTGAAGACGTCGGAGTCGTAGAGAGAGGAGACAATTACCTTGGACATGAAAGCTAAGGGTTGATTCAGGGGAGTTGGATCGAGCCTGCCGCCTCACCGGGCCCAAGGCAAACGGCATCCCGGACCCCCGGGGTGGGTTATACGGAGCCTTATTTGAAGAAGCACATTTGGTTACGCTTGCAGAAATCAATCCGGAGGGAACAAGGGCGGTTGAAAACCCTCCTTATATGGTAAACTACTGACTCAGCGGATGTATTCGTTCTTGTATCAGATTTGCTCCTGGCTCCTCCGGAAGATCTCCGCGGGCGCCTTGATCGTGATTTTGGGGGTCGCGGGCGTGGCCCTGGTCCTTTACCTCAGGGAGACGGTCGATTTTGAGCGGAGTCGGGGCGTCCTGGTACGGGCGTTGACCAACGAAAAGGAACAGTTGCAGGCGGTTCGGGACGACCTCGAGGCCCGGATTCTTTCATTGCAAACCGATATCGTCAACCAGGAGCAGCGCGTCGCGCGGGCGGCCAAAGTGATTTCCACGTTGCAGGAGCTGGAGAGCTGGTGGGACCGGTTCATTGGGAACCCGGCGCAGCAGAAGGCGAATGCCGAGCAGGTTGAGCGCATGGCCGCCCTGAGCAAGGAGGCGACGACCCAGCTGGTCGATCTGCGCCGGGCGCTGGTTCAGACCACCTGGGAGCGGGATGGGGTAGCCGTCGCGCTCGAGCGGCTCGCGGGCCGCATCGAGGCCGAGCGGGCGACCGAGTCCCGTGCGGTCTATTACGCTCGCCGGGCGTGGGACGAGGCCAGGGTCTACGTGCTCACGGCGCTGGCGCTTTTCATCTTCGGGCCGACGGTGCTCAAGCTGCTGCTCTACTACGGCCTCGCCCCGCTGCTGGCGAGGTCGCGCCCCATCCGCCTCGCGGACACCGCCGTGGCGCCGCCGTCGGTCGGCGACAGCCGGGTGTCGGTCGACACCGCCCTTTGGCCGGGCGAGATTCTGCTCATCCGCGAGAAGTTTCTGCAGGCCAGCGACGAGGGACTCGCGAAGAAGACGCGCTTCCTGCTCGATTGGCGAATTCCGTTCACGAGCCTGGCCTGCGGTCTGTCCGAACTCGTATCGATGCGCAACGTGCGGGCGGAAGGAGAGCGTCACGTAACCTTCTCCAACGCCGACGATCCCCACCTGGAGTTGTCGGTCATCGCCGTGCCCGACGGCGGATCGCTCATTCTTCGTCCCAGTTTTCTGGCGGGAGTGATCACGCCCGCGGACCGGCCGCTGCGCATTCGGCCGCGCTGGCAGCTCCTGCGCTGGCAGGCGTGGATCAGCCTCCAATTCCGTTACTTCGAGTTCATCGGTCCCTGCCGGCTGCTTGTCGCCGGCAGCCGCGGCGTGCGCGCCGAGCACCTGCTCGAACGCGAGGGCCGGGTCGCCCCGGCGCGACGCACCAACCAGCGGGCGACGATCGGCTTCACCCCGACGCTCAACTATCAGCCGGTCCGGGCCGAGACATTCTGGGGGTATTACCGCGGCATGAACCCGCTCTTCGATGACCTGTTCTCAGGCCA
>CAYZCV010000155.1:0-8073 GCA_964476965.1 uncultured Opitutus sp. | reverse complement strand
ACCAAGACCTTCTTGCGCAATTCGACGCCATTGCGCTTGAGCTCGTCGGTCATCTTCTCGATCAGCAGATCCGATCCGCCGCGGAAGGTGTACACGCCCGAGCCCATGAAATTGGAGAACACGATGCCGAAGGTGATCGCCGGATCGTCGAGTGTGGAGCCGTTCGCGTACGCGATCGGCTCCATCAGGAGGCGGTGCACGTCATCGCGGCCCGGGAAGAAGCGGTCAAACATCTGCCCGGTGGTTTCCGGGTTGTTGTCATAGTAGTTCATCGCCCGCAGGTGGTCGTAGAACGCCTCGACCTGCTCGCGCGGCAGCTTGAACTGATCGACCAGCACGCGGGTGTAATCCTCGCGGGTGAAGGTCGTCCACACGTCCATCTGTGGATTGATAAAGCGAATGTCCTTCAGCTGCACGATCGAGTCCGAGATCTCCTTGGTCCAATACCGGCGGCAGCTCTTGATCATGCCGCTGGGAAAGCCATGCAGCGAAATGTCGAAGATGTGTCCGCCCTTGCGCGTGAACCACGTGGCGAGGCCACCGTACTGGTAGTGGTGCTCGAGGAGCAGGACCTTGTGTCCGGCCTTAGCCAACACATTCGCCCCGGTCAGGCCGCCCAAGCCGCTGCCGATGACGATGACGTCATACTCATCCGCCACTCCTTTAAGCCAGTCGTAAGCCATGGAAAGGGTCAGTGAACCCGGCAAGGCGGCGAGCGCAAGGGGTTTTCGGGGATCAGACCCGGGTCGTACGCTTGAGTGAGCGCGCACAATCCCGAATAACGAAGCACGAATGACGAATTTCTCCAGAGCTTCAATCCGGAGTCGTTTGTCATTCTGATTCCGTCATTCTGGTTTCTGCCATGAGGGTAGCGCTAGGGCAGCTTGGCCTGGACCAGCTTGCTCGCGGCGGAAAAGTCGATCAGGCCGGCCTCCGGGCGCTGCTTGAGCGCCGCGATGACCTTGCCCATTTCCTTCTTCGAGGCGGCGCCTGTGGCGGCAATGGTCTCGACAATGATCGCCTCCAGCTTGGCGGGATCAAGGCCGGCCGGAAGGTACTTTTCCAGCACGAGAATCTCGGCGGCATTGGCGTTCGCGAGGTCGGCGCGGCCACCCTTCTCGAACTCGGCCTTCGCGTCGGTCAGGTTCTTCACCGCCTTGCGCAGCGTGGCAATCACGAGCGGCTCCTCGATCGGCTTGTTCAGGTCCATCGCGGCGCGCTGGATGGCGGCATCCGCGGTGCGCAGGATCGTGGCCTTGCCACTGTCGCGCGCCTTCATGGCGCCAATGATGTCGGCTCGAAGCGTCTCGTAAGTCGTGGGCATGGTTCTCAGAGGCTGTCCGGTTGGCCGCTGATTGTCGATAGGCGTGTCATCGGGTCGCAAAGGCATCCGCAACGCAGTCGAAGAAGTCAGGAGTCAGGATTCAGTCGTCAGTAGTCCCATCTCCTGAATCCTGACTTCTCAATTCTGACTTCTTTTCAGCCACTAGCCCAGCAGCGTCAGCACGATCCCGGCAACGATGCCGATCACCGCCGGGAGCTTTTGCCGTCCATTCTGCTCCTTGAAGAGCAGGATGCTCCCGCCGAAGGCCACGAGGATGCTCGCGCGGCGCAGGCTGTAGACGATCGAGATCAGCGCCTCATCGTCGCGCAGAGCGCCGAAGTACAGGAAGTCCGCTACCAGCAGGCCGAGTGAAACCAGCACGATCGTCCACCGCCAGTGAAAGACGTTGCGTGTCCACAGCCGGAAGTACCAGCCAAGCACGACCGGCAGGAAGAGCAGCGCGAGGTAGATCGAAAACCAGCACTGCACCGTGGCCACGGAGTAGCCCACCCGGCCCAGCAGGTACTTGTCATAGAGCCCGCTGGCTGCGCCGAGCAAGGTCGAGGCGATGAGAAAGCCGATCCATTTGTCGCGATGGAAGTGGATGCCCTCCTTCGCGCCCGCGAGGGAAAGTCCTGCGAAGGACGCCAACGTGATCAGGATCCCCATCCCCTCCAGCCAGGACGGGCGTTCGCCCAGGATAAGGATGGCGCCCAGCAGGGTCCAGATCGGGCCCGTTGCCCGGACCGGCGATGCGAGGGACAGCGGCAGGTGCTTGACCGCGAAGTAACCACAGATCCACGACGCCGCCACGATCGCGGCCTTGAGCAGCAATTGGAGGTGCTGGAAGGGGGTCAGCGGGTCGACCTGCAGCCCGGCGGGCAGGACCGTCGGCGCGGCCGCGGCCACGGCCAGCAGGAGGCCCCAGACGACGGCGCTGCAGACATTGGCCCAGAACAGGACCGGCAGAACGGCGTTGTCCCGCACCGCGTGCTTGGTCGCGAGATCGTAAAGCCCGTAGAAGAACGCCGAGAGCAGCGACGCGACAACCCAGTCCATGAGCGATGGTCAGGCGGCGGAAGCCGCCCTACCCCTTTCCTTGCAGCACATGGAAATTCGCCATGGAGATGCCGCTGAGCATCGCCCCGACGATACCCAGAAATCCCTGATCCGTGCCACAGAGGTAGAGATTGGCCAGAGGAGTCCGCCCATTGCGGATCTTGGTCGCCGAGCCATAGATCGCCCCCGCGGCGTGGCCGGTGAACTTGGTGATCGTGCGGGGCGTGAACATGTCCGTCGCCAGCGTCGCCGCGGCGAGCGTGTCCGGCGCAGACAGCGGCGGGAGGAAGCGCAGCGCACTGCGCTGGATCTCGCCGTACCAGCCGCGCTTGTCGGCGGCGTAGAGTTCCTGCGGCAGCGTCGCCCAGCGGTCGTAGTTCGCCAGGCAGGTGACCCGGAAGATGCCCTCGGGCAAGTGTCGGTCCGGGCCGTAGTCGAAGTTGTTGGGCAGGCAGATCACCCCGCTGCGCGTGTCGACCTGGGCCTCGTCCGGCCGCGCATAGGTGAAACGCGCGGAGTCATTGAAGAAAACAATGGTGTCGTCCGCCCAGCCCAGCGCTGCCGGCTGACGATCAAGGATGGTGATGGTCTCGCAGTACGAGAGCCGGCCGGCCTTGGTCGCGCCCGGCTGGGGCGCACCCGCGAAGGGAACGCCGACGAGAGCTTCTGTCTCGGGCAGGCCGATCGAGCTGATGACATGGTCCGCCGTGATCTCCTCGCCGCTGTCGAGCAGCAGCGCGGAGGCACGTCCGTCGCGGGTCAGGATGCGCCGGACGCCGCACTTCATGCGGCGCTCACCGCCGGCCTGGCGGTACTTGTCGAGCAGGACGCGCAGGATCACGCGCACGCCATCGAAGGGTCGCGCGAAGCCCTCGAGGAAGAGGGCCTTGAACATGATCACCGCCTGGCCGAACTCCATGTCGCGCTCCTGCGCGCTGCCGTAGTACATCAGCGGACAGAAGAGCATGTCCTCGAGCAGCGGATCGCTGAGATGGCGGCGCACCACCTCGCGGGCGGACACCGGCGCGGCGTCGAGGGAGACATCGTCGTAGGTCCGGATCAGCTCCACCAGTCGACGGAAGCCATCAATCTGCCCTGGAAAGGCCCGGGCGACTTCGGATTCAAACACGGCAAAGTCATTGGTGAAGCGCAGCGACGTCTCGCCGCGCGGGCCGAAGGCGATACGCGACTGCTTCTGCTCGCAGAGCGCGAACTCATCGCGGTCGATGCGCAGCTGGCGCAGCAGCTTGCCGAGCGGCGTGCCCTTCACGCCGGCCCGCACAAAGTTCGTCATCGCGTGCAGCCCCACGTCGTACTTGCGCCCGTCGATGCTGTAGAAGCTGTTGAGCCCGCCGACGGCGTTGTGCCGTTCGAAGATGCAGACCTTTTTGCCGAAGTGCGCCAGCCGGATGCCTGCCGCGAGGCCCGACATGCCCGCGCCGATGATGGCGACGTCGTAGTGGGTGGCAGTATTCATGGAGAGCAGACGTCGGAGAATTTAACCACGGATTGCACGGATGGTCACGGATGCCGGAGGAAGATGAAGGCAGCGTAAACTCGCCTCAGACGATCCATTCGATCGCGGTCGTATCTGAATTCATCCGGTCGTGATCCGTGAAATCCGTGGTCAAGTTCGTGTTCGGCTCGAGTGCTTCGATGCGCCACGCGCCCCATGGATACGAAAAAGGCCGGGACGTGGTCCCGGCCGCGATTCGGTGGCTGCGGGAAGGGCTCAACCCTTGGCCGCGAGCGCGTTGAACTTGGGCGTGAGGTACTCCGCGCAGCTATCAAGTGACGCGAGCTGCACGTAATCAGCCTCGGGCACCTCGATGCCATGGCGCTTGCGGAGCTCCATCACGATGTCCAGGAAGTCCATGGAATCGAGCTGCAGCTGGTCGCGCAGGCGGACGTCCGGCTTCACGCCAGAAAGGTCTTCGTCAGGTGCGATGTCCGCGATGATATCGAGGACCACCTGTTTGCATTCGTCTTTGGTCATGGGTGTAGGCGAAAAGGACGTTATGAGACAAAGCGCTTCACAATCAACGTGGAATTTATCCCCAACATTCCGAAGGAGTTATTGAGGATGGCGTCGACCTTGCCGGCCTTGACCGGGTGGTTCAGCACCAACCCGGGCAGCGCGCACTGGGGATCAAGATTGTCGACGTTGATGGTCGGGTGAACGACGAGGTCGTCAAAGGACGGGAGGTTGCCGGCCAGCTCCAGGGCCCCGGCGGCGCCCATGCAGTGCCCGATGAAGCTCTTGGTGTTGTTGATGTGGGTGTCGGGGCAACCCTCCCCGAAGACGGCGCGGATGGCCTCGCACTCCTGGATATCGCCCAGCGGGGTCGCCGTGGCGTGGGTGTTGACGATATGGATGTCCCGCGCCTCGAGGCGGGCATTGGCCAGGGCCTTGCGCACGCACTCGGCCTGACGGACGGGGTTGGGCAGCACGTAGTCGCTGGCATCGCTGTTCACGCAATAGCCCGCGATCTCGCCATAGATCTTGGCTCCACGCTTCTGGGCGTCCTCGAGTCGTTCGAGCGTGTAAAGGGCCCCACCCTCGGAGACCACGATGCCGTTGCGGGCAAGGTCGAACGGACGCGAGGCCTTGTGGGGGTCCTCATGGGACGCGAGTGCGCCCTGCGACTTGAAGCCCGCAAAGATGCCAAAGGTGTGAATGCTCTCCGAGATGCCGCCGCAGATCGCGAGATCCACCTCGCCAAGGCGGAGCATCTGCGCGGCGTGGATCAGGCCCATGTTGCCCGCCGCGCAAGCGGCGCCGATCGTGTAGGCCGGGCCGGTGGTCCCGAGATTGAGCGACGTTTCGCCCGCCGGGTTGTTGGCGACCGTGCGCGGATTGTGGTAGTGCGACCAGAACTTGGTGTCGTAGTTGAACTTGGAGATGTTGTAGATCTCGTTCTCGGTCTCGACATTGCCATGCTCCGTGCAGCCGATGTAGATGCCCACGCGGTCCTTCACCAGGGCATCGACGGCCAGACCGCTATCGGCGAGGGCCTCGCGGGCGCAGTAAATGGAAATGGAGCCCGCGCGGGTGCCGACCCGGAGTTCCTTCTTCTTCTGGTACTTGAGCGCGTCGTAGTGGCAGACGCCGGCCAGCAGCGTACCCATGTAGCGCACCTCGAGGCGTTCGATCCCCGCCACACCGGTCAGCAGGTTCTTGCGGAATTCCGTCAGGGTATTCCCGTTCGGGGCCGTCAGGCCAACACCGGTGATGACAATTCGAGGCAGCGAAGACGACATGGAGGAAGAAACCGCTAGCCAACACCGGCCCGAAAGCAATACAAGCCTCGGAACATGAACGTTCTTGTCGTCGGGGGAGCCGGTTACATCGGCAGCCATTGCGTCCGCCAATTGCTTGCCGCCGGTCATAACCCGGTGGTGCTGGACAACTTGGTGTTTGGGCACCGCGAGGCGATCCCGGAGGGCGTGCCCTTCTACCCGGCCAATCTCGGCAACGAGAGCGAGGTCGGCCGCATCCTCCGCAAGGAAAAGATTGAGCTCGTCATGCACTTCGCGGCCTACGCCTACGTCGGCGAGAGCGTGAACGATCCGCTCAAGTACTACTTCAACAACGTGGTCGCGCCGCTCCACCTGCTTCGCTGCATGGTCGGCATGGGGGTAAGGAAATTCGTCTTCTCCTCAACCTGCGCGACCTTCGGCATCCCGGAAAAGATGCCGATCGTCGAAACGTCGCCCCAGGCACCGATCAACCCGTACGGCCAGCCCAAGCTCGACCTCGAGCACGCGCTCAAGGCGATTTCCGCCGCCAACGGCCTGAGCTTTGCCGCCTTTCGCTACTTCAACGCCGCCGGCGCCGCGGCCGACGGCTCCATCGGCGAGGACCACGATCCCGAGACCCACCTCATCCCGCTGGCGATCGACGCGGCGACCGGGCGCCGCCCCGCCCTGCAGGTCTTCGGCAACGACTACCCGACCCCCGACGGCACCTGCCTCCGCGACTATGTTCACGTTGATGACCTGAGCCGCGCGCACATCGCGGTCTTCGAGCAGCTCGAGAAGCCGGGTACGCAGTGCTTCTACAATCTCGGCACGGGCAAGCCCACGTCGGTCCTCGAAGTCATCCGCGCGGTGGAAAAGGTCAGCGGCCTGAAGGTACCGCACACCTTTGCGCCGCGCCGCGCCGGCGATCCCCCCGCGCTCTACGCCGATTCGACCAAGGCCATGACCGAGTTGGGTTGGAAGATCCAGTACCCCGACATCGACTCCATCGTGGCCACCGCCTGGGCCTGGCACTCCGCGCACCCGACGGGATTCCCGAAGAAACGGGTCTGACGAGAAAGAAGTCAGAATTCAGAGGGACCGGACCCGCAGGGAGTCCGGCTGAACGGATCGAAGCTGACTCCTGGCTACTGAATCCTGACTTCTTTTCTCCGCTCAGAGCTTCAGCCCAAGATCGCCGATGCGCTTGCGGAGGGTGGCGCGGGTCATACCGAGCTTCTCGGCCGCCTTGGCCTGATTGCCTCCCTCCGCGGAGAGGACGCGCACGATCATCTCGCGTTCGAGCCGCTCGAGGATCGGCTCGGGGCCGACCGCCAGCGAGGCATGAATGTAGTCGAGGGCCGACTCGATCGTGAGGCCTGCGGCCGGGGCTGGGGCCGCCGGAGCGGGCGCCGCCGGCGCCGGGACGGAGGCGGCTGGGAAAGGCGCCGCCGAAGCCGTGCGCTCGGCCGCCGGGGCCGCGGCAGGGGCCGGATGCGGGGGCATGACCACCACCAGCGGCTGCTGGGCGACGGCCTCGCGAATCTCGGCCGGGAGGTCCTTGAGGAGAATCGTCTCGCCCTGCGCGATGACGGCGCTGCGATAGATCACATTCTCGAGCTCGCGCACATTGCCCGGCCAGCGATGCCGGACGAGCACCGACATGGCCTCCGGCGCGACCTTGCTGGAGCGCGCCTTGCGCTGCTTCAGGAGATTCTGCAGGCAAAAGTCGACGATCTGCGGGATGTCCTCCGGCCGCTCGCGCAGCGGCGGCATCTTGATGCGGACGACATTGAGGCGGTAGTAGAGATCCTCACGGAAGGTTTTCGCCTTCACCATCTCCTCAAGATCCTTGTTGGTCGCGGCGAGGATGCGTACATCGACCTTGATCGTGTCGACCCCGCCCACGCGCTGGATCTCGCCCTGCTGGAGGACGCGCAGGATCTTGGTCTGCGTCGCGAGCGCCATGTCACCGATCTCATCGAGGAAGATCGTGCCGCCGTCGCAGAGTTCAAACTTGCCGAGCCGCTGGCCGGTCGCGCCCGTGAAGGAGCCCTTCTCGTGGCCGAAGAGTTCGCTCTCGATCAGATTGTCCGGGATCGCCGCGCAATTGACCGCGATGAACGGCTTGCCGGCGCGATGGGAATGTTTCCAGATCGAGCGCGCGACGAGCTCCTTGCCCGTGCCGCTCTCGCCGGTGATCATGACGGTCACGTCGCTGGCCGTGACCTGACCGATGATCTTGAAGACATCCTGCATGACCGGCGACGACCCGACGATGCCCTCCTTGTAGTCCTCGCTGTTGATGGTCGGCTTGTAGTCACCGACCGCGCGCAGGTCGGCATGGGCCTTGAGCGCATTCTCGGCGATTGACAGCACCTTCGCCGGATCAAACGGCTTCATGATGTAGTCGAAGGCGCCATACTTCATCGCCTCGATCGCGGTCTGCG
>CAYZCV010000154.1:0-8157 GCA_964476965.1 uncultured Opitutus sp. | reverse complement strand
GGAGCCTGCCACGCGCGTCCGTCGACGCTGGTGCGGCGCTCCCGCCGCCGTTGCCGTGGCGGTTGGTCGCCGTTCGGGAGGAGCCGGCCGGCCTGCGCCTCATTGGCCACACCGGTGCCGGTCGCAACCTGCGCGGGGTCTTCGCGTTGCCGGGCGGCGGAACGGCTTTGGCGAAGATCGGTGAATCGGTCGGCGCTGACGGCCTGACGGTGCAGGCGCTTGAACTGCGGCGCTCGCAGGGGAAAGGAAGCGCGCCGCGCCAGTTGAGGGCGGTGCTGATCCGGCAACCGGGAAGGGAGAGCGTGACACTGGAGACGGACGATTCGGCGACGCCGCCGGGCCTGCGGGTGGCGGTGTTGCGCCGGGCGGGGAGTGACGAAACGGTGGAGGTCCGCTCCGGAGAGCGCTTCGGATCGCAGGCGGGACCCTACACGGCGGGACCGATCGAACTGGCTCCGGCTTCGCTGGTGGTCACGTGGACGGACGAGGCGGGAACCGGGCAGCAGAGGGTGCTGCGGGTGGACGGTACACAGGCCTTCACGCCGGAGAAGGGGCCGCCATGAGGTCGCAACCGATCGTCAGCGCGTTGGCGAGGTGGCTGGCATTTACGTTGGTATGGGCGGCCGGCCACGGGGCGTTGGCTGGCCAGCCAGTCGAGGAATTTCCGGGCGAGGACGGTGAGGCGCTGATGCGCCGCGAGGCTGATCGGCAGGCGGTTCTCCTGCGTGCTTCGGAGGAGACGCGGCGCCGCGCGGTGGGTCTGCTCCGAGCGAGAAAGCCGGGAGAGGCGCTGTCCCTCGTCTCGGATTCGCTGCGCCTGTTGCCACTGAATCCGACGACCCAACCGATGATCAATTCGCTGCTTTCGCTCCGGCACCAAAGCCTTCTGCGGCGCGCGGCGGAGGATCTGGCCCGCGGGGATTTGGCCTCCGCCCGGGAGGGCTATCAGGGCTTGCCGGCGGAGCTGCAGGCCGGCAGCGAGGGCCGCGCGCTGGCGCAGCGCCTGAGTGAGGCCGAGCGCGATCCGCCCGAGCCGCCCATCGAGTTGGCCAGTCCGGAGTTCCTTCCCGCCCAGCGCGAGGCGGCCGAGTTGGCGGCCCGGGGGCGCGCCCAACTGGCGGCGGGCGATCTCGAAGGGGCCCAGCAGAGTTTTCGCGAGCTGGAGCGGCGGGATCCGTTTTCGAACGAGGCGCGAAACCGCCTCCGCCAAATTGCGGAGCGCCGGGCGGAGGGCGGGGAATTGAACCGCACCCAGTCGCGGTCCGAGATGCTCGCCGAGGTCGCGCAGGCGTGGCAGCGCCCGGGTGTGCGCGACGACCGCAGCCCGGATGCAGCGGCGACCGCCGCCCAGGACCAGCCGCTGGCGGCCAAGCTGGGAGCCATTCTGGTCCCGAGCGTCAGCTTCACGGGCGTGGATCTCGGCCGAGTGGTCGCCACCTTGAGCGCGCTGAGCGAGGATCTGGATGACTCGGCCGGATCGGACAAGGGCGTGAATATCGTCCTGCTTGATGCGACGGACAAGAGCCCGCAGGTGAACATCACGCTGCGCAATCTCTCGCTCAAGCGGGTGCTCGATTTCGTCACCGATGCGGTCGGGTATCAGTACGAGATCCAGGCCGACGCGGTCGTCGTCCGGCCGGGCGGTGAGACGTCCTCCCTCGATACGGCCTTCTTCCCGGTGGCGCGATCGACCGTGATCCGCATGACCGGCCCGGGCGCGGTGCCGTCCGCCACGGCGCCGGTCCCGTCCGCCGATCCTTTCGCGTTCGCCCCGCTGGCGCCCGCGGCGCCAGCTGCGAGTGAGGCGCAAAGCCTGCGCGGCTTCCTGCAGCAGGCCGGAGTCAATTTTGACGGCGTCGCCGGCTCGAGTCTGGCCTACGACGGATCTGCCATGATCGTAACCCAGACGACGCGAAATTTGGAGCGCATCCGCAATATCCTGAATCGCTACAACGATGTCCGGCAGGTGGAGATAGAGGCCAAGTTCATTGAGGTGCAGGAAGGGGCCTTGGAGGAACTCGGCGTGACCTGGAATGTCACGCGCCGAGGTCCGCCCCTGGTCGATCCCGCCTCAGGCGAGCCGCTGCTCGGCGCGACCGGTCGACCGATCTACTCGGCGCAGGAAGTCTATAGCTCCGCGGGCAATCGCTCCTTGGCGGATGCGTACCGGAGCTCGAGCAATGGCAATGCGATCCTGATCGACGGCCAGCCGGTCGCCAGCACCGCACCGCCCACCTTCCCGGGCGCGGTTCTGCTGGGAGGCGCCGGGTCCGCGCTGGCGGATGTGCGCAGTGTGGTCGCCGACTTTGACGTGAACGCGATTGTCCGCGCCCTCTCCCAAAAGCAGGGCACCGACCTGCTGAGCGCGCCCAAGGTCACGGTGCTGTCCGGCAACCCGGCGAACATCGTCGTCGCGCAGGAACTTCGGTATCCGCAGAGCTTCGGAGAAATCCAGAGCCAGGTCGGCTCCAGCAATAGCTCGGGTTCGTCCGGCTCGGCGGGGGTGACCGTGACCGCGGGCACGCCGCGGGATTTCACGACGCGCAATGTCGGGGTGGAGCTGCGGGTCACACCGACCGTCGAGGAGGACGACTACAGCATCAGCCTGGACCTCAATCCCAAGGTCACGGAATTCGAGGGCTTCGTGGAGTATGGCGGACCGAGCCTCGCCATTTCCTCGGGCAAGACGGTCACGGTTCCGCCCGGATTCTATCAGCCGATTTTCTCCGTGCGCGAAGTCTCGACCAAAGTGACGCTGTGGGATGGGGCAACGCTCGTCATGGGCGGGCTCACTCGGGAAGAGGTGCGCGAGGTGGATGACCGAGTCCCGATCCTGGGGAGCATCCCCATCCTCGGGCGCGCCTTTCGCTCGAAGGGTGAGAGCGCGCAGAAGCGAAATCTGCTGATTTTCGTGACCGCGAATCTGGTCAGTCCCGGCGGTTCCCTCAAGAAACAGGCGGTCGGCGTTACGGCGCCGAGCACCCGCTTTCAGAATCCGACGGTCGTGACTCCCGGCGGGCCTGAATCACGACGCTGAGGGATCCCCGCCGGGCGCGTCGACCCGGGCTGGGCCTCGCTGGACCGGACGCCGCGAATCCACCCTGCGCCCGACGCCAGGCGCGTTCCCCGATTGACCGCGGGACCGCGCCGGCCTTGCCTCGGCTCATGGCTAAATGGCTCCTCGTGGACGGATTCAATCTCGCTTACCGCTGCTTCTTCGCGGTGCCGGAGCTGACGCGCGCGGATGGTTTCCCGACGAACGCGCTGCACGGGTGGGTCAAATCGCTGTGGAAGTTGGCGGATCAGGAGAAGCCGGATGTGACGCTGGTCTTCTTTGACCTCGGTGGCGCCCAGGACCGGCTCGCGCTTCATCCCGAGTACAAGGCGCAGCGCGAGGAAATGCCGGAAGCGCTGGAGAAGCAGATTCCTTATGTGAAGTCGCTCACCCGCGCCCTGGGTTACGCGGGCATCGAGCAGGACGGCGTGGAGAGCGATGACCTGCTGGCCTCGGAGGCGGTGGCGCGCGCGAAGGCGGGCGACGACGTCCTCATCGTCAGTGCAGACAAGGACTTTGCCCAGATCGTCAGCGACCGGATCAAGATCCTGCTCCCGCCGCCCTCGGCCAATCCCAAGCTCGGCTGGCGTCTGCTCGATGCGGCCGGCGTGGTGGAGAAATTCGGTGTGCCGCCGGCGCAGATCGCCGATTACTTGGCGCTCGTTGGGGACACCTCAGACAACATTCCCGGCATCGACGGGGTGGGGCCGAAGACCGCTTCGAAGTGGTTGCAGCAGTTCGGTAGCCTTGAGGGGGTGATCGCCCACGCTTCCGAACTGAAGCCCGACCGTTTTCAGGAGTCAGTGCGCACGCAGGCAGACCGGCTCCGGCTCAACCTCAAGCTGACCACGCTCAATCTCGCGTTACCGACCATCGAGGCGCGCATGCCGGTCGTCCAGCCGGAGGAACTTTACCGTCTGCTCGCCGAGCTTGAGATGCGCTCGAGCCTCAACGAGGCACGCACACGCTACGGGCAACCGGAGTTATTCTGATTGGGGATCGCGGAATTCGGATCGTGGAATCGCATCACTCGGATCGGGCAGGGGAGCTAATTCCCGCGCCGGTCGGATCGAGACTCCGCACTCCGCACTCCGAAATCCGCACTCCTCAACGTCCCTCGGGCGAGACGCCGGCCGGGTCGAAGATGTAGCCGACTCCGTGGACGGTGCGGAACGTGTCGAGATTCAGCCCGTTGGCGGTGAAGAGCGTGCGGATCTTGACGATGTACTGGTCCAGCGACCGGCTCTTGACGTCGGCATGGACGCCCCAGACGGAGTGGATGAGGGCCTTGCGGGTGATCACCACGCCGGGATTGGCGTGAAGGTAGGCGATGATGCCCAGCTCCTTGCGGCCTAGCTTCTGTGCCGCGCCGCCCGGGAAGGCGATCTCCAGACGAATCGGGGTGATGGTCGCGCCGCAGAACTCGAATGGCTCGTCACTGATCCGCGCGTTCTTCGTGACCTTCAGATCATCCTTGGACTCCGTGCGACGCAGCACGGCGCGGATGCGCGCCACCAGCTCGGCGTAGCCGAAGGGCTTGGTGATGTAGTCGTCGCCGCCGAGCTCGAGCCCGCGGACCTTGTTCACTTCCAACGCATTTCCCGTGAGAAAAATCGTCGGCACGGTGATGTCGTTCCGCCGCAAGTCTTCGAGTAGGGCAAACCCCGACTGGTCGGGAAGATTGATGTCCAGCAGAAGCAGGTTCGCGAAGTTCTTCTTCAGGAAGCGCAGCGCGTGCGCAGCCCGGTTACAAAGCTGGGTCTGCATCCCTGCGTCCTCCAGATGAACGGCAATCAGTTTGGCGAGTTCATCCTCATCCTCAACGACAAGGATCAAGGGCTTGGCTTCGGTACGCATGGATCGGTGTAAACGGGTCCGCCCGTTTGGTGGCAGTTTTTTTACAAATGGATCGGCGACTGTCAAAGGTAACATTTCGGATTTAATGGGTTTTCGCTTCGTTCCTTACAGTCGTGTGGCGGGCCGAGAATAGACTTGAAGCGACCGGATGCGCGGTGTCCCTTGGCCGCGTGTCCGCGCCGACTCCACTCCTGATGCTCGGACTGCCCAAGGGCAGCCTCGAGGAATCGACCAAAAACCTCTTCGCCAAAGCCGGCTGGAAGATCACGACGAATTCGCGATCCTACCGCCCGTCCATTGACGATGCCGAACTCGATGGCCGCTTCGTGCGGGCCCAGGAGGTCAGCCGTTACGTGGAGCATGGCTTTTTCGACTGTGGTCTGACCGGCTACGACTGGGTCCAGGAGAATGGCTCGGACGTGGTGGAGGTCTGTGACCTGGTTTACAGCCGCGCCTCCACGCTGAAGTCCCGCTGGGTGCTCTGCGTTCCCGAGAACTCGTCCGTGAAACGGGCCGAGGATCTGGCCGGCAAGCGTGTCGCGACCGAGCTCGTCAACACGGTGAAGCGCTACTTTGCCGCGAAGAACATCCCGGTGGAGATCGAATTCTCCTGGGGTGCGACCGAGGTCAAGGTGCCGGATCTGGTCGATGCGATCGTCGACATCACGGAGACCGGGTCGTCCCTGCGCGCGAACAAGCTGCGCATCGTCGACACGCTGATGGAGACGAACACCAAGCTCATTGCCAACAAGGCGAGCTGGGCCAATCCGGCCAAGCGCAAGAAGATCGAGACCATCGCCCTCCTCCTGCGCGGGGCGCTCGAAGCGGGCAGCAAGGTGGGCCTGAAGATGAACCTGCCCAAGTCCGCGCTCGATGCGGTGGCCAAGGCGCTGCCTGCGCTCCGCAATCCAACCATTTGTCCGCTGAGCTCGCCGGACTGGATCGCGCTGGAGACGATCATCGACGAGAGCGTGGCCCGCGAAATCATCCCGCAGCTCAAGGCGCTCGGGGCCGAGGGCATTGTCGAGTATCCCCTGAACAAGGTCGTTTACTGAGCCGGTCTCCGGCCCTCCCGCCATGTCGAAGAAGAACGTTGTTACGCTGGGTCTCCTGCAGCACGCCTGCGGCTCCGACCCCAAGGCCAATCTCAAGAAGACGCTGTCGCTGGTGGAGCAGGCGGCGCGCAAGGGCGCCCAGATCATCTGCACGCAGGAACTCTTCCGCTCGCAGTACTTCTGCCAGGCTGAAGACCACGCCTATTTCGATCTCGCTGAGCCGATTCCCGGCCCGAGCACCGCGGCTTTCCAGAAGCTGGCGAAGAAACATGGCGTCGTGATCGTGGCGTCGTTGTTCGAGAAGCGGGCGTCGGGTCTTTACCACAACACGGCAGTCATCATCGATACTGACGGATCGCTGCTCGGCATCTACCGGAAGATGCACATCCCGGATGATCCGCTCTTCTACGAGAAATTCTACTTCACGCCGGGCGACACGGGCTTCCGCGCCTGGGAGACGAAGTTCGGCAAGATCGGCGTGCTGATCTGCTGGGATCAATGGTACCCGGAAGGCGCGCGGCTTACCGCCATGCAGGGCGCCGAGATTCTCTTTTATCCCACGGCGATCGGTTGGCATCCGAAGGAGAAGGCCGAGTATGGGGTCAACCAACACGGGGCGTGGGAGACGATCCAGCGCAGCCACGCGGTGGCCAACGGTTGCTACGTCGCAGCGATCAATCGCATCGGGCTGGAGCAGCCCATCGGCGGCGACGGCCTTGAGTTCTGGGGCCAGAGCTTCGTCGCGGGCACCAGCGGCCAGATCATCGCCAAGGCCAGCGTGGACAAGGAAGAGGTCATGATCGTCCCGATCGAACTCGGGAAGGTGGACGTGACGCGGACGCACTGGCCGTTCCTGCGCGACCGCCGCATCGATGCCTACGGCGACCTGACCAAGCGCTTCATCGACTGACATGGCCGCGCGCGACCAGCTTTTTCTCCTCACGCCGCTATTCGCGGATGCGAAGGCGGGCCCGGGTGCTTTTTACTGCCCGGAGTGCTCCCAGATCGAAGGAACACTCTCCTGGTTTCCGTTTTTGCGGAGCCGGCTCGAGATTGCCTACCTGGATTTTCCCCGTCCGCGTACGCCGATCATCGATCTGATCGGCGTCGAGAACCAGGGCTGCCCGGTGCTTGTGTTTGCCGGCGAGCCTCCGGCGGGCATCACGGCCAAGCTGCACGCGCCGACGGGCCGCCGCTTCGTGGCGGGTGCCGCGGCGATTGGCGCCGCGCTGGCGGCGGCGCACGGCGTTTCGCTTCCCCATCCGTGAGCAAATCCGCCTCCGTCCAGACCCCCGCCCAGCTCGGCTTTCGCATGCCGGCCGAGTGGGAACCGCAGACCGCCATCTGGCTTTCCTGGCCGCACAAGCGCGCCTCCTGGCCCGGGCAGTTCCGCCCGATCCCGTACGTGTTCGCCGGGATCGTGACGCAGATCAGCCGCTTTGAGGAGGTCCGCATCAACTGCGCGGCCGCGCTCCAGCCCCGGGCGAAGCGCCTGTGCGCGAAGGCCGGCGCGGACATGACCAAGGTCACGTTCTACGATCATCCGACCAATGATGCATGGTGCCGGGATCACGGTCCCATCTTTGTCCGCAACGACCAGACCCGCGAGATTGCGGTCACCGACTGGGTGCACACGGCCTGGGGCGGGAAGTACCCGCCCTACGATCTCGACAACACCATCCCGCCGTTGGTCGCGAAGAAGCTCAAGCTGCGCCGGTTTGAAAACGACATGGTCCTCGAGGGCGGCTCGATTGAGGTCAATGGTGGTGGCCTGCTGCTGACGAGCGAGCAGTGCCTCCTGAACAAGAACCGCAACCCGCACCTGACGCGGGAGCAGATCGAGCAGAACCTCCGCGACTTCCTCGGCGTGAAGACCGTGCTGTGGGTGGGCGAGGGGATCGTCGGCGATGATACCGATGGCCACATCGATGACATCACGCGTTTCTACAAGGCGGACGGTTTCATCACCTGCGTGGAGTCCAACCGCCGCGATCCGAACCACAAACTTCTGGCCGAGAACCTTGAGCGCCTGAAGGGCTTCCGGACGCCGCAGGGCAAGAAGTTCAGCGTGGTTGAGCTGCCGATGCCGAAGCCCTTCGCCTTTCAGGGCCAGCAGGTGCCCGCGAGCTACGCGAATTTCCTGATCATCAATGGCGCGGTTCTGGTGCCGACTTTCCGGCAGAAGAAACG
>CAYZCV010000153.1:0-8190 GCA_964476965.1 uncultured Opitutus sp. | reverse complement strand
TCGGTCGCTGGCTGGCGAACAGACGGGCGGGCAGGCCGTGGCGCTCGGTCTGCGCGAAGAACGCGCTGAGACGATAGCCTGCCGGCGGACGAAAGCGGTGGCCGCTTTCGGTGGTGGTCAACTCGCCTTCGCGTGAAAGCTCGGCGGCCAGCGGCGCGGTCTCGGCGGTTGCCGGGAAGCGGATCTCTTCCTCGAAGGGCAGTTGGGTGAGCAGGTCCTCCAGGGTGCCCAGGGCGAGGATCCGTCCATGGTCAATGACCCCGATCCGTGAACAAAGGCGCGTCGCCTCTTCCATGTAGTGAGTGGAGTAGATGATGGTGAGACCCTCGCGGTTGAGCTTCTCGAGAAAATCAAAGATCGCGTTGCGTGACTGCGGATCGACGCCGACAGTCGGCTCGTCGCAGAGGAGGAGGGTGGGTCGGTGGAGCAGGGCGGCCACAAGATTGAGTCGCCGCTGCATGCCGCCGGAAAATGTTTTGACCGGATCGCGCCGACGATCGGCGAGTTGGACCGCCTCCAGACACTCATCGATCCGTGCCCGCAACGCAGCGCCCCCGAGTCCGTAGATTTCGCCGAAAATGCGGAGGTTCTGATCGGCGCTCAGTTCCGGGTACAGGGCGATGTGCTGCGGCACGAGGCCGAGCCTGCGGCGGCTCGAGGCGTCGCGGGCGGAGACCTCCGCGCCTGAGACGAGGACCGTGCCGCCATCGGGCGCGCGTAGGCCCGCGACGAGTGACATCAGGGTGGATTTTCCCGCGCCATTGGGCCCGAGCAGACCGAAGAATTCGCCGGCGGCGATGTCGAGGGATACCTCGTTGAGAGCGGTGAGCGCGTCGTAGCGTTTCGTGACGGAGCGGAGGGAGAGCATGGAAAGCGGGAGGAGGAAGGAGAAACCTGATGAACCGGTCTAACGGGATACGGTTATGGAGAATCGGTCGGTGACGCGGTGCCGGGACGCAGGATGGCCTGTAGCGCGGCGACATGGCTGGCGAACGCCGTGCGACCGAGCGGAGTCGCGGCGACATACGTCTTTGGTCGGCGTGCGACGAAGGTCTTCTCGACGTGGATGTAGCCGGTCTGCTCGAGCGTGAGCAGATGGGCCCCGAGATTGCCGTCCGTCAGCCCCAGCCGCGTTTTGAGAAAGGCGAAGTCGACCTGGCCGCTGCCGTCCAGGTGGCAGAGCGCGGCCATGATCTGGAGTCGGGCCGGTTGATGGATGATCGGATCGAAGGCGTCCATCGGCGGGCTCAGCGCATAAAGTAGCGGACGTAGACCCCGGTTCCGATGAGCGTACCCCCGCCGGCGACTGCGACCCAGATCCAGAAAAAGGTCGGGATCACAAGCAGCCCGATGAGCATGGCGGCGGCGATCACAAGCCCCAGCCAGAGCAGGTAGGTGTCGAACCAGATGCCAGCGATCACGTAGATTTGGGCCACAAGCAGACCGCAGAAGGCAAAAACCGCCTTGGGCCCGGTGAAGCCGTTGGTGGTCATGATCCATGTTGGGCCGAACAGGATCGTGGCGCTCATGGCCCACAGAAAGCGGCGATCGAGCGGGATGCGGATCGCCTGATTCTGGGCCCGGCCGACTAGGAAAGATCCGATCGCACCGGCCGCGGCGAGCAGCGGAAATAAGCGCGCCGTGGTCTCGCCGCCGATTTCCGCCATTAAAGCCATCACGACCCAGATTCCGCCCCAAAGCCAGAGATGCAGATGCCCGCGCCGGGCCCGCAGCGATGACCGGATCGCTAATTGGGAGCCTTCGATCGAGGCAAGCGCCCGGGCCGCCTCTTCCTGGCTGATCGATGAGTTCATCGCAGAGTACTCTGTCATGCAGAGTTGATGCGCAAGAACATTTGTTTTCTATTATCTAATCAATTGATGCAGCGCTCTTTCCTGACTCGGAGCAGCTGCCCCGGATCGTTAGACCGGCGCGAGACCAAGCGCCCGATGGTGAACATCGGACCAATGGCTGGCCGGAATAATCGGGCCCATGTGGCGGACGGTTTCGCCGCCCATGTGGGAGGCGAGTCGGCCGGCGGCCGGCAGCGGCCAGCCGCGGAGATAGCCGTAGAGGAAACCGGAGGCCCAGGCGTCGCCGGCGCCGTTTGTGTCCACGACATTGGGGATGTGCAGCGGCTCGATGCGGTAGAGTTCCTTGTCCTGTGCAATCCACGCGCCGTCCTTGCCGACCTTGACCGCGGCGGTGACGCCGTGACGGGCGAGTTCCTGGGCGAGGGCCTCGTAGCCCACCTTGCTTCCGGGGAAGAGCGCGCGGATCTCGTCCTCGTTGGCGAACACGATGTCGATCCCGCGCTTGAACTGGGAAAAGAGCCAGTCGCGCGAGGCGCCGACGACTTCGAAGGACGACAGGTCGAGGCTCACGCTGCAACCCGCCGCCCGTGCGCCGGCCAGCGCGGCATCCGCCAGCGCCTGGTTGAACACCAGATAGCCCTCGATGTGGGCGTGGCGGCAGCCGGCGAAATCCGCCGCGCTGAGTTCGTGCGGCGCCAGCGTCATCGCCGCGCCGAGATCGGTGCGCATCGTGCGTTGTGCGTCCGGAGTGACGAGGGCCAGGCAGCGCGCGTTGGGTTTGTCGCCGTGCTTGAAGCGCGAGGCGTCGACGCCAACTGCGGCAAACTGTTCCCGATAGCGGCGGGCGAACTCGTCATTGCCCAGCTTGCCAAGGAAGGTGGTGCGCAGGCCGAGCCGCGTGGCGTTGAAGGTGACATTGGCCGCGGAGCCCCCGGTCGAGTGATCCGGAGCGCGCTCCAGCTTCTGGAGGATCTGGTGCATCTCGTCGCTGTCGACGAGCACCATGCCGCCCTTTTCGCCGGGAACATGGCTGAGAAACCCGTCGTGGACCGGAGCGAGCAGATCCATGATCGGCGAGCCGATGCCAACGAGTTCGAACGGGTGTGCGGAGGATGAGGACATGGAGAAAAATCAGCTGGCAACGTTGAGACTGGTGGCGAGCAGGGGCTCGTCATCGACCTCGATCACCAAGGAATAGTCGCCGGGCTTGGGAAAGGAGAGGTTGCGGATCTCGTTGATGAGATTGATCCGCTGCAGGGGATTCTGGGATTCGAAGGGCTGGTCGATCAGCGGTGTCATTGACGCGTGGTCCGTGCCCATGGAAATCTTGACCTTGTGCTTGCCCGTCGGGACGTCGGACAGGGTCAGGAACCACACCATGTAAGGGTGCACGACGGGAAACTGGCGTCCGCGGATCGCTGCAAAGATGCCCAAGAGGGTGTGTTTGCCGGTGGCGGGGTCCACATGAACGCCGTCGCAGGTCAGCCAGGCCAGAACTTGGGGTTTTGATTGCACGAGGGGCCATGGTGGGGTGGACCGCCGCCGGCCGGCAAGGGGGAATTGCTTGGCCTGCGGCACGCAACGGCTTTGCTCGGGCGGTGGAAACGATCGACCGCCTTTCCCAGGAACTTGCGACCTACCCGCGCTGGCTGGTGGCCCTGATCCTATCGACGCTGGTGGTCGTGGTCGTCTGGGTTGGGGTCAAATTGCTCAAACTGACCCTCTACGTTGCCGCCGCGCTCCTTACGGCGGTGGCCCTCACGGGGATCGTGCTTTGGTGGCTCGAGTGAACCGCGGTTCCCGGCTACCTTTTTCTTGTCTCGCTTTTGGGTCCCTCCATACCCGAGTCCGATGAAGTATATTTTCGTGACCGGAGGCGTGGTTTCGTCGTTGGGCAAAGGCCTGACCGCAGCGGCGTTGGGCGCCCTGCTGGAGCTGCGTGGCCTCAAGGTGCGAATCCAGAAATTCGATCCTTACCTGAACGTCGACCCGGGCACCATGAGCCCGTTTCAGCATGGCGAGGTTTACGTCCTCGAGGACGGCGCGGAGACCGACCTGGACTTGGGTCACTACGAGCGCTTCACCAGCGGCAAGCTGTCGCGCCTGAATAGCCTGAGTTCCGGTCAGGTGTACGAGAGCGTGATTCAGAAGGAGCGTCGGGGTGTGTACCTCGGCAAGACCGTGCAAGTGATTCCGCACGTCACGAACGAGATCAAGGAGCGCATTTATCAGTCGGCGAAGGATGTCGACGTTCTGATCACGGAAATTGGCGGCACGACCGGGGACATCGAAGGCCTCCCCTTTCTCGAGGCCATGCGCCAGTTCGCGCTGGAGGTCGGACCGCATGACGCGATCTTTATTCACGTTACGCTCGTCCCTTACCTCCAGGCGGCGGGCGAACTCAAGACCAAGCCCACGCAGCAGTCTGTCGCCAAGCTGCGCGAGATCGGTATCCAGCCGGACATTCTGGTCTGCCGCTGCGACCACCCGCTCGACCACGGCCTCCGGGACAAGATTTCGATGTTCTGCAATGTGCCGGTGAAGGCCGTCATTGAGTGCAGCGACGTCGCGTCGATCTACGAACTTCCGCTTGCCCTGCAGAAAGAGGGCATGGACCAGCTGGTGATCGACCTTTTCGGGCTGAAGAACCCGTATCCGGCCAAGAACATCTGGCACGAGATTGTTCGCCGCGTGAAAAACCCGGCGCATGAGGTGACCATTGGCGTGGTCGGCAAGTACATCGAACTGCAGGACGCGTACAAATCGGTCTACGAGTCGATCACTCACGCCGGCATCGCGAACAACTGCAAGGTGACGATCCGCCGCATCGATGCGGAGGATCTCGAGAAGAAGAACGGCCTCAACCTCCTCAAGGGGCTCGACGGCATCCTGGTGCCGGGCGGTTTCGGGGATCGCGGGACCGAGGGCAAGATCGCCGCAGCGCGCTATGCGCGGGAAAAGAAGATTCCCTATTACGGCCTCTGCCTTGGCCTGCAGATCGCGGTCATCGAATTTGCCCGCAATGTCCTCAAGCTGAAGGACGCCAACAGCACCGAGTTCGCGCCGGATACCGCCAACCCCATCATCAACATGATGGAGGAGCAGAAGAAGATCATCGATAAGGGCGCGACCATGCGCCTCGGCAGCTACGAGTGTGCGCTGACCTCCGGCACGCTCGCCGCGAAGGCGTACGGTGCCGCCAGCGTCCGCGAGCGCCACCGTCACCGCTTCGAGGTCAACAATGCCTACGTCGGCGCGCTGCAGCGTGCCGGCCTGGTGGTGAGTGGCATCAATCCGCGCCGGAACCTCGTCGAGATCATCGAGCTCAAGAACCACCCGTGGTTCCTCGCCGTGCAGTTTCATCCGGAGTTCCAGTCGAAGCCCAATCACGCGCATCCGCTCTTCGCGGCCTTCATCGGCGCCACGTTGAAGCTCAAGCGCGCGGGCAAGGGTCGCGCCAAGGCCCGGAAAAAGTGACCGGTTCGGCCTGTCTGCGCCCGACGCCATGGCTCTCCACGATCCTGCCAAGCTGCTTCTGATCGCCGGTCCGTGCTCACTCGAGAGTGAGGCGGTGTGCCGGGCGGTCGCGGACCGGTTGGTGCAGATCCAGCGCGCGCGGCCGGAACTGCGGATCATTTTCAAGGGCTCCTTTGACAAGGCCAACCGGACATCGCTCGCCGGCGGGCGAGGGACGGGCCTCGAGGAAGGCCTGCGCCTGCTGGGCCTGATCAAGCGTGAGTATGGCTTTCCCGTCCTAACGGATATCCACGATCTCTCCCAGGTCGCGCCGGTGGCGGCGGTGTGTGATGTGCTGCAGATTCCCGCCTTCCTCTGCCGACAGACGGACCTGCTGCTCGCTGCGGCGGCGACGGGCCGTGTGGTCAATGTGAAGAAAGGGCAGTTCCTCTCGCCTCAGGAGATGGTTCACGTGACGGGCAAGCTGAAGCAGGGCGCCGCCGCGGAGATCTGGCAGACGGAGCGGGGCACGACCTTCGGCTACCAGAACCTGGTGGTGGACATGCGTTCATTTGCGATCATGCGCGCCAACGGTTTTCCCACGGTGTTTGACGCCACCCACAGCGTGCAGCTGCCGGGTGCGGCGGGCGGCAAGAGTGGCGGGCAGCGTGAATTTGTCCCGCCCCTGGCGCTGGCGGCCTTGGGTGCAGGGGCCGACGGCTTGTTCATCGAAACGCATCCCAACCCCGATCAGGCGATCTCGGACGGACCCAACATGGTGCCGTTGGCGGACTTGGATGCCTTGCTCGCCCGCTGCATCGGCGTGTGGCGGGCCGCGCGGGCCTGAACACGGGGGCCGCGGCGCGGCCATTGATTTGCCATGCGGACCATTGACCGCGTCGGCGCGCCTGTCTCACTTTTGCCATCAAAACCGACATGGACACTTTCCTGATCGACGTCCCGGTTCCCTCCATGGGAGCCACCGTGAGCGAGCTCACGGTCATCGACATCAAGGTGCAAAACGGCGCCCGGGTAGCCAAGGGCGACAAGATTGCCGAGTTGGAGAGCGATAAGTCGGTGTTCGAGTTTGAGGCCCCGTGCGATGGGGTGATCGAGAGCTTTGCCTGCCGCGCAGGGGATATTGTCGAATCCGGAGCACCGTTCGTCCGGATGGAGACTTCGGATGGCTCCCAGCGCCATTTGCTGAGCGATGGGGCCGCCTTGGGTGGAGGCTCGAAGACCCCACCAACCCCGAAGCCGGCACCCGTCGTCGCGCCCGTCCCCGTGGCGGCGCCGCCACCCCGGGCCGCGGCTCCCGCCGCCGCCAAACCCGCAGGCGGTCCCCAGTGGACTCCGCGGGCGATCAAGCTTTTGCAGGATGCGGGTATCGACCCCGCGGGGGTTACTGCCATCGAGGCCACCGGGCCGGGCGGTCGCGTGTCGGGTGATGACGTCGTCCGCTACCTGGCCAGTCTTTCAGCGGGCGCGGTGACGGCAGCCGTGAGCCCGGCGGCGGGCGCGGTTTCGGTGAGCGATGACGGCACCGTCTGCATCGCCGGTGTCGGCTACGCGGTCCCGAAGAACATCCGACCCACCAGCGATATCCTGAAGGCATTCCCGGGACGCACCGAGGAGGAGATGCTCAAGTTGACGGGGATCAAGGAGCGTCGCTATGCCGGGGAATCCGAGACAGCGACGGACCTCGCGGCGGTCGCGGTTGAGCATGCGCTCGTGCAGGCGGGTATGAAGATCGAGCAGATTGACGGCCTGATCATGGCGACGGTCATTCCCGATCAGCCCATTCCCTCCATGGCCTGTGCCCTCGCGCGCCGGCTGGGGATTCCGCACGCGCTGGCCTTTGATTTGAATGCGGCTTGTTCGGGCTGGCTCTACGCCTTGGAAGTCGGGCGCTGCTTCATCCGGGGCGGCACGGCAAAGAATCTGGTGGTGGTCACGGCCGAGTTGCTTTCGCGCATCACCAATCCCAAGGATCACGAGACGGCGTTTCTTTTTGGCGACGGGGCGGGTGCGGCGATTCTCACGGGTGCGTCCGGTGGCCACCGCTTGCATCGGATGGGGCTGTCGAGTGACGCCAACCAGTTTGATGCGATCGAGCGTCGGGGCGGTGGCGCGCGTCAGCCGGTGCCGCATCCCGAGGGCCACGACCGCGACGACTTCTACCTGCGGATGAACGGTACAGCGGTCTTCAAGAGTGCCGTGATCGGATTTGCCGACCAGATCGAGGCCACGCTCGCGCGCCACAACCTCACGGCGGCGGACGTCGACTGGATTGTGCCGCACCAAGCCAATGAGCGTATCCTGCGCGCGGTCGGCAAGCGGGTGGGGATTCCTTACGACAAGTTCGTCGTGACCATCGCCAAGTACGGGAACACGTCGGGTGCGAGCGTCTCGATGGCGCTCGGCTGGGCGGTGGAGGAAGGCATCTTCCAGCCGGGCGACAAGATCGTCTTCTGCAGCGTGGGAGCCGGCCTGACCTTCGCTGGTGGCCTGCTGGTGTGGTGAGCGGGTGGGGCGGGCCGGTCGCGGGCGCCCGGCTCAGCCTTGGAGCTCGTGGCTGAGGACGCTGAGCGCGTAGATGGCCGCCGTCTCGCAGCGAAGGACCTGCGGACCGAGGGTGATCGGGAGGAAGCCCGCGGAGGTGGCGAGGTTCATTTCCGCCGGCGTGAAGTCACCTTCCGGCCCGACCAACCAGACGACCTTCCTAGGTCGATGGCCCTGCGAGGCCGTGTAGGCGGCGAGGACGGGCTTCAGGGCTTGCGCGCCAGTATGAAGGCTGGCGATGAGTTTCAGATCATAGCCCAGGGCGGAGGCGATGAAGGCGGAGGCGGATTGGACGGGGAGGATTTCCGGCAGCCAGGGATTGCCGCATTGTTTGGCGGCTTCGAGGGCGGCCACCTGC
>CAYZCV010000152.1:0-8276 GCA_964476965.1 uncultured Opitutus sp. | reverse complement strand
GCCCGGCGGTCGTACTGCGGCGACTTGCGCGCCCAGTGCAGGACGGGCAGCGCCAGCGCAACCAGGGCGATCTGGCCGACTTCGACGCCGAGGTTGAAACTGAAGAGGGGGAGGATGAGGCCCTGACCGTCGCTGCCGAGCCCGAGGTCGCGCAGGACACCCGCGAAGCCGAAGCCGTGCAGCAGGCCAAAGGCAAAGACGGCCATCCAGCGCGCCTTCGGCTCGCCGCGCCGCCAGATGTTCTCGATGCCCACCCAAACGATCGACGCGGCGATGAGCGGTTCGACGATGGATCCGGGCAGGCTCACAATATCGAGCGAGGCGAGAGCCAGCGTGATCGAATGCGCCACGGTGAAACTCGTCACCACGGCCACGATGTCCTGCCACCGGCGGCTGACGATCAGCAGCGCGGCCAGAAAGAGCAGATGGTCATAGCCGGTGATGATATGCTCAACGCCCAGCTTGAAGAACGTCAGGAAGGCATCACCGGATTCCATGATGCCCCTTACTTGCCGGGCGGCCGGACCAATTGCAAGTCACTCCATTCTCCCATCACCCGGCCATCGATGGACCAGCCCGGGGCTGCCGCCGCAAAGGCGGCGCGGACCTGCTCCTGCTCGCGGGCGAGGATCCCGCTCAGCACGAGCCAGCCCCCCGGGGCGACCGCGGCAAGCAGTTCCCGCGCAAAGCGCATCAGGACGTCCGCCTGAATGTTCGCGAGCACCACGTCGGCCGACCGGCCCGCCAGCCCGGAGATCAGATCACCCACATAAAACTCGACGCGATTCGCCAGACCATTGAGTTCGCCATTCTCCACGCTAACCCGCACCGCCTCCGGGTCATTGTCGAACGCGGCGACCCGGCCAAAACCGAGGCGCACGGCCGAAAGTGCAAGGATGCCCGAACCACAGCCGGCATCGATCACCGACCGTTCCGCAATCGGCACTCCGCATTCCGCAATTTCGGAGAGTCGCTCACAGCAGAGGCGCGTGGTCTCGTGATTGCCCGTACCAAAGGCGAGGCCCGGATCGAGCCAGATCGCCACCTCGCCCGCGGGCAGCGGGTAGGTCTCGCGCTCCCAGATCGGCACCCAGTGCAGCCGACCGGAGCGCCAAGCCTTGAAGTGGGCCTTGTAGCTGTCGCGCCAGTCCTGGTCGGCCAGCGCCCGAACTTCCGCCCGTCCCGGATTCGGCAGTCCGAGCAATGGCTGCAGTTCCGCCCAGCGGGCTTCGGCCTCGGCCGCGTCGGCGAAAATCCCGACGATCCACGCGCGCGAGATGATCACATCCTGCAGCAGCGACCAGCCGTCGACCCCGAGTTCGAGCAGGACATCGTCGATCGCATCGACCGCCTCGGGGCTGACCTCCACCTTGATTTCGTGCAATGGCATCGCGCGACCCTTTCGGGCCGTCCGGGGCGCCGCAACGCGATTCTCACGGCCCGATCGTCAGCTGACCAGCAGCCGGTAGACCAGGGCCAGCACCACGCAGCCGGCCAGCGCGACCACCATGCCACGGAAACGGCGACGGCGGATGTAGAAGAGCAGGCCGAGTCCGGTCAGGGAAACGACCACCAGGATCACGGCGGACACATCAATGATCCACGCCCACACCGGGCCCGTGTGCCGGCCCTTGTGCAGGTCGTTCATGACGGCGACCAGCCCCTCGTAGGCCGCCTCCGCCTCGTAACGACCGCTGCGGCGGTCGATGAAGAAATCGGCGGACGAACCCGGGCCCTTGAAGCCGACCACCAGCTCCGTCGGGTCGACCCGAAATTCCTCCACGGCCCCGCGCACGCCATGGGCGGCCCGGAGCGCCTCGACAATCTCCAGCTTGGCTACGTCCGCCTCGGCCGCACCGGCGCGGAACCAAGCGGGGTCCAACTGGCCGGAATAGGTCTGCTCGCTGCGAGCCGAGCCGAACATCCAGTCGGGATGATTCAGCGTGAGGCCGGTCACGCTGAAGAACAGCGTCGCGGCCAGGCCCGCCATCGAGACGTAGATATGCAGCCAGCGAAACAGGCTCGGGCCGATCCGGCGCCGGTGCGTCGCCTCAGCGGGCTTGGTCGCGTCGTCGGTACTCAAGGGTGGCTGATTTGATCTCTTCGTTGCCCGGGATCTTCACGGTGAACTCGTCGCCGCCCACGGTGATTTCCTGCTGCATGATCTGGTAGGTGCCATGTTCGCGTACGGCCTCAATCATGAGCTTGTAGGTGCCGGCCGGGACCGAGACCTTGCGATCGTCCAGCCCGTCCCAGCCCAGGAAGTAGGCGCCGGGTGAGCGCGTCGCATCGGAGATGGTGGCGAGCACGTCAGTGGGATCGCTGCGCGCCCGGAGACTGTCCGCCCGATTCCAGCGGCGCAGGTCGGGCAGCCAGCGGGGACGGTCGTACCAGACCAGAAGGGTGCGCACCGCGCGGCCCTCCGCGTCCTCCACCCAGATGGCGACGTAGGGCCGGGCGTAGCGGCGCGAGGTGGCGGGTGAATTGATCTCAAACGTGACCACCAGCTCGTGCGTACGGCCCCAGGCCGCGGCCGCGCTGTCCGCAGGCGGTGCAGCCATCATCGCCATCGCTGTGCCCGCGGTCCCGGGCCAGCGAGGGCTGCGCATCGGCGCGCCCGCGCCGGAGACGAGGAGAAAGCCAACGCCCGGGGTCGCCGCGGCGAGTTGGGCGCTTTCCTCCGGGTCGAGGATGCTGAAGGCGGTCGCCAGGGCATCGGCCTCGGCCGCGTCCCGCGCGAGCACGGACGAACTGGCCACGTGCTCGACCGGCCGGCCGGTGCGCGCATCAAACAGGTGGGAATAGCTGCGGCCCTGAATCAGGAAACCGCGACGGTAACCGCCGCTGGTTGCGAGGGCCGCGTCCCGGAGCGCGATGGTCTCGATCGGCGGTGCGTTGTCGACCGCATGGGCGGGATCCGCGATGGCGATGGGAAACGGTTCCCGGCCCCAGACGCGCAGGTCGCCGCCGATATTGACCACCAGCCGATCGACTGAAGGCACGGCGGCCCGGGCGGCCTGGCCGGCGCGTTCGACGATGTAGCCCTTGGCAATCGCATCAAGGGTGAGCGGGTACGTGGCCAGTCGCGTCGCCGTGCCCGCCACCGGGTCGAGGCTCCAAGCCGGGCGAGCAATCAGCGCGGCCGCCGCACCGAGATCGGCCGCGGCCGGCTCCTCGTCGCGCAGGGCCGCCTCCCGCCAGAGCGAGGTAAAGACCGCCGCCCCGGGATTGAAGGCCCCGCCCGTGCGCTGGCGCCAGGTGTCGGCCATTTGCATGACCTCCCGAAGTTCGGCCGAAAGTTTAACGGGCTCGCCGTGGGTGCGCTGCCACCGGCTGAACTCGCTCGTCTCATCGTAGGTGCTGAAAATGACGGCGAGCCGATCGATCTCGGCCAGAACCGCCTCCTCGGCGAGGCGGGCATCCGCGGCGGAGGCCGCGCCAATCCTCAGCTCAAGGGCGGTTCCCAGCACGTTCTCATGGTGGAAAACATGCAGTTCGTCACCCGGCGATGACGCCGGGCCGGCGACGGACCGGCCAGCGGCGAAAAGAAGAGCCAGCAGCGGGAGCCAGCTACCCGGGCGAAGTCGAGCGAGGGAAAAGGACATGACAGGACGGCATCCACATGACGATCCCCCGAACCAGTGGTTACGTTGAGCCGACAAAACCCACCCCCGGATTCGCCGCACGACCCCGTTCAAGGCGCGGGGGCGAATTCCATCCGGGCCAACACCGGGAGGTGATCGGAGGGAAAGTACCGGCCATCGTGGTCGGTAATGACGCTGAAAGCGCCGGGCGTGAACCCGGCGTTGTGCAGGATGTAGTCGATGATGGAGACGCGTGGGCTGCTCGCTTCGAAACCGAGGGAAGTCGGCTGCGTGTAACCCGGCGGGCGCGCGTCGCGCAGAAAACCACCCGCAGTCAGGGTCGCAAACGCCTCACTGGTGGGTTCCACATTCAAATCGCCCGTCATGATGATCGGCAGCGGCGCGGCGGCGTGGACGGCGGTCAGGTGCGCCTTGATCGCGGCGGCACTCTGGATGCGCGCCTGAACCCCGCGGTGGTCAAAGTGCGTGTTCAGCAGGAGGAACTCCCGCCCGGTCGTGCGATCACTCAGGCGGACCCAGGTGGCAACGCGAGGCAACAGGGCGTCCCAGCCCTTGCTCCCCGCCACGGTGGGCGTCTCCGACAGCCAAAAGGTGTCGGTGGCCCGAACGGCAAAGCGCGTGCGCCGGACCAGGATGGCCGAGTACTCACCCTTCGTCTTGCCGTCGTCGCGTCCCACGCCGTACACCTCGTAGTCGGGCAGTCGCGCGACCAGATCATCCAGTTGCGTGCGCAGCGCCTCCTGCAGGCCGACCAGATCGGGACGGTTGCGGCGGATCAGCGCCGCCACCCGGTCCTTCCGATTGGACCACTGGTTCACGCCATCGGACGCCGTGTCGTAGCGAATATTGTAGCTCATCACCGTGATCGGCTCGGCCCCGGCGGTGACAACGGTCATGATCAGGAGGAGGAGGCGCAGGAGCTTCATGGGTATGAGGAGGCCGGACTCAGCCGACTACAGGGTGATCGTCCGGCCTTCGCGGAAGGATTGGTCGGCCGCGAGCACGATGCGCAGGCTGTCGATCGCCGCCTGCCAATGCGCCGAGAGGTCCTCATCCTCGCGGATGGCGCGAAGGAAAATGGCCTGCTCGCGGCGGCAGAGCTCGTCGTGCCCGGGCTCGTCGTTGACATCCATCACCTCGTCCTTGCGGGCGAAGGCCCCGTCAGGGCCGACCGCGGCGTGGTGCAACTTGAGTGACTCCGTGCGCGTGTGGGAGTCGACATCGGAGGACTTACCGGCGGCGCCGGCGGACCGCGCGACGATGCTCACGCAGCCCCGCGGGCCGATCACGTCCTTCACGAAAAACGCGGTTTCACTTATCATCGGACCCCAGCCGGCCTCATACCAACCGACCGAGCCATCGGCGAAGATGACCTGCAGATGGCCATAATTAACCTGCCCCGGGGCGATGTCGTCGGAGAGCCGGGCACCAATGCCATTGACCCGGACCGGACGCGAGCCGGTCATGCGGCACATCACATCGACGTAGTGGACCCCGCAGTCGACAATCGGCGAGGTGGTGCGCAGGAGGTTCCGATGCGTCGCCCACTGCGCGCCCGCGCTCTGCTGGTTGAGGTTCATCCGCATGACGAGCGGTTTCCCGAGCGTCCGCGCCAGCTCGGTGAATTTCTGCCAGGACGGATGAACCTGCAGGATGTAGCCGACGACCAGCTTGCGGCCGAGCCGCCGGGCCGTGGCGACGACGCGCTCGCAGTCGGCCAGCGTGTCGGCGACGGGCTTCTCGAGAAAGACGTGGGCGCCGGCCTCCATCGCCGCGCAGGCGTAGTCCGCATGGGTTTCTGAATACGTGCTGATGCAGACCGCATCCGGACGCGTCTGGGCGAGGGCCGCGGCGTAGTCGGCAAACTCGGCGTAGCGTCCGCCGAACTCGGCATTGAGCCGCTGGCGGGAATCGGCGCCGCGGCTGACCAGTCCGACGATCTCGAAGGCCTCGGCCATCTGGTGGTAGGCGCGGGCGTGGGACGTTCCCATGTGGCCGCAGCCGGCGACGAGGACGCGAATTTTTTTGGCCATGATCGGTGGATCGGATGAGGCTCCTGTACGGGTCGATCAGTGAGGCGCAGAACCGGCGGCAGCCACCCCACCCGGTCCGGCGGTCGGGGGCCGGAAGGCGAACGCGAGGGCGACAGCGGCGATCGAAGCGACGGCGAACGGAACAAGGAACAGGCCCTTGAAGTCAACGACGCTTCCGGTGGTGAAGACGTTCTGCAGCAGGTAGGGGCAGATCGAATTGGCGAGCAGCGCGCCGAGCCCAAGAATCTGGAGATTAAAGAGACCCTGCGCGCTGGAGCGGATGTCCTTCGGGCAGTGGGCGTCGACGAAGATGTAGACGGTCGCGAAGAAGAAAGCGTAACAGATGCCGTGCAGCACCTGCACCACGATGATCATGGAGGCGCTTTCCGGCACGAGCGCATAGACCGCGAAGCGCGCCGCGTGACCGAGGATGCCGACGATCATGGTGGTGCGCCAACCGAAGCGCTTGAGCGTCGCGCCGAGCACGAACATCGTCGCGATCTCGGCGATCTGGCCGAGGCTCATCACGGGCGTGATCCAATTGGAGGCGATGCCCACGCCGCCGGCCTCACGGGCGGTGCCAAGAAAGACGCCGGTCCAGTTGAAGTAGCAGTTGTGGACAAAGGAGTCGACCAGCGTGACGAGCCAGAGCACGAGCAGGTAGGGATGACGCAGGAGCTTGAAGGCCTCCTTCCAGGCGACGGAATCCGCGGTCTGGGCGGCCGCCGGCGGCTTCGGGGCGGACCGCGGAAGCACGAGGCTAAAGGCGGCGAGGGCCAGCGAGGCCACGCCGGCGACGATGAAGGTCCACTTGGTGGCCGCCATGGCGGCGGCGCCGGTCAGCGGATTGCCGAGGGCGGTGCCGAGCCAGTCGACCAGACCGGAGGGATTGGCGGCGTCGACTGCGGCCCAGTTGACGAAGATGAAGGTGAAAGGCCAGGCCGCGAGGATCCAGCCGATCGTACCGCCCATGCGAACGATCCCGAATTCCTTTTCGGGATTCTTCATGTTGGCGAACGCGATCGAATTCGTGATCGAGATCGTCGGCACATAGAGCAGGCAGTGCACGAGCATGAGCAGGAAGAAGGGCGTGAACTCCTTGGTGAAGCCGCAGCCGAGAATCGCGAGGCCGCCGACGAGGTGGGAGAACGCGAGGAATTTCTCGGGCGCGAATTTCTGGTCCGCCCAGCGATTGCTGAAGAACATGCCCACGATCGAGGCGACCGGAAAGGCGTTCAGGATGAGGGACTGCTGGCCGGGCGTGAACCCGAGGCTCGGAAGATAGCCGAAGATGAGCGGCAACCACGCGCCCCAGATGAAAAACTCTAGCACCATCATGATGAACAGACGGCCGCGGGGCGAAGCGGAGGAGGAGACCATGGAGGAACGAGCCAGCACTGAGGGTTGGGTGACCGCCGGAGCGATCACGGGGTCGCCGGAGCATTGCCCTCCCCGGTTTCAGGCCAAGCCGGAAATCGACCGGGGAAAGAATTCCTTTCCCTTCAGCCCACTTCGTGTTTCGTCTTGAAGACCCCATCGCAGCCATGCTCACCCGCCTCGGACTGGCTCTGCTTCTTGCTTTCTCGTTTGCGCGCGCCGCCTCGGCGCAGCCTGCGGGCTTTACCGCGCTGTTCAATGGACGCGACCTCGCCGGCTGGCGCGGCGGTGACACCTACGATCACCGCAAGCTCCTCGAACTGCCCGCGGCCGAGCGGGCGGCGCTGATCGCCAAATGGACCGCCAGCCTTACGGAGGTAAAGGACGGACGCCCGCATTGGTCGGTCGACGGCGGCGAACTTCTCAACGACGGCCTTGGCGGCTACGCCACCACCGAGCGCGACTACGGCGACTTTGAGCTCTTGCTCGATTGGAAGATCACGGCGGGCACCGATTCCGGCATCTACCTGCGCGGCGTGCCCCAGATCCAGATCTGGGATCCGGCCCAGCCTGATCCAAACGGATACGGCAGCGCCCGGGGTTCGGGCGGTCTTTGGAACAATGACAAGGCCTCGCCCGGCCGCGATCCCCTCGTCCACGCCGACCGTCCGGTCGGCGAGTGGAACCGCTTCCGCGTCCTCATGGTCGGCAGCCGCGTCAGCGTGTGGCTCAACGACCAGCTCGTCGTGGACCACGCGCTGCTCGAGAATTACTACGACCGTTCCCTACCCTCGGCCCAGCGCCGCCCGGTCCCGCCGCGGGGACCGATCTCATTGCAGACGCACGGGGGCGAGACCCGCTGGCGCAATCTGTTCATCCGCGAGATCGGCACCGAGGAGGCCAACCGCCTGCTCGCGAGCCGCGGCGGCGAGGGCTTCGCGCAGATCTTCAATGGCCGTGACCTCACCGGCTGGGGCGGCCCGCATGAGGTGGTGGCGATTCAGGACGACACCCTCACCTGGCAATCCGGCAAGGGCGGCACGCTCTACTGGGACAAGTTGCTGACGGACTTTCAGGTTCGCCTGCAGTTCAAGCTCCCGCCGGCCGGCAACAACGGCCTGGCTATTCGCTACCCGGGCGAGGGCGACACCGCCTATGTCGGGATGTGCGAGCTGCAGGTGATCGATGAGAACTACGATCAACTCAAAGGCCCGCTGGACCCGCGCCAGGTGCATGGTTCCGCCTACGGCATGGTCGGCGC
>CAYZCV010000151.1:0-8409 GCA_964476965.1 uncultured Opitutus sp. | reverse complement strand
AGAAGCGCAGGGCGAACATCAGCATCGAGGTGAACACGAAGAGGATCTTGCCCTGCTCCGGCGTCAGGATGTTGCCGGTGATGTTCTGGATCCAGCCGTCCGTCCCGAGCTCGACCGCGCCGATCAGGGCGTGGGTGATGAAGAGCACGAAGAGCAGGAGCGACCCGACGGAGAACTTGGTCAGTACGCCGACGACAGCGAGCAGCACCAGGCCGATGCCCCAGGAGGCCGCGGCGGGCATGGCGAGCGCGTTCGAGAAGAAGAGCACGAGCAGGTAGCAGGCGACCGCCGAGCCGAGGATGCCGACCTCGCGGAGCATCTCGCCGACCTTGAGACCCTTTTCCGCGGCCTCGGACTTCGGGAAGCTCTGACCCATGAACATCACGCCGTAGGCGAGGGTGGGGATCAGGAAGAGGCCCAGCTGCACCTTCCAGCTCATCCCGGCCGCGCCGAGCGTCCAGCCGATCAGGCCACCGACCACCATACCCGCGGGCCAGGAGGCGTGCAGGATATTGAGGTAGTGCGTGCGGTTCTTCGGGAAGAGGGTCGAGACCAGCGGATTCGCGACCGCCTCGAGCGTGCCGTTGGCGAGGGCGAAGACGAACGTGCCCCAGTACAGGAACTGGTAGGCCGTCTCCTGCGCCTGGCCGGGACCGGCCGCAAAGGTGATGAAGGCCGACATCACGTGGAAGAGGAAGGCCGCGAGGACCAGCTTGCCGTAGCCGATCTTGTCGACGACCACGCCGCCGATGATGATACCGAAGCAGAAGCCGGTGAACCCGGCCCCGCCAATGGCACCGAGCTGGGCGCCGGTGAAGCCGAAGTCGGCCGCCCAGTTGGCAAGAATGCCTCCTCGGACGCCGAAGCCGATGCCGGCGGCGAGGATGGCGGTGAATCCGGCCCAGAGGAGCCGGCTGGCGTTCGGTGATATACCTTCAGTTTTTGCGGACATCATGATGTAGGGGGGGTGGATTCGGAAAATCGTGGGCAGTCGAGGGCTCGTGATCACGAGCCGGTGAGGATTGACGGCTACAGCCTGCGCGAAACGCCACCGCCGAAGAGGCCGCCGGCCGCAGCGGCGCGAGCAGGCGCGGCCCGTGTCGGAGGAATCGCTGCACCGCCCAGGGGTAGGGGAGGGGTCATTCGTTCGGGAAGATTGCAGTCCCGCGTCCGGCCGCAAATACAAACTGCGCGGTCCCCATCCCAGGGTCTCTTCCCCCGCGGGGCTCGGCTTGCAGTCACGACCGTCGTGGCCACCGTTTCCCCTCACCACCATGAAAGTTTTGACGATTGCGCGGATCGGCACCGGAATTCTCGTGGGAATGGCTTCGGGCGCAGGGTCGGCCGCGGCGGAATCCGCGCCGACACCGGCTGTGCTGGCCGTGATGACGGTGACCGGCCCTGTCCCGATCGAGGATCTCGGTCTGGTCCTCGCCCATGAGCACGTCATGTCGACCTTCGGGGCCGAGCCGGCGGCAATGCCGCAGTATGATGATGCGGCGGTGATGACGGTCGTGAGCCCCTCCCTGATCGCACTGCGGGAGGCCGGAGTGGGGGCCGTGGTGGAGGCAACCGCGGCCTACTTCGGCAGGGATCCGCGCCTGCTCCGGCAGATCTCCGAACGGACCGGCGTAAAACTCATCACCAACACGGGCTACTACGGTGCGGCCAATGGCCGTTACCTGCCGCCGGATCTCCTCTCGCTGTCGCCTGACGCCATCGCGGCGCGCTGGAACGCCGAGGCCACCGAGGGAATTGGGGGCACGGGCATCCGGCCCGGTTTCATCAAGCTCGGGGTCAACGCCGGCCCGCTGAGCGAGGCCGATCGCCTGCTCCTGCGCGCCGCCGCCCGAACCCACCGGGCCACGGGCCTCAGCATTGCCGTCCATACCGGGGCCAATCGCGGGGCTGCGACCGAACAACTCGACCTGCTCGCGGCCGAAGGGGTCCGGCCCGATGCCTGGGTCTGGGTCCATGCGCACCAGGCGCCGGATGCGGCTGATCTGGTTGCCGCCGCCCGGCGCGGCGCCTGGGTCTCGGTGGATGGCTGGAACGCGGCGACGGCCGCCCGCAGCCTCGAACTCCTGCGCGAACTCCGCGCGGCCGGTCTTCTGCACCGGGTTCTGCTCTCGCACGACGGTAATCTGCATCCGGCGCCGGGCGCCCGTCCGCGCCCGCTCGACTGGCTCCTGCGCGAGGGGCGCGCCGCGTTCACGGCCGCCGGATTCTCGCCGGCTGAATGGCGCCTCCTCACGACGGAGAATCCGGCTGCCGCCTACGCGATTCGCGTTCGCACCCTGTGACCCGCTCGCTCCGGGTGCGCCATCTTCGGGCGCCCGATGCGTACCCGCCAAACCCGACCAAGGAGGCGAACGCCAATGACGAGGAACTCCCTCGGAAGAAGAGATTGCCAGATTGTGCACAATCCGACTCGCTGGTCGCCCTACGGAGAACGGTTGCCCCGGCCTGAATCCTGCGTCTGCCCGCGCCTGATTCCTATCTGGCTGCCAACCATTGCCTTCCATGCTTCTCCGTCCTCGCACCGGCGTTCTCGTTCCTGCATTACTCAGTCTTGGCGCGCAGGCGCTTTTCGGCGCCGAAGTCGCTCCGGAAGCCGGCGCCGGCCCGGGCCGCGAGGACTTCACGCGGCGGGTCTACCACACCACGCGCCTGCAGGGGACGGCCCCGCGCATCGACGGCCAGCTCGATGATGCCGCCTGGCAGCTCGGCACGTGGGACAGCGACTTCAGCCAAGCCGAACCCCATGAGGGCCGCGCGGCCTCCAAGCCGACGTCGCTCAAGATCCTCTACGATGATCGCTACCTCTACGTCGCCATCCGCGCCCACGATCCCGAGATCCGTTCGCTCCGCCGCCTGCGCGGCAAACGCGACGAGGAAACCGGCGACATGGTCGGCATCGCCTTCGACAGCTATCGCGACTATCGCACCGCCTTCCAGTTCGATGTCACCTCCGGCGGCTCCAAGGTCGATCTCGCCCGTCTCAACGATGTCGAGGACAAGAGCTGGAATGCCGTCTGGGACGTCCGCGTTGGCCAGGAGGCCGATGCCTGGGTCGCCGAGTACCGCATCCCCCTCAGCCAGGTCCGCTACAGCAAGGAAAAGGACCAGGTCTGGGGCCTGCACAGCTGGCGCCGCATCAATCACCTCCAGGAGGAAAGCCACTGGCAGCTCATCCCCGAGGACAACCGCGGCTATGTCTACTCCTTCGGCGAACTCCGCGGCATCAGCAACCTGCCGCGCTCCCGCCGCATCGAGATCCTCCCGTATCTGTCCGGCAAGTACGCCTCGACCGAGGAGATCCCCGGCAATCCCTACCGCACCGGATCCGACACCGTGATCGAGGGCGGACTCGACGCCAAGATCGGCCTCTCCAG
The DNA here is from genome assembly GCA_964476965.1 of uncultured Opitutus sp. Lineage (GTDB taxonomy): Bacteria > Verrucomicrobiota > Verrucomicrobiia > Opitutales > Opitutaceae > CAMAXB01. Next base: position 5,014 of record CAYZCV010000151.1, on the reverse strand, counting down.
CAACTTCACCCTCGATCTGACCATCAACCCGGACTTCGGCCAGGTCGAAGCGGATCCCTCGGAGATCAATCTCAACACCTTCGAGACCCTGCTCGAGGAACGGCGTCCGTTCTTCCTCGAGGGCAAGAGCATCCTCGACTTCGGCTTTGGCGATGTGACCCAGGTCTTCTATCCCCGCCGCATCGGCCGCGCGCCTTCGCTCACGGCCAGCGGCCCCGGCTTTGTCGACGCGCCCGCCGTCTCGCGCATCCTCGGCGCCGCCAAGGTCACCGGCAAAACCCCCGGCGGCCTGTCCGTCGGCCTGCTGCTCGCGCAAACCGACGAGGAGCGCGCCCGCATTTCCTTCAACGGGACCGAGACCCGCGTCGTCGTCGAGCCCGCCACGAGCTTCTCCGTCCTCCGCATGGAGCAGTCGCTCAACGAGGGCGCCACCCGCTTCGGCGGCATCCTCACCGGCACGCGGCGCAGCCTCAAGGACGGCATGCCGGGCCTCCTGACCGAATCCGGCTACACTGCCGGCATCGACCTGCTCCACTACTGGGGCAACCGCACCTACTACGTCGACTTCACCCTCATCGGCAGCCGCGTGGAAGGCTCGAAGGCCGCCATCACCGACCTGCAGACGAAGCTCGTCCATAATTTCGCCCGCCCCGACGCCGAAAACCTCGACGTTGATTTCGACGCCACCGACCTGCAGGGCACCGGCGGTGAATTCATCATCGGCAAGAGCAGCAATGGCAACTGGCGCTACCGCACCTCCGTCGACTGGCGCTCCCCGGGTTTTGAGCTCAACGACATCGGCTACCAACGCGCCGCCGACCAGCTCAAGCACGAGGTCCAGCTCTCCTACGTCCACACCCGCCCCGGCCCCCGCCTGCGCCGCTACAATGTGACCTTCGACTACGCCGGCCGCTACGACTTCGCCCTCGATGGCATCCAGAAGGATTTCACGGTCAACAGCTCCCTCACCTCCAACCAGAACTGGGTGTACACGGCGCGCACGTCCTACCGCACCGAGGTCCTCGATCACCGCATCCTCCGCGGCGGCAACGCCCTGATCACGCCCGATACGATCACCTTCACCGGCACCGTCACGACCGATCGTTCCAAGCCGCGCGACTATCGCGGCGAGTTCAGCCACGCCACCTCCAGCGACGGCCTCTCCCACACCACGCGCTTCGGCACGACCTTCAGCACGCGTCTCCGCGACCGGATCAATGTGGAAGCCGAGCTCTCCTACATCCAGGCGGAGAGCGATCTCCAGTACGTCCGCACCGTGAACACCGGCGGGATCCGCCGCGACATCATGGGGCATCTCGACCAGCAGACGCTCACCGCGGAGCTCCGCTTCGACGTCAACCTCACGCCGCAGATCTCTCTCTCGTTCTACGGCAGCCCCTTCCTCTCCGCCGGCGAGTACACCGACTTCAAGCGCGTCACCGATTCCCGCGCCTCCGACTACGAAGCGCGTTTCCGCCGCCTCGCCGGCAACGTGGCCTACAACCCGGCCACGTCGACCTACACCGTCACGGGCGACGGCACGCCGTACTCCTTCGGCAATCGCGATTTCAATCTCCGCGAATTCAAGTCGAACCTCGTCCTCCGCTGGGAATACAAGGCCGGCTCAACCGCCTACTTTGTCTGGAGCCAGAATCGCACGGATCCCTTCGTCTCCGGCGATTTCTCGCCCGGCACCGAATACCAGCGTCTCTTCAGCGCGCGCCCCGACAACACCTTCGTGGTGAAGTTCAGCTACTGGTTCGCGCTCTGAGAGAGCCGCGGGCCTGACGCTTTTCGCCTTAGGGACGCGGCTCGTCCGCGCCCGGCCCGAGACGCCCCTCCCGAAATCACTCGAAAGGGGAAGTCCCGCCCGCCCGGCTGCACCGCCCGCTCAGGCCTTCGACGCCGGCGCCTCGCTCTTGAGCGACGCCATGTCGATCGAGAAGCGGTAATGGATGTCGCCCTTGAGCATGCGCGCATGGGCTTCGTTGAGCTTCTGGATCGGGATGATCTCCACGTCCGCGGTGATGTTGTGCTGGCCGCAGAAATCGAGCATCTCCTGCGTCTCTGCGATACTTCCGATCGGCGAGCCCGACAGGCTCTTGCGTCCCATGATCAGGGCGAAGGCAGAGACCGCCAGCGGCTTCTCCGGGGCGCCCACCAGCGTCAGATTTCCCTCGGGCTTGAGCTGGTAGAGATAGGTCGCGATGTCGTGCTCAGCCGAGACGGCGTCGAGGATGAAGTCGAAGGTGCCCACGTGCTTCGCCATCTCCTCGGGATTGCGCGAAAGGACGACCTCATGCGCTCCGAGGCGCAGCGCGTCCGCCTTCTTGCTTTCCGACGTGGTGAACACGACCACGTGCGCGCCAAAGGCCCGGGCAAACTTCACGCCCATGTGGCCAAGTCCACCGAGGCCGACGATACCGACCTTCTGGCCGGGACCGACTTTCCAGTGACGCAGCGGCGAGAAGGTCGTGATGCCCGCGCAGAGCAGCGGAGCGACGCCTGCCAGCGGCAGATGGGCCGGGATGTGCAGGGCGAAATGCGAATCCACCACAATGCTTTCCGAGTAGCCGCCGTGGGTCGGGCCGCCAATGACCGGGTCCGTGCCGCCATAGGTGCCGATCTGCGTGGGCGAGAACTGCTCCTTGCCCGCCCGGCACATGGGGCAGGCCATGTCGGCGCCCACCATGCAGCCGACGCCCGCGAGGTCGCCGACCTTGAATTTCGTGACCGCCGAGCCGACCTCCATGATGCGACCCACGATTTCATGACCGGGGACGCAGGGATAGGAGGCGGGCATGACGCTGCTCCACTCGTTACGCGAGAAATGGATGTCGGAATGGCAGACCCCGCAGAACAGGATCTCAATCTTCACATCACGCTCGGTCGGCTCCCGGCGCTGGATGACGTCCGCGGCGAAGGGCGAGGTGGGGCTCGCGGCAGAATAGGCTTTGACCGAATAGGCTCTGGGCTTGGACATAGAGTAAATGTGGCGCCAACGGAATTGCCGGCGAAGTCGATAGCCTACCCACCACGATCGAATTCACCACCCTTTTGGTGTGATTGAGGCCCGGACTTTCCAAGGCGGTGTCCGGAAGGCGAAGGGCTGAAAGAACCCGTGCCGTCCACCTTCCGCCGCCCCGCGATGGTGGCTTGAGGACGGCAGCGAAACCGTGCTTGCTGACGGGTGCGCGTGAGCCCGCCCGTCCATTCTTCGCCGGTCATTTCCCAAGAGGCCCGTCTGCAGCCGTCACCCGCGCTCAGTTGGGCGACCAAGGCGGTGCGCTACTACCTTCACCCCGTCACCTCGCGCCTCACGGCATTCGTCCTCCAACGGGTCTGGGCGCGACACGCCGATCCTCGCCGACTGGACTGGGACTGGACCCGAATCGGGTACAACCGCGCGGCCGTGGTCAGTCTCCTGGCGGCGCGGCTCGAACACCCGGCCTACCTTGAGATCGGCTGCGATGAGAATCAGCTCTTCGGCTCCGTTCCGGCCCGCCGCAAGGTCGGCGTGGATCCCAGGCGCGGCGGCACGATTCGCGCAACCTCTGACGCGTTTTTCCGGACGAACACGGAAAAATTTGATCTGATTTTCATCGATGGCCTGCACACCTACGAACAGGTGCGCCGCGACCTGATCTCGGCGCTCGCCTGCTTGAAGCCCGGTGGCTGGATCCTCCTACACGACATGCTGCCGCGCGACTGGACGGAGCAGCACATTCCTATCGTCGCTCGTCACGACTGGACGGGCGACGTGTGGAAGGTCGGTTTCGAACTGGCTCAGACTGCCGGCATCGACTTTCGAATTCTCAAACTCGACTACGGGGTCGGTGTGCTGCGCCTGCAGGAGGGCTTCACCGGATTGGCCGACCTCCGGGCCACCCTCGCGGACAAGCAATTTGGGTATTATTGCGATCACCTCGACCGCTTGCCGATCGTCGATTGGGATGAGGCGGAGTCGTGGTTGCGCTCCTAGACCCGACTTACGGCGTGGGCGGCGTGGCCGGCACCGCCCACGCGGGCGTCGTGTAGGGGTCGAAGCCGAGGATCGCCGGAACGAGGAAGAAGGCCGCAAGGAGAATCACCGAAGCGCAGATCAGGTTGAGGCGGAGCCCGAGGCGCGCCATGTCGGGAACGCTCAGCGTGCCCGTCGAGTAGGCGATGGCATTGTTTGGCGACGCCCCGGGCATCATGAAGGCGCAGCTCGCCGCCAGCGTGGCGGGCACCATGAGCAACAGCGGATTGATGCCGAGTCCGCCGGCCAATCCGGCGAGGATCGGCAGCACAGCGAGCACCGTGGCCGAGTTGCTCATCATTTCCGAGAGCGCGACTACCAGCGCCACTGCCGCGATCGCCACGATCCACACGGGGACTTGGTTGAGGATGGTGAGCTCCGCACTCAGCCAGGTCGTCACCCCCGTCTGGGTCAGCGCCGCCGACAGGCTCAGGCTGCCGCCGAAGAACAGGAGGATGCCCCAGGGCAGCGGCCCCGTGTCCTTCCATGTGAGCACCGTCTGGTCGAACTTCCGGTCCAGCGGAATGAGGAAGAGCAGGAGCGCCCCGCCGATCGCGACCACCGCGTCCTCGATCGGCACGCCGATCAGGCTCGACCAGAAGTCGCTGAAAACCCAGGCGATCACGCAGAGGAGAAAGACACTCGTGGTGGCGATTTCCCCCCGCGAAAACGCGCCCAGCTGCGCGTACTCCGTCTGCATGGTCGCTCCGAGATTCGGCATCGCGGGGGCCCCGCGCAGCAGAGAGAAATAGAGCAGGCCCCAGCAAAGGACCAGCAGCACGAGGGAAACCGGCACCCCGAACTTCATCCAGTCCGCGAGGCTGATATCGTAGCCGTACGTCCGGTCGAGATAGCCCTCCAGCACCGCATTGGTCGGGGTGCCGATGAAGGTCGCGAGCCCGCCGATGCACGGTGCATAGGCCACTGCCAGCACCAGCGCCTTGGTCAGCGCCGGCTGCTTCGCGCCGTCGCGATTGACGAGGTTCGCGATGC
>CAYZCV010000150.1:0-8478 GCA_964476965.1 uncultured Opitutus sp. | reverse complement strand
AGGATCAGGGCCTTGTTGTCGCCGAGGGCGCGGAGGACGCGCTTGATGGCCGAAACGTCTGAGCCGCCGTCACGGTCCACCGGAATCGTGCCGACCGTATCAAGCCACCACGAGGCCAGGCCCGGCTTCCACAGGGTCTTGCGGGCGAAGAAACACATCTGTCGCGGCACCTGGCTGCCGATGATGGGCGGATCCAGGTGGCTGGCATGGTTCGAGGCGATGAGAAAGGCTCCCGACTTGGGCAGATTGTCCAGCCCCACGATATCGCCCCGGAAGGCGAGGTCATAGATGACCGCGGAGAGGTAGTGGAAAAAGCCGTAGGTGCGATCCATCGCCCCCTGGTTGTAGCGACGGTTCATGCGGCGGGCGGCAGGCGGGTGGCGATGGCGGCGGACACGCGGTCGACGACCTCGGGCAGCGTGAGGAAGGTCGAATCAATATCGGTGGCCCCCGGCGGGCAGGTGAGGGGAGCGGTCTTGCGCGAAGAATCAAGGCGGTCGCGTTCCGCGATGGAGTCAGTTTGCCCCTCCTGCGCCCGGCGGCGGGCCCGCTCGACCGGATCGGCATGAAGGAAGAAACGAAAATCCGCGTCGGGAAAGATCACGGAGCCGATATCGCGGCCTTCCATGACGAGCCCGCGAAACGCATGGGCTCGGGCCACCTCGGCCTGGCCACGCTGGTACGCGAGCAACTTGGTCCTGACGTCGGGGATCGCGGCAAAGTGGGAGACCGCGGCGTTCACCGCCGGGCTGCGGATCTCGGCTTCGGGCACCACGCGTCCGCCGATCTCCATCTGGGCGCTGCGCCCGGCGACCCGCGTCCCCAGGTCGAGCCGCGTCAGCACCGCCTGCACCGCGCGGGGATCGTCCGCCCGCGCGCCCTGACGAAGCAGCTCCGCCGTGATGGCGCGGTAGTACGAGCCCGTGTCGACGTGCAGGAAGTGAAAGCGCTCGCTCAGGGCGCGCGCGGTCGACGATTTGCCGGACGCTGCGCCGCCATCGATCGCAACCAGGAGAAAAGCGGGGGAACCCATCAGGAGGCCGAGGATTTTGCGCGGAGGGACTCCAGCAAATCAAAAAAGTGCGGAAAAGTTTTCGCGCAGCACGCGGGATTGATGATCGAGAGCCAGGGCCGCCCGTTGCCGAGCAGATCGTGGCAGCCGAGGATGCCAAAGCTCATGGCGAAGCGATGATCGTGATAGGTCTCGATCTCGACGCCGACCTTCAACGGGCGCGGCGTGATCGTCATCGCACCTTCCTCTTCCATCACGTCCTGACCGAGCTTGCGCAGTTCCTGCACCATGCCGGCAATGCGATCCGTCTCCTGTTTGCGGGTGTGGGCGATGCCGGTGATGCGCGTAGGGCCGCTGAGCAGGGGGGCGATGGCCGCCAGCGTCAGAAAGGTGTCGGAGATTTCGTGGAAGTTTTCCTCGATGGCCGTGCCCGGCCGCCGGTGAGCGGCGCGGTTCAGGACTTCGATGAAGGCGGAATCCCCCTGCAGGCCCGCCCCCGGCGCGCGCAGCCCGGGGTAGCCCAGTTGGCCGCCGACCACCACGGGCAGAGCCTGAAAATAGCTGGCGGCCGTCGCGTCGGGCTCGATCACATACGTGCCGGTCGAACGGTAGTGGCCCGGCGCGACCCGGAAAATCTGGGTCGCGGCATCCACCTGGGTGGCCACGCCGAACTCGGCCATGAGCCGGCGCGTCATCTCGACAAAGGTCCAGCGCACCTGGCTGACCAGCCGCACCTCGATCGGGCCGGTCGCCCGCGGAGCCACCATCAGCAGGGCGGAAAGGAGCTGGCTGCTCGCACTGGCATCGATCGACACGGTGCCTCCGCGCAGACCCTGGGCCCGAATCTCGAGCGGAAAGAAGCCCTCTTCGCCGAGGCAGCGGATATCGGCCCCCAACGAGCGGAGGGCGTCGATCAGCGCCTTCATCGGGCGGTTTCGCATCTGCGGGACGCCGTCGATCCGGTAGGTTCCGCGCGGGGCCGCCGCGCAGAGCGCCGTGAGAAAGCGCGCTGCGGTCCCGGCCAGCCCGACAAAGAGGGTGTGCTCGCCGCCCGGAAATGCCTGGCGCTGGCCGGCCACGCGCATGGTTCCGGCGCCCTCATCGAGCGCGACGTCGAAACCAAGGGTCCGCAGGGCGGCACCCATCAAACGCGTGTCATCGCTGAAGAGCGCGCCCGTCAGCGAAACCGGCTCATCGCAGAGGGCGGCGAAGAGCAGGGCCCGATTGGTCAGGCTCTTGGATCCGGGCAGCACCACGTCCCCGCGCGCCGGGCGCGTGAACGGCTGGATCGGAAGCAGGTCAGGCAAAGACATGGAAGAGACGGTTTAGCCAAACTCTTCCGCCTTTGGCGAGGTCCGTTCTCGCAAAATCCCCGCGGGCTGCGGCGGTCAGGTCAGGGCCGGAAGCCGTCGCGCCAGGCCTTGCCGCGTTCGAGTCGGGCCCGCACCTCCAGCCAGTCCCGGTTGGCGACCGCCGCCTGGAAACGATGGAGTTCCTCCTCGTAGGCGCGCAGCGCCCGCAGAACCTCGTCGCGGTTCTGCTGGAAAATCTCGACCCACATGGTGGCGTCACTGCCGGCAATCCGCGTCGTGTCGCGCAGGCCGTTGCCCGCGAGGTTGCGCCAGGCGGCGTCCTTGGTTCCGAGGAAGGTGCCAAGACTGGTCGCGATCGCCTGCGGCAGGTGACTGATGTGCGCGACAATCTCGTCGTGCCGATCGGGGTGGAGCGTCGTGACCTCGCCGCCGATCTCCGCCCAAAACCGGGCGACGCGCTCCGCGGCCGCGGCATCCGTTTCCGGCAATGGGGTGACAAAAACCGTACGCTTCTCGAACAGCGTGGCGGAGCCGTGCTCCCAGCCGGTCTTCTCTCCGCCCGCCATGGGGTGGGCGCCCACGAAGTGCGCCGCGCCGTGGATGGCCGCCTGGCCCGCGCGACAGACGTCGCCCTTGACGCTACCCACATCGGTGACGACGGCTCCGGGCGAAAGGTGGGGCGCGATCTGGCGAGCCAGTTCCATGATGCGGTCAACCGGAGCGGCGAGCACAACGAGGCTCGCCCCGGCGACGGCGGCCTCCGGCGTGGCCGCGACCGCATCACACCAGGGCTGAGATTCGAGCTTGTGCCTCACCTCCGGGCGCCGCGCCCAGATCACGATGCGCCGGGCCAGACCGCGCGCGCGCGCGGCCTGGGCAACAGAGCCTCCGAGCAAGCCCGGGGCAAGGATGACGAGCGTATCCAGCACGTCCTTTCAAAACGCGATGCGAGGGCCGGTGTCGAGCCCCGGGTGGGACTCCTGAGGCGGATTGCGGAATGCGGAATGAAGGCCCGATTCTTTGGCCGGGGGCCTGGTGTGATTTGAAATCTCCGCTTTTAAATTTCAAATCAGCGCGACCGCGGCGCGCTCAGCTGCCGAGCTTCACGATTTTCGCGAAATCCGCGGCCGACAAGGGGACAACGGAGAGCCGGCTCTGGCGCAAAAGGCCAATGTCCTTGAGGGATGGCTCGGCCTTGATGGCCGCAAGCGTGACGGGCTGGGGGAGGGGGCGATCGGCCTTCAGTTCGACGGCGACCCAGCCGTCCTCGTCCGCCGTGGTGTCGGGAAAAGCGGTTTTGCTGACCGTCGCGCGGCCCACGACGGCCTTGGTCGTGACGCTCTCGTAGAACAGGACCAGATCCCCTTTGCGCATGGCGTTGAGATGGATGCGGGCCTGGTAATTGCGCACCCCGGTCCAGTCCGTGCGCTTGTCCTGGACGAATTGGCTCCACGCGTAGGCCTCGGGCTCGGATTTCACCAGCCAGTATTGGGTTGTCATGAAATGCGCTCGGCGCGAGCGTGGGTATATGGAGCTGCCCCAGACTGAAAAGGCAAAAGACAGATCTTCCCGCAGGGCATGAACAAGACCCTGCTGCCCATTCGTCTGGTCTTTGTCCTGCTGTGCGCGGCGGCCGGCTGGCTGGTCTGCTACACGATCCCGGATTGGGACGATCGCCGCATGATTGCGATCACGATGGGTCTGCTGATCGGCATCCTCGTGGTGCTGGTGGATATCCTGCTCAAGGGCTTTTCCCTGCGGGGCCTTTCCGCGATCACCTTCGGGCTCATCGTTGGGTCGGCAGTCTCCTACCTGATCAGCACCTCGCCGCTGCTTGAGGAGGGGGATCCCCAGACGATTTTCCTCGTCCGGCTGGGTCTCTTCATCGTGCTCACCTACCTCTGCACCGTGATCGCGCTGCGCGGCAAGGATGAGTTCAACCTCGTGATTCCCTATGTCCGCTTTGTTCCGCATGAGGTGGATGTGCCCCTGGTGGTGGTGGACACGAGTGCCCTAATTGATGGTCGTATCGCCCGGATTTGTGAGTCGGGCTTCCTCAGCGCGGCGCTCGTGATTCCGCGGTTCGTGCTCGACGAGCTGCAGCGGATCGCGGAATCGCCTGACCCGCTGCGCCAGGCCCGCGGACGGCGCGGCCTCGAGATTCTGGGCGAGTTGCGCCGCATCAAGAATCTCGACCTGCGCATTCAGGAAAGCGAAGTGACCAAGCGCACCGAGCTGAATGCCAAGCTCGTGTTCCTCGCCCAGTCGATGAACGCGAAGCTCCTCACGACGGACTACAACCTGGCCAAAATGGCTGAGTTTGCCGGCGTCGCCTGGCTCAATCTCACGACCCTGTCCAAGGCGCTTCGTCCGGTCCTCGCGCTGGGCGAGTCGATCGAGGTGGAGTTGGTGAAGCCGGGCAAGGAGGAGGGGCAGGCTGTGGGCTATCTCGAGGACGGGTCCATGGTGGTGGTCGGCAACGCGCGCGACCGCATCGGGGCGCGGGTTCAGGCCGAGATCACCAGCGTGCTCCCCTCGGCGGGCGGCAAGATGGTCTTTGCCCGGGTGGCGGGAGACACGCAGTCCCCCTTCGTGGCCGGCTGAGAAATTTGTGTTTACTCCCGGCGGTGCGTTGACCAAAACGACACCTCCCAGCACGGGGCAGTAGCTCAGTTGATAGAGCGCGTCGTTCGCAACGACGAGGTCGTCGGTTTGATCCCGATCTGCTCCACCAGTTTTCGCGGCCGGCCCCTTTGTGGGGCGCACGACCGGGCGGATTTGAGGCCGATGAGCCCGACCGCAAGGTGCCGATGGCGGTCTTTGCAAAGGGAAGAGCGGTCCAAGCGCCTAGCAGGGAGACGATAGCGTTACCGCGGGTTCGACGTGCGCTGTGACGGCCGGGTTAAGTTTCCGGCCTCGCCTGACTGGTCCCCAATTTGCTATTGATGAGGAATGGGCGGCAGCGACCATGAGGTCGTCGTACGCCCGCCGTTACGCAAACACACTACGTCATGAAAAAGAGCTCAAAGTCCACCAAGCCTGCCGCCCCACAGGTCAAGTCCGTCGTCCCGAAGCCTGTGGTGCCCAAGTCGGCCAAGCAGACCAAGGCTCCCAAAAAAGTCGCGGCCAAGCCCGCCAGGGTCGCCAAGCCCGTGCCGAAGCCGCTTCCGGTCACGCCGGTCGCGCCCAAGGTGACGGCCATCACGGCCAAGATCGACATCGGTTTCGGCAACACCCTGTTCATCCGCGGTGAGGGCCCCGGCCTGAGCTGGAACCAGGGCGTTGCGCTCGACTGCGTGGATGACGACAAGTGGTCGATCACGTTGCCCGGCGCGCATCGCGCGGTGATTTTCAAGTTCCTCGTCAACGACCTGACCTGGAGCACGGGCAGCGACTACATCGTCGAGCCGGGCGCGGCGGCGGTGATCGTGCCGACGTTCTGACCGGCGGGCTAGACGACCGTTGGCTGGTCCTGCGGGGCGTCGGGATTGAGGGCGGCCAGCCGCGCCTCAATCTCGGCGACCGCGTGGTCGGGCCCGACCTGCTCGACCAGGGGGACCAAGGTCCCGCGCATCCGCACGCGCGAGAAGGGCCGGGGCAGGCGGAAACGGTCCCAACTGCGCAGCTGCCAGGAGGACTCGAGTTCGAAGCCGAGCAGGAGTACCGGCACCTTGGCCCGGCGCGAAACAATCAGCGCGCCCGGCTTGAAGACGTAGAGGGGGCCGCGGGGGCCATCGGGCGTAATGCCCACGTCGTGGCCCGCACGGAGCACCTCGACCAGAGCGAGGGCCGCCTCGCGCCCGCGCTGGCTGCTCGAGCCGCGGACGGTTTGGATACCCACGAGGCCAAAGAAGGAGGCCAGCCAGGCCCCGTCGGTGCTGGCGCTGACCAGTGCAAAACAGGGCCGACCGCGGCGGTAGAGGCGGAAGAACTCGGCGGCGAGAAAGAGCCGGTTGTGCCACAGGATCATGGCCAAGGGCTGGTCGCGGAACTCCAGCGCGGCCTTGGCTTCGGGTGAAGCCTCGAAGCGCAGCGTCATCCCCCACAGTCGCATCACGAGCCCGAGGGGCCAGAGCACGAAGGCACGCCAGCCGCTCAAGGCATGGACAGGATGGGGTTCGGACGGCGTTGCGGCCACGGGCCGGTTCTCGGCGAAGCGGGCGGTGCCGCCAAGCCTTCTTTCGCGCAGAGGCGTGCGCGCACCCGTACCGCAGAGAATCTGAAATCTAGTATTTGAAATCGTAAATCGGCGGGGTTGACCCTCGCACCCTGACCCGGCACGCCTTGCGCCCGTGAATCTGCCGCCCTGTCCGCACCTGCCGTTCCCGCGCCCTGCCATGGACTGGCGGGCGTTCAACGGTCATGGCGACGAGCGGGGTGCGGCGTTCTACGGCACGGCGCTTGAGTACGGGCAGTTCCTGTGGATGGGCGGCCAGGTGGCGCGCGCGATCCTCTGTCTGGACCGTGCGATGGGCGCCGATCTCGCGGGCGACGAGGCGGTGGTGTCCTCCTGGCCGATGCCCTATGCCGCGATGGCATGGCTGTTGGCGCATACGCCGGAGGGCGTCTTTACGGGCAATCCGCGGGTCCACTTTCAGCACTATGCCGATCGGATGAACGAGCCTCGCCGGGCGCAACGCCAGGCCCGGGCGTGGGCGTGCTGGGCGCTGGCCCGGCGCGTTCGTCCGGATCTTCCGGGCGATCCCCGGCACGCGGTCGAGGAGCCGTCGGAGGCGGCGGTGGCGGCGTCCTTGGGCCGCTGGGGACTTCCGGGCGAAGCCTCTGAGTGGCAGCGGGTACTGCAGAATTGCCGTGAGCGCCGCGCGCGTTGAAGCCCACGAGGCGCGCGGGAAGGGGGGACCTTTCGAAAGGACGCTTGACTTGTCTTTCTCGGGTTCTACGTTCCGCACTCTTTCCCGTCTCACGGGGTGGTAGCTCAGCTGGTTAGAGCGTCTGCCTGTCACGCAGAAGGTCGCGGGTTCGAGTCCCGTCCATCCCGCCAGTTTTTAGGCCCCGGTCTCCCCGACTGGGGCCTTCTCTTTTTTGTGGGATTTGCGGCTTACGGGACGGCCTCGAGCCGCGACCCCGCCGCCTGCGGCGGCTGACGCGGGTGTCTGGCTCGGTGCCAGCGGCACCGGAACGAGTCCCGTCCATCCCGCCAGTTTTTGAGGCCCTGGTCACGTGACCGGGGCCTTTCTGTCTTTGGGTCGTTGCAGTTGGCGAGACCGGATTCCAGCCGCGCCCCCGGCGTCGGTAGCGCCTCCCTTCGGGGGCAGCCTTGGCGGCGTTTGTGCCGGGACGGGTCTCTGGCAAGGGGTTTGGCGGCTTACTCGCCGCGATCGAGGCCTACGCCGTCGGGCCTTTGCCGGCGGGTCGTTCTTCGGCGGGAGAGGAGAGCGTCGTCAATGAGGGGACGAGCCCATGGAAGATTCCGAATGCGACGAGGTACGCTGAGCCCGCGATCGCGAAGAGGCTGCTTAACGCTCCGCCCCGATCGAGGACCATTCCCGTGGCCAGGGTCATCGATGCGGCTCCGATCTGTGCCGCGACTCCGCCTAGCCCGATCACGGTACCTACGGCCCGCAGGGGAAACAGATCTGAAACGGCGGTGAAGAGATTGGAGGTGAGGCCCTGGTGGGCCGCATGGGCCAAAGCGATGAGCAGGATGCAGGTCCAGAGATGATCGAGCGTCGTCACCAGCGTCACAGGAAGCGTGAGGGCGCAGCACACGAACATCGCAGTCTTCCGTGCGCGCGTGAGGTCCCAGCCCCGCGCGATCCAGCGCGAGGAGAGCCAGCCGCCGCCCACGCTTCCAAGGTAGGCGATCCCGTAGATCGTGATGAGGGGAGGACCGAACTCGGCCAGACTCAGCCCGAATTTCTGATGCAGAAAGAGCGGGAGCATCGCCAGGTACCAGAACCAGACGGCGTCCGTGAGAAACTTGCTGACCATGTAGGCCCAGGTCTCGCGGCGTGCGAGCAGGGTCCGCCAGTGGATCGGACGGAGGGCTGGTGCGGGGGCCTGCGACGCCGGGTTGTCGCGATAGAGCCAGAGCCACAGCGCCAACCAGACGAATCCGGAGGCCGCGAGCACGATGAACGTGAGGCGCCAGCCGATGGCCAGGTAGAGCACCGGGACGATGGCCGGTACGAG
>CAYZCV010000149.1:5855-8524 GCA_964476965.1 uncultured Opitutus sp. | reverse complement strand
TATCGGACCTGCCGCCCCTCCATCCGGCCATATCGTACAGAGGCAGAGGCATGTCCCTGCTCGACTGTTTCAGGCTGCCGATCTATGCAGAGGCATTGCAGGAGCTCCGCGGACGGGGGTCGGCTGGCCGCGCAGTTGCGAGCGCCATGGAGCAGGCTGTCCGGGACTTGCGGTTTAACGGGCCGGTGTCGTCTGGCGCTGAGCGGCAGCCCTCTGCGCCCGCAAGGCCAGGCCGGCCCGATGCGCTCATGAGCTGGCTTCGTGATCGTCCGAGCCGCGTTCTGGCGAACCACGAGTGCCGTGCCCACATGCCCGAGGATCTTGTGCGATACCTTTTCGTCTCTGCGTATGGATCGCAAGTGGGCCGCAGCCCCAAGCTTGGGGACTTTCCGCTCGCCCTGCTACCAGAGCACGACAACGTAGATCGGGACAATCCGGCCAAGTCGATATTCAAGGATCGCTTCAGGGTTCAGGTTGCTGGAGACTGCGCAACCACGGTCACGAGCCATATCGGAAAGGATGGTCATGCCTTCATCCATCCGGACGTCCGGCAGTGTCGCAGTCTCACCGTGAGAGAAGCTGCCCGATTGCAGACCTTTCCGGACAGCTATGTGTTTCTGGGCAACAGAACTTCCCAGTACACGCAGGTTGGAAACGCCGTGCCTCCGCTGCTTGCCCTGAGGATTGCCGATTCGATCGCAGCAGTGCTTACCGAGGCCGGGCTCGCGACGGGCCCGGTGGCCATGGACGCCTATGCCTGACGTCGTTTCACCGGACAAGCGCCGTCAGATGATGGCGGGAATCCGTGGACGCGACACGCAGCCGGAGTTCACAGTCCGAAGGGGTCTGCACAGGGCTGGTTACCGGTACGTTCTCCATCGCAGGGATCTGCCTGGCCGTCCGGATATCGTGCTGCCGAAGTACCGACTGGCCGTCCTGGTACATGGGTGCTTCTGGCATCGGCACCCCAACTGCCAGCTCGCAGCGACTCCGGCTACTCGCGCCGACTTCTGGGGTCGCAAGTTCGAGGCGAACATTGAGCGCGACCGGAAGAGCACGGCGGCGCTTGTCGATGGGGGTTGGAGAGTCGCGATTGTCTGGGAGTGCGGCATCCGGAACGATCCGCAAGGCATGATCGAATGGCTTGCAGAAGTCGTCCGCGGACACCATGAAGGAGTCGTGGAGTGGCCTGCCCAGGGCCGGGGGCAGACCCAGACTCGCTCTCCTGATGCGGAGAGCGAGATATCAGGTCGAAGGCCCCGACAGGGCCGTCGGCCACGCTGAGGGATCCACGCGCGAGCACTGAACACGGGTCAGGCGTCCATCCGCCTTCAGAAGACCGTCACCCTTTCCATTGAGGTTCTCGGCGCCTGCCTCATCGATCACCACGCGACTCTCGGTGGCGCTTTTGACGCGCAACGCGAGCTGGGCGGGCAGGTTGCTTCGCAAGTTGGTGCTGATGACCTCGGCGCTTGGCTTCTGCGTCGCAATAATGACGTGGATACCCGCAGCGCGAGCCTTCTGGGCAAGTCTCTTCAGCTCTGCCTCAATTTCCTTCTTGGCCTGCGGATCGTGCGTGAGGTCAGCGTACTCATCGAGAACAACGACCCACCACGGCAGACGATCCTGTGCGCGCGCCGCCGCATTGAACTCGGCAAGGCTGCGCTTTCCGGCAGATCTGAAGAGCCGGTATCTGAGTTCCATCTCTTCGACAGCAGCCTTCAACAGCTCAATCGAGTCCGTATCGTCCCAGCCAATCTTTCCTTCGAGATAGGCAGATCCGTCGAAAGCAGCAAGCTCGGTTCCCTTGGGGTCCACCAGCATCAGCCGGAGCTCCGATGAAGCGTAGTGCCTCGTCAGTCCGAACAGTATTGTGTTGAGCGCCTCAGACTTGCCGCTCCCGGTGGTCCCCGCGACGAGCAGGTGCGGACTGTTGGAGGACGAGAAATTGAGCTCGACAAGCTGACCCAGACGATCTTCGCCAATGGGTACCGCAAGTGCAGCCGCGGGGCGACTCCATCTCGACCAAGTCTGCACCGCGTCCACGTAGTAGCGCTGCTCGGGCCTTTTCGGCACATCAATGGTCACGAAGCCACGGTCGATATTGAAGGTTACGTTCTGGTCCTGCTCCAGCTGCAGGACCAGCTTCAGGGCTGCTGCCTTCTCCGAAACCTTGCGAGGGTCCACTCCTGGACCAGGCCGGACCTTGAAGAGGATTGAGGCCGGTCCTTCGATGAACGGCTCATCCTCCTCCTGCGCGGCCGACACCGCGATTCCATGCACGGCGAAGCAGCCAAGGATGTCTTCATAGGTACGACGCAACGTTTCGCGTGGAAGACCCCTGCTCGCGGCGGGCTGCGATGGCGGGACCGTGACTGCGGCTTGGGTCTCGGGTGCCTTCGCCGGAACGACCGGTTCAGCGGGAAGGATTGGCTCGCTCGGCACAGATGGCGAAGCAGGCGTCGGTAGCGGCTTCACTTCCGCGACGGGCTCAGGCAGTCCGTGATCGGGCAAGCTTTGGTCGCCGGTCGTCGGAGATGCTGTCTCACCCGGAACCAGTGGCTGCGAAGGGCCAGTTCGTGTCGCAGGCTCGACCTTGCGGGAAATCCTGCCTTCCCGGAGCTGCACGTAGTCAACGAGGTGGAACCTCGTCGATCTGAGCACGGTGA
>CAYZCV010000149.1:0-5755 GCA_964476965.1 uncultured Opitutus sp. | reverse complement strand
TCCCGGAGCTGCACGTAGTCAACGAGGTGGAACCTCGTCGATCTGAGCACGGTGACTCCGTCGTCGTCCGAACGCTCCAGATTCTCGCCCTCGCTATCCCAGAGGCAGGCGGAGTACACACCATTGATCGTCCGTAGACGGATCGCACCTGAGCGGAAGTCTGAGATCGTGCGGTGCATGAGCTCAGCTTCAGCGTCCGGATCTCCGCTGCCCTCAGCACTCACGATCTGAACTGCATCCGCTGGAAGATTCTCCACCGCCATGGCGATCTGCTCGCGCCACATGCCTTCGTCGACATTGCGTGCGCCTTCGCGGTCTGGCCCGCCAAGCACGGAGCGAAAGAAATCGCACGTTCGCCGCACCTGCACAACACCGTGGCCGTCGTACAGCTGGCGCAGCTTGCCTTCGAGCACGAGGACATCGACGTCCACGGAACCATCTTCGGTTCGCTCCAGCACCAGGCGGCACATGTCTGCGCGCACCTGCGCGTGCCCGCCGAACCAGTCCGTGTGCTCATCCAGACTGATCCAAGCTACCAGCCCGCTCCCCAGTCTTGCTGGGTAGATCTCTTCGGCCAGATTGCGGGCAACCGTCAATCCGACAATCTCCTCAGTCACTCGAGCAACGCCCAGAGCCTGCAGCGCGAGTCTCGGTGAAAGCCGTCTCGTCGATTCGTAGATTCCGTCAGCGAGTCCCACCAGAAGCTCTTTCGTAGCTCCCGCCTGCCTCCGCAGTGGTATCAGTCGCTGGAGCTTTCTGACAAGCCGTGCCTGAATCAGTTCACGGCCAGATCGAGACGAAACGACGAGCGTATTGAGACGATTCGCGCCGACTCCGTCTTCGATGCTCAGAACATCGGGCGATCCGGCCTCGACGGACTCGATCTGCTCGCGAGAAATGTGTCGCTCGAGCGTGATCACCCAGTGACAGTGCTCATGCAGATCCTTGAACAGCCTCGCGGAGTCCTGGAAGTTGACTCGCAACTCGACCAGGTCTGTGTTCTCCGGTTGACCGGGGGCCACAGGTCTGGATCTGTTTGCCCGCACCGCAAGCGTGCTCCAGGACTCAAGCACAGGATCCGGGTACTTCGGCAGCATCACCAGGGAGATCGCACCGCCACCGCCCCCGGACTCCAGCCTGAGTGGCCGGTGCTGCAGGGGATCGAAGGAGCCGGGACGCTCGACAGGTGCCTCAGTGTTCTGCTGACTGACGATCTGCTCCTGCAACGCATGGGTCACGACTGCGATGTCGAGCTGCAGATCCGAAAGCACTTCGGCGAGGCTATCGCCGGCCCGGTAGTCGATGAGAGCCAGATCCCTGTCTGGGAACAGGCGCGCGCGCGGACCACTGTCGACGGTTTCCGAAAGCTTCTCGACCGCCCTCGCAATAGCCTCCCATCGACTCTTGGGAGCCGCCACGTGCATTGAGATGCGCAGCGAACGATTCGCCTTGGCAGTGATCCGGCGCAGGATCTCCGCCGGTGTCGAGTCACTTGTGGGTAGGACCACCAGCAGCGAAAGGCCGTCGCGCTTGTACGGATGTGCATCCAGATAGCTGACGATGCGGGCCGCTATGGAGCCGATGGCCTCCGCGTCAAACGACACATCTCCAGTGTCGGTAGTGAGCGGGGAGAAGTCCTCCCACCATCCTGACTCGGAGCGTGAGTACAGCAGCTGGCCAAGGTTCCCGACAGCAATCGGAGGTGATTCCCGGGGGGTCAGCTTCTCCAGCCAGTCGAGATAGAACTCACCCTCTCCATCGGCAAAGCCGGCATCGCCGGAAAGGAACTCCTGGGCGAGCCGCCGTGTCTGCTCCAGATAGCCGCAGATCCAGCGAAGGCGAATCGGATGCAGAGGCAGCATCAGTCGCCGTTCGGAGCCGATGACAGCGACAAGGTCGGTGCCGAGGAAAGCGTCGAGCTCCTTGCTGCGGACACCGTCTGGAACGAAGCTCTCGCGTGCGCGCCGCAGGAGCTGTTGCCATCCATCCAGAAACGATTGGATGCGTTCCAGCTCCAACCCGGAGACTCGTAATGAGTCACGGAGCCCGCGCCGCAACTCCATCAACTCATTCAGCAATGGGCTGACTACGTCAGGCTGGTGGGCCGGATCCGGGATCAGGCATTCAAGGCCGGATTCCCGGTATGCAAGTGGTGTCTGCCAATCTTCGCCATCCGTAGGCGGGCTGACGCGCAACGTCCCAGCTGTATCGAGAGCGGGAGACTCAGGCGCCGCCGCCAGAAACCAGAAGAGCGCGAACTGCTCCACCGGAGATGGCAGCCACTCAACCTGGTCAATGACCTCGAGGACTCTGCCGTTGCGGTCGCGGAGTGTGAAGCGCAGCGGAAGGGGGTCCCACGAGTACTCCCGGATCTGATCTTCGGAGTCTTCAATCTGATCTTGGAGCACTTGCGGTACCGGCAACGGCGCAATCAGCTCCGCAGATGGCTCCAGCAGGCACGCATCAGGGAGACCTTCGAGGCCAGCGGAGATGGAGCGTAGTGTGTCGCCGAAGAGGAACGAAAAGAGTCCGTGCGTCGGCGTTCCTGCGGCTTCATCGTTGCCAAGCTCCAGGGAAATGCTCGCGACACTTGAAGTGGTGGTGTCGAGGCGGACTCGTTGCACGAGTCGCACGATCTCAATGGCCGGATTGAAGAACTGCCTCCTTGGGGGGACAGCCAGTCGCTCAACCGACTTCCTGGTCGCAGCCGTGACGATGTCGGCAAGCGCGGCCATGCCTTGTGGTGGGACGGCCTCAAGCAGGCGGTTTGCCTCGTGGCTGTTCCTCGAGTTGAGCCCCGCGGCGACATCAAGGGCATCGAACTCGGCCACTCGGTCGGGAGCGACGTTATCGACCTCGGCGCGCACCCTGTCGCCAAGACGCAGCCCCGCCGTGTCCTTCACAAACAGCTGGCTGAAGATCTCGTAGGGAATCTGCCGGCGAAGCTCGTCCGTCGGCGAGAGTCCATACTCGGAGCAGAGCGCGCGCCACCGGTCGGCATCGGAAGCGGGCATCGGGCTGCCATCAGGGAATCTGAAGCGCGCCGCCTGCGCCCTTGCGAGGAGATCCTCACTGGTGAGCTCGGCACTACCGTCCATCAGATCTGCGTGCCGCGCATTCATTTCGAGCCTTCGGCGGCATCGCGCTTCTGCTCCGCCCTCGTTCCAGCGCTCATCCGGAAACATGTCCATGGCCCAGAGCGCGCGGCCGACTATCCGATCCGCCTCCACTTCATCGATCACACGCTCATGGCTCACCCAGTTGCTGCAGGCGAGTTCGATGAAGGCGATGTACCGCCTTACCGGGACGGGCTCGATCTCCGGATGAACGAGTCGTATGACAAGCAGAAGGCGCTCCAGCAGAAGCTGCGGCACACTGGCCGCCCCCCCTGCGCTTCGCCAGGCTTCTTCGACCAGGAGCCCTGGAACCCCGCGGTTTGCCTTTGCGTAGTCATCGAAGCTTCCATCGAGGAAGTTGCTGTCGCGGAGGCTGAAGATGTTCTGCAGCCCCTGCTCGTCACTCTGGACACTGACCTCTACGTAGACGAGGCCCGCGCGGTTGTGATTCCGGTAGTGCGTGATCGAATAGCCTGGCTCAGCCACGAACTGCGGCGGCACAGCGCCGCCAAGGCTATCGGCCACAACAAGTCGGACTTGCTCCAGGTCGGCAGCACGAGCTGCGTCTGGCCATTCGCTGACAAGCTGCGCCACCTCGTCCGCATGCAGGTTCTTGATCCGGAAGCACTGATGGGCCGCTTGGCGATCACGCGTCAGTGCGAGCGTGGCGATCCGTGTGGCCACACGTGCGAGAGTCCTTGACATCAGTTGCGCCCCCCCGGAGAGACCATTCTTGTCGCGTCAGAGAAGACCTTCAGCAAACCAGAGGCACGCATCTGTTCAGCAAGCCGTCGTTCATTCTCTTCAAAGATGGTCCCGTCAAATGCCATCAGCATTCCTGCTCTCGCGGCGCCTTCCCGCCCAGCGACGATCCGGCATCGTTCAAAGAGCCACTGCGTCAGGAACCGCTCGTACTCCAGCTCCGTACCTGCAGGCACCGCAGCCAACACGAGCGACTCGATTGCAGGGAGCCTGAGCGTGAAGTGGCGCCGCCCCTTCCATGCATTGAGCAGACCTCCGGCCGCAGCCGTATTGCCGAAGAACGCCCGGATCTTGCCAAGCTGCTGTGCACTGAGCTGCCCTTGGCGAGCACCTTCTTCGCGTGACACCTGCTCGATCACGCCGGCGAGATCCTTCAGGCATCGCTGCGCAGCGCGTCGCAGCTGCGAGTGCGTACCGGCACAATCAACAACGATCGCCATCGCAGACTCAGACTGGATGGCAAGGGCGCGGGCAGCCTCCGCCAGTACAAGCCAGATTGACGTCCAGTTCATCACGGCCCTGACCCGCTGCACCGCCGGCAGGCCGAGGTGGCTGAGGATGTTTCGCGTGCCGTCCCTGAACAGTTCTTCCCACACGTCATTGCGGACCTGCGATGCCGCTTCGACCTGATCCAGTGACGGGTCGTGGTCCGGATCGCACTTCCCCTTGGCGCGAAGGGTTGATGCAAGAAGCTCCAGCGGAGAACTCCGATCCCGGGGGTACAGTGCTTCAAAGCCTGCCCGGGTCTCCTCCAGCCGCTGCTGGTCAGCGTCTCGTCGCAGAACGGCAAATGCGTAGGCCCCCGCGCCCCGCAGGTATCGCCGCTCGATCTGTACGTCGACTCCGGCCTGACGACCCTTGCGTGCGTCCCAATGCACCAGCGATCGGGTATACGGAAAGAAGTGTGTGCGCTCCCACCCTTTGGCTTTTACAACGTTGGGAACCTCCAGCTCCAGACAGCGCAACAGGTGGGCAACAGCCATCGCAGTGTGCTCATTCAGGAGCACTGCATCTTTGCGCTTCTCATCCAGCTGCTCCGTTATCAGCTGCCGCGCGAAGTCGTGCGCTGCCCGATGAACGTGAACCTTTCCCGCAGTGGGTAGAGTGCCTTCAGCACAGCAGACAACGAGATTGATGAGCTCGAGACCGGGGTAGTGCCCCGATCCGTCTACGTCGAAGATGCCGCCAAAGAGCTTCTTGGTGATGTCTGGAGCGGAGACGGTTGCCATCACTCTCCTCCGACCTGAATGACTCCCTGATCAAGGGAGACGTTCTGCAGCTGCCCACGCATGAAGACGGTGATCTGCGCCGAGTCCTCCGTCGCGCCTTCCGCAAGCTGGCCAAGGAAGGTTCTCACCCGACGAATCTCGTTGGCGTAGAACTCCTCGCTGACATAGCCCGACGCTGCGCGAGCGACGCACTCAAACGAGAGAAGATCGAGCGGAAGATCCTTCAATACGCCGAGTCGCTCATCAACACGCAGAATGACACTTCTGTCGATCCAGTCGACCGAGCGTGGCATGAACCATCGCGAATCCGGACCACCAAGCCATGCTGAGCTCGCTGGCTGGAGATTCACACGGCTGCTGGGGATCTGGCGAGCAACGATGGCTGCATCCGCGCTTGCCTTCCCGAAGGCCGGATCCACCAGATAAAGCATGGTCTCCGTCCTTCCGATTCGCAGTCCCTGGATGGCGTGCAGGCCTGCAATGATGATGTTCTTGATCCGGACGCGCTCGTGCGGCTGCAGCTGACCCTCCAGCAGCTTGAGGAACACGTCACCGTACTTGAAGCCGAGCTTGCCCATCACGCTTCCGGCCCCCTCGACATCGTCGAAGAAGGCACGGCGCCTCAGAGCGGCAACCGCGAGGCCCGTC
>CAYZCV010000148.1:0-8596 GCA_964476965.1 uncultured Opitutus sp. | reverse complement strand
TTCCGCGTCGAGGAGTTTATCAACATCCGCAACTCGTACAACTTCGACAACAAGCTGACCTGGAGCTTCGCCACTGGCCCGATCAAGCACACACTCCAGATTGGTCAGGAGTTCGCGCGTGTCATCTTTGACCGTCCGGGCTGGCTCAACGCGGCCAACCAGTACAATAATTCGCCCGGCAACACGGGCAGCTCGGCGATCAATCCCTATGTGACCAGCTTCCTCCCTGGAGTGACGACCCCCGTGAGTCTCCGCGCCGTGATCACCGCCAGCGGCCAGAGCTTCAACATTGATCGTCGCAGCTGGGACAATGCGGCGGGCTACTTCCTCGTCGACCAGGTCAAGATGTTCGATGACCGCCTGTTCATCCTCGGCGGCGCCCGCTACAACGATTTCTCGCTCGGTTCCTCGGGCAAGACGGAGTACTCCCGCCCGGTCTCCAACTCCAGCCTGAGCGCCTCAAGCCCGGGCGGACTGACCACTATCGACCGGGTGAAGGTCAAGGGGGGACTTACGCCGCAGGTGGGTGGACTCTTCAAGATCACTCCAGCCCTTGGCTTCTTCGCGACCTACAGCGAGTCGATCGAGCCGGTTTTCGGCACGGACGCGGACGGCAACGCGCTCGAACCGGTGGAGAGCACGAGCTTTGACGTCGGTCTGAAGAGCGAGCTGTTCGACGGTCGCCTGGCCGCCACGCTGTCCTATTACGACATTGAACGGGCGAACCTCTCCTTCCGCGACACCGCCCGCGAGATCGCGACCGGTCGTTCGCCTTACTTCATCTTCGGGAATTCCCAGTCGACCAAGGGCATCGAGTTCGATGCGAACTGGTCGCCGACGGACAATTACCAGCTGATCTTCGGTTGGAGCCACATGCCGACCGCCGAGACGACCCGCTCCAACAACGCCGCCCTGGTGGGCCGTCGTTTCGGTGGCATTCCCGAGAACACCTACTCCTTCTGGAACCGCTATGCGTTCACGTCCGGTCCGATGAAGGGCCTCACGGTGGGCTTCGGCGTTCGCAGCAACGAAGCGACGAATCTCTCCGACGATCCCAACAACGCGGTCGTGCTACCGTCCTTCACGGTGTACGATGCGATGCTGGCCTATCCGATCAAGATCGCTGAGCGCAATGTTCGCCTGCAGTTGAACATCAAGAACGTCACGGACGAGCTCTACCGCGAGGGCAGCGATGGCTACTTCGGCCAGGCGCGCACCTTCTTCCTGAGCGCTTCGACCCGCTTCTAATCCGGGCCCTCTGCCAGCGCCCCGGCTTGCGCCGGGGCGCGCTACAACGCCGGGCGGTCTTCATCGGCCGCCCGGCGTTTTCTTTTACGCTCCCTCGCTGCTCGGATTTGCTGTAGCGAAGAACCTCGATTTCCGCCCCCATGAAATCCTCTCGGACCCCGTTTCTGCTCTCGTTCCTGCTGGCGCTCCTCTTCTCGCCGTCGTCCCGCGCCGCCCTCTCCTGGGAGTCCCTCGATCCCCGCGCCCAGGAAATGCTGGCGGACACCCTGCGCT
The DNA here is from genome assembly GCA_964476965.1 of uncultured Opitutus sp. Taxonomy (GTDB): domain Bacteria; phylum Verrucomicrobiota; class Verrucomicrobiia; order Opitutales; family Opitutaceae; genus CAMAXB01. Next base: position 7,075 of record CAYZCV010000148.1, on the reverse strand, counting down.
TCTCCGAGGGCTACTGGGATGAGTCGGCGGGACTCCTGCGCTCACCCGCCCCTGGCGAATCCCATCTGCACCGCACGCGCGAGAGCACCTGGTACGCGCTGGGTTTGATGATCCGCAATGGCCCGGGCGATGACGCCCGCGCCCTGCGCATTGTGGAAAAGGTGCTCGCGTATCAGCTGGATACGCCCGGTCAGGCGTGGGACGGGACGTATCGCCGTTTCCTCCAGGAGCCGGTTCCGTCGCCCGGGGCGGTGCTGTGGCGCGATTACGACCCGAATTGGCGTCATTTCATCGGCATCACGTTCGCGCTGATCCTGACTGAATTTGAGCCGCGACTGCCCGCCGGCCTGGCTCCGCGCTTGTTGGACTCCATTCGGCGCGGGGTCGAAGGGGAACTCACCCACGGGCGAGCCGAGCCCTATCACACCAACATCAAGCTGATGCACGGTTTCCTCTGGAGCTGGGCCGGCGCACGGCTTAACCGGCCCGAGTGGGTGGAGGGCGCGGATCGCTGGGCGCGTGACGTCGCGTCAGCCTTCGCCGTGCACGAGACCTTGGAGGAGTACAATTCGCCCACCTACTATGGCGTCGATCTGTATGGCCTCGCGCTCTGGCGCCGCCACGGCGTGACCGAGACGATGCGCCGCCTGGGGGCCGAGATGGAGGTCGGGCTCTGGCGCGACATCGGCCGCTTCTATCATGCCGGACTGCGCAACCTCGCCGGGCCGTACGATCGCGCCTACGGCGTGGATATGCGCACCCATGTTTCGCTCACCGGGGCTTGGATGGGGCTCGCGCTGGAAAAGCGCCTCACGCCGCTGCCCGATCCGGCGGGCCCGATGGGGCATGCCCATGATTTTGTCTGCATCCCGAGCTACGTCGCCCTCGGCGTGAAGGTCCCGCCGGAGGTGCTGGCGGGTTTCCGCGAGTACCAGGGGGACCGCCAGCTTGAGCGGATCATCACCCCGGACCGTCGTGCGACGGCGTGGATCACGCGGGATCTCATGATTGGCGGCGAGATCACCCATCTGACGCGCGACGCCGGTGCCGGCACCAACTACGGCCAGTTTCACCCCGCCGCCGTCCACTGGCGGGTCGGCGCGGGCGACGTGGGTTGGTTCGCCATTGTGCAATCACCGCGGATCGATGCCCGGGCGGAGCCGGGTCGGCTGGTGGTCAACACGACCGTTGGCGACACGCGGTTCCGCGTGGGGGCGCCCGGGCTGCTACCCTCCATGATCACGCGGGGCGAGTGGTCGCTCCCGAACCTCGCGGTCAGGATCGACACCGACGCGACGGCCATCGACCTCGAAGAGGGGCCGGGGGGGAGCATCGAGGTGGTTTATCGGGGTGCGACGCGGATTACGGCCGAGATCCTCCACCGGCCATGATTGCGCGGCGGGCAGGGCAGCTTCTCGGCTGGCTGGCGCTCGTGGCTGCGGTAGGCCAGGCGGCGGAGCCGCCCCGACTGGCTGTGCTGATCGCGGTGGATCAGTTGCGCGGCGACTACCTGGAGCGTTTTTCCCCGTGGTTCGTCGAGGGCGGATTCCGTCGGTTACTGGAGGGTGGGGCGGTCTACGGAAACGCGCACCATCGCCACGCCATGACGGCGACGGCGCCGGGGCATGCCACGCTGGCCACCGGTGTTCACGCGAACGTTCACGGGATTGTCGCGAACGACTGGTTTGACGCGACGGCGGGGCGCATGATCGGGTCGATCGAAAACCAGGCGGCGCCGCTGGTGGGTTCCGATGCCCCGCTCGTCCGGCTGCCGGGCGGACTGCTGGCCAGCGACGGCACCGCCTCGCCCCATCGCATGCTGGCGCCAACGCTCGGGGACCAACTGAAGTTGCGCTACGGCGACCGGTCGCGAGTCATTGGCCTCGCCAACAAGGACCGCGGCGGCGTGTTCCTCTCCGGTCGGCTGGCCGACGCTGTGTACTGGCTCCATCTTGGGCAGGTCGTCACGTCGGAGGCCTATCGCAAGACGCTGCCGGACTGGCTGGTGGCCTTTAACGCCAGCCGGCCAATCAACCGGCGCTACGGCGAGACCTGGGACCGTCTGCTGGCCAAGGAAATCTATGACCGGGTGCAGGGGCCGGACGAGATGCCGGGCGAAGAATCGCGGCATGGCTTGGGCCTGACCTTTCCTCGCCGGATCGACGGTGGTCGGCCGTCGCTCGACGGGGAGTTCCACAACGCCTACCGGCTCGATCCGCACGGCACGGAGGTGCTCGGGCAGCTGGCCCGGCTGACCATCGAGGCCGAGCAACTCGGCCAGCGCGAGCATCCGGATCTGCTCTGCCTCGCGTTTTCCCAGCTCGATTACACGGGGCATTCCTTTGGCCCCGACAGCCACGAGATCATGGATTCAGTCCTTCGCCTGGACCGCGTGCTGGCGGAGCTTTTTGCCTTCCTGGATGACAAGGTCGGGGCGGAGCGCTGGACTGTCGTGTTGTCGTCGGACCATGGCGTGGCCCCCCTGCCGGAACGCGTCGCCGCCACGGGCTCCGGTCTGCCGACCGGACGCATCGATTATCCCGGGCTCAACCGGTCGGTGGAGGAGGCGCTGACCTCGGCGTTTGGCGCGCCGCAAAACGGGGGCGCCTGGACGGTGCGCGACAGCTATGGCTACCGGTTGCTGCCCTCGGTGCTCGCCGCGCGCGGGGTTGAGGCCGCGGCCGCCCGGCGGGTGATCAAGGCAAGCTTGCTGCGCTCGCCCCAGGTGGCGTTCGCCTGGACCCGCGAGGAAATCCTGGGTCCGCAGCCGGGGAGTGTGGACTATCTCGATGCCTGGCGGTTGAGCTATCATGCAGAACGCAGCCAGGATGTGATCTTCTCGCCTCAACCTTACTTCGTCGACCGCTCGCCTTACGGAAGTAACCACGGCACGCCCTATCATTACGATACGCACATCCCGCTGCTCTGGTACGGCGCGGGCGTTCCCCAGCAGCAGAGCCTGCAGCGGGTTGGTTCCGATGCCGTGGCGCCCACGCTGGCGCGCCTGCTGGGCATCCCGCCGCCGCCACAGGCATTGGCTCCCCCTCTTTTCTGACGTCGATGCTCGTTGGTCATACGCTCCCCTCCTGTCACGTTGAACACGTCCCGCTGGCCGTCTTCCCCGGCAGCGCGGAGGCGTCCCGCGCGGTCGCGGCGGAAATCGCCGGCCTGATCCGGGATCGCCAGCGCAGCGGCCGGCCCTGCGTTCTCGGATTGGCCACCGGATCGACTCCGGTAAGCGTGTACGCGGAGCTCGTCCGCCTGCACCGTGAAGAGGGCCTGAGCTTCGCCGGAGTCACGACCTTCAATCTCGACGAGTATTTCCCGATCTCGCCGGAGCAGGGGCAGAGCTACCGCCACTTCATGCGGGCGCATCTCTTCGATCACGTGGACCTCGATCCGGCCAGGACGCACCTGCCGTCCGGTACCGTGGGAAAGATGGAGGTCGACGCGCACTGTGCCGCCTATGAGGCGAAGATTGAGGCGGCGGGCGGAATTGATCTCCAGATCCTCGGGATTGGCCGCACCGGGCACATCGGTTTCAACGAACCGGGGAGCCCCCGTCATTCGCTGACCCGGCTGGTGACCCTCGACCCCTTGACGCGCCGCGATGCGTCGGGTGATTTTGGCGGGGACGAGCATACTCCGCGCCACGCCTTGACGATGGGGGTGCGTTCGATCCTGAACGCTCGGCGCGTCATTCTGATGGCCTGGGGACAGCACAAGGCCGAGATCGTCCGCGCCGCGGTGGAGGGCGAGGTTAGCTCCCAAGTCACCGCCTCCTTCCTGCAGGAGCATGTCGAGGCTCTGTTCGTGCTCGACCAAGCGGCCGCCGGTTCGCTCACGCGGCACCGCACGCCTTGGCTGGTTGGCCCGCTGGCGGATCAAGGGCTCGCTTGGGATGAGCGAATGACCCGCCGCGCCATCCTCTGGCTTTCCCAGCTGAAGCGGAAGGCGATCCTGAAGCTGACCGATGACGACTACAATGAGGCCGGACTGCAGGATCTGCTCCGCGCCTACGGCTCCGCGTACGAGGTGAACCTTGTCGGGTTTTATCAGTTGCAGCACACCATCTCGGGCTGGCCTGGAGGGCGGGACCCGGCGCGCCTGCGGGACGGGGATGCTCGCGTCCGTCCCCTGCGGTCCGCTTCGGCGACGGTCTACCCCAAGCGTGTGCTGGTGCTCTCGCCGCATCCGGATGACGACGTCATCTCGATGGGGGGCACGCTCTGCCGCCTGGTGGAGCAGGGGCATGAAGTGCACATTGCCTATGAGGTCTCGGGTGCGGGCGCGGTTCCGGACGAGACCCTGTGGCGAATGCTGGCGTTTGCGGGGGACAGCGGGCTGTCCCTGGGCGACGCGGGGCAGGGCTGGCGACGGGCCTACGAGGCGGGGCGGGGGCTGCCCGCGACGTCCGAGGTGCTCCGTTGGAAAGGGCTGGTCCGCCGCTTGGAGGCAACCTCGGCGGCCCAGGTGTGTGGTGTGCCGGCGGCGCGGCTTCACTTCCTGGATCTGCCCTTCTACCAGTCCGAGCCGCGGCGGCGCCGCTCGGGTGAGGCGGATGTGGCGGCGATGCACCAGCTCCTCTCGAACCTAAAGCCTCATTTGATTTATGCGGCGGGCGATCTCGATGACCCGCACGGCACGCACCGAATCTGCCTGCGCGTCCTGCGTGACGCCCTCGAGCGCGCCCGCCAGGAGTCGTGGCTGCGTGAGGCTGAACTCTGGCTCTATCGTGGCGCGTGGGCCGAGTGGCCGCTGGATGAGATCGATCTGGCGGTTCCCCTCAGCCCGCAGGAAGTTCTGCGCCGGCGACGGGCGATCTTCCGGCATGAGACGCAGAAGGACCAGGCCCTCTTTCTCGGCGAGGATCGCCGCGAATTCTGGCAGCGGACCGAGGATCGGGGGCGCCGCCTGGCGCAAGCCTACAATGCATTGGGTCTTTCCGAGTACGAGGCGATGGAGGCCTTCCGAAGGTACGCGCCCGAGGATTTCATCCGCACCACGCCGCTTTAGCGCCCGCTGCTCTCCGCCTGTTTCAACCGCCGCCTTACGTTCAACCCACCCATGACGCCCCGCACCTACCGCGCCCTGCTCCTCGGAATCTCCGGACTGGGCGGATTCCTTTACGGCTACGACATCGGCATCATCGGGGCGGCCCTGCTTTACCTGAACAAGACGATCGCGCTCACGGTGGGCCAGGAATCCCTCGTTGTCGCCGCGGTGCTGGCCGGGGGCACGGTGTCCTCGCTCGCGGCGGGCGCGCTGGCGGATGTGATTGGCCGGCAGCGACTGATGGTGGCGGCGGCGATCGTGTTTCTGGCCAGCGTCGGGCTCATCGTGATCGCCGAGGGCTTTGCGCCGCTTTTCGCCGGGCGGACGCTGCAGGGATTCAGCGCCGGCATGATCGCGGTGGTGATTCCCCTCTATTTGGCCGAGGCCCTGCCCGCGGCGATCCGCGGACGGGGGACGGCCGCATTCCAGCTGGCGCTCACGGTCGGCATTCTGGTTTCGATGGCGGTGGGCCGCCACTATGCGGCGGAGGTTGAGGCGGGCGCGGGCGGGTCTGATCCCGCGGCCCTGCTGGCGGCCCAGGATGCGGCGTGGCGCGGCATGTTCCTGTCCGCGCTCTGGCCGGGCCTCCTTTTCCTCGCGGGCACGCTCGTGGTGGCGGAATCGCCGCGCTGGCTGCTCGGCCGCGGCCGCTCGGTGGAGGCGCGCGCGGCCCTCGGGCGCTCGCGTCCGCCGGTCGAGGCGGACCAGGAGTTTGCCGAGATGCAGCAGGCATTGGCGCCGGCCGCGGGTTCTGGTTCAACGCCGGGCGGAAGTCTTTGGCAGCGCCGGTACCTGGTGCCCTTTCTGCTGACCTGTGCGGTGCTCGGGCTCACGCAGACGACGGGCATCAATTCCATTCTCCAGTTCCTGGTGGTGATCCTCCAGCAGGCCGGGTTGGGCGACGCGGATGCCGCGGGCAAGGCGACGTGGGTTTCGGCGGTGAATGTCGCGTTCACGGTGCTGGGGCTCGTGCTGGTGGACCGCATCGGCCGCAAGGCCCTGCTCAAGCTCGGCACGGGCGCGATCGCGGCGGCGCTGGCGGTGAGTGCGCTGGTCTTCTGGCGTATTCAGGCGGGGGCGCTGCCGGCCAGTCCGTCGACCGGGCTGATTGTGACCGGATGCATGATGCTCTTTGTCGCCGGCTTCGCAACGGGACCGGGCGTGTGTGTCTGGCTGGCGTTATCGGAGCTGATGCCGACGCGCATTCGCTCACTTGGCATGGGGATCGGTTTGCTCGTCAACCAAGGCATCTCCACGGCGATCGCCGCGATGTTCCTGCCCGTCGTCAAGAGCCACGGTTACGCGGTGATCTTCGGCTTCTGGGCGGCGTGCACCGTCATCTATTTTCTGGTCGCGGCCTGGTGGCTGCCGGAGACGAAGGGGAAGACCCTGGAGCAGATCGAAGCGGAGTTCTCCCGATGAACCTCGCTCCGATCAACGTGGCGCCCCCGGCCGAGCGGCTGGTCTCGCTCGATGCCCTGCGGGGTTTCGCGATGATCTGGATTGTGGGGGCGGACGCGTTTGCCGGGGCGTTTCGCGGCCTGCAGGGCGGCGTGGTTTCAGCCTTTCTGGGGGAGCAGTTCGGGCACGCCGAGTGGGTGGGGCTGACGTTCTACGACCTGATCTTTCCGCTCTTTCTGTTCGTGGTCGGCGCGGCGATCCCGCTTTCCCTCGATCGGATCGTCGCGCGGGAGGGGCGGCCGGCCGCCCTGCGGCGCGTGCTCGTGCGCGGCCTGTGGATGTATGGATTGGGGGTGCTCTACTACGGCGGGATCTCAGCCGGCTGGGACCAGATTCGCTGGGTGGGTGTCCTGCAGCGCATTGCGGCCTGCTATGTCGCGGTGAGCCTGCTCCATCTCTGGCTCAGGCCGCGGGACATCGCGCTGGTAGGCGTGGGCCTGCTCGCTGGCTACTGGGCCCTGTTGGCGTGGGTCCCGGTACCCGGCCATGGGGCGGGCGATTTCTCTCGCGGACATAATCTCGCCAATTGGATCGATGCCCACTGGCTGCCGGGAAAAGT
>CAYZCV010000147.1:0-8633 GCA_964476965.1 uncultured Opitutus sp. | reverse complement strand
CTGGACGCGCGCGTGCTCTCGGCGCTGGCGACGGTCAACGCCCTCGACATTCGCCTGCGGGCAGCGGTTGACCTGCCCAGCGGCTGGGACGAACCGGGCGCATTTCGGGCCGATTTCACGTATGCCACGGGGTCGGTGAAGGCGCCGCTGCTCGGCCTCGCCCAGGCGGGCCGCCCACGGCTGGTCGATCTCGGATTTCCCACGAGGGCGGCCTTCCCCCAGTGCCGGGTCTGGGTGGCCGGGCCCGGCGTGCTCGCGCCGCTGGGGCGCTTGCGGCCCGCAGGCTCCGACAAGCGCAGTTTCGGCCATCTCGTCGTTTTCGGCGGATCCACCCGCTACCCCGGCGCGGTGCTCATGAGTGTGTTGGCTGCCCTGCAGAGCGGCGTCGGGCTCGTCACGGCCTTCGTGCCAGCCTCGCTCGCGCCGGCCTTTGCGGCGCGGGCGCCCGAGGCGATGTGGGTCGGTTGGCCGGAAACCCCCGAAGGGGGGCTCGCCATGGAGGGATTGCACCTGTGGCGGGAGCGTGCAGGCCGCGCCTCCGCCCTGCTCATCGGACCGGGCGCGGGCCGTGAGGCCGAAACCCTCGCCCTGCTGGGCGACGTCGTTCGCTCCGCGGCGGTGCCGGCGGTGATTGATGCGGATGCGCTTCAACCCGAGCTCGTACGAGACCTGCCGGTGGCCTCGATTCTCACGCCGCATGCAGGCGAGTTTGCGCGAATCGCGGGTCGCCAGGACTTGCGAACGTTCAGCGCGGGCCGCTCCGGCGTCACGGTGCTCAAGGGCCCGCTCACGCAGATCGACGATGGGCAGGAGGTCGTCCTGAGTTTTGCCGGTGGGCCGGTTCTCGCGCGCGGCGGCAGCGGCGACTTGCTGGCGGGCCTGATCGGCGGGCTGCTGGCCCAGACCCCCGCCGATCCCAAAGGTGCCGCGATCCGTGGGGTGGTGTGGCATGGCCGGGCGGCGGACCAGCTGGCGCGGTCCCGCGGGGCGGTCGCGGTTCGCACGACCGACTTGCTGGATCATTTGTCGACTGTCATTAATCGTTTGCAATAATGCCTTGCGCCCTGCCCGAGGCCGGGCAGCGTCGCCAACACCCCTTTTGCCACCATGCCCTCCGAGATGACGGAGCGGCAGGCGTTCCTGGTGTTGAACGCCCTGCCCAACATCGGTCCGATCACCCTCAACCGCCTCCTCGCCGAGTTGGGCGGGGATCCGCGGACCGTGCTCACGGCCGGAGCTCATCGATTGCAGCAAGTGGCGGGGGTCGGTCCCGTCATCAGTGCCACCGTGGCGGCCTGGCGCGACCACTTCGATCTCGAGCGCGAGGAGCAGCGGATGACGCAGGCCCGGACGACCTTTGTGGTCACGGCTGATCCGGAATACCCGCGTCTGCTGCGCGAGATTCACGATCCTCCGATTGGCCTGTATCGGAAAGGGACCTACGACTTGAGCCAACCCTGCATCGCGATCGTGGGCAGCCGGCGGACAACGCTGTATGGCCAGTCGGTCGCCAAGAAGCTGGGCGCGGACCTGGGGCGCGCGGGATTCTGCGTGGTCAGCGGCCTGGCCCGGGGCATCGACACCGCGGCCCATGAAGGAGCCCTTTCCGTTGGGGGCCGAACCGCGGCAGTGCTGGGCACGGGGGTGGACATCATCTACCCGCCCGAGAACCTCGCTCTTTACCGCCAGATCGAGGAGAAGGGCGCGATCCTCTCGGAATTTCCGTTCGGGCGTCGCGCCGACCGGCAATCCTTCGCGATGCGCAACCGCATCGTCGCGGGCATGTGTGAGGCCGTCATCGTGGTGGAGACGGATGTCAGCGGCGGCTCCATGATCACGGCCCGTTTTGCGGGTGAGCAGGGTCGGCTGATCTTTGCGGTCCCCGGTCGGATTGATCAGCCCACCAGCGCGGGCTGTCATCAGCTGATCCGCGATGGCGCGACGCTGCTGACGAGCGTGGATGACGTGCTGAATGAACTGAACTACCTCGACGGCCTGCGCCCGGCGCCGATCGTGGCCGGGGCCGGCCTGTCGGCCGAGACCTCGGCCGCACTGTCGGACGACGAGAACTCGGTGCTCACCTGCTTTGCCGGTGGGGCATTGCTCTCGATCGACCGCCTGACGGCGCTGACGGGACTGTCGGTCGCGGCGCTGTCGTCGACGCTGATGATGCTGGAACTTAAACGCCGGATTGTGAAACGAACCGACGGCACTTTTGAGGCACGCCCGGCCTAGCCCGGTGGCCAGCTCAGTTGGCGTTTCGCGAGCAGATGGACGTGGAGATGCGGGACGCTTTCGCACGCATCGGGTCCGTGATTGATCACGAGGCGGAAACCCCGGGCGAGCCCGAGCTTCTTTGCGACCACGCCAGCAGTCACCAGCAGATGCCCCAGAACCGCTTCGTCCGCCGCCGTCGCTTCGCCGACCCGCGGGATGAGTTGCTTGGGAATGATGAGCAGGTGAACGGGCGCCTGCGGCTGGATGTCGTGGAGGACGATGCAGCGCTCATCCTCGTGCTCGATCTTGGCCGGGATCTCGCGGTCGATGATTTTTTGGAAAATGGTTTTAGACATCTGATTTTTACAGGAGGTAACGGAGAGAACGGAGTTCAGGAATTCGAACGGGGAAGAATGAGCCGAGAGACCCCGTCGGTGAGTTTGGATTCGTTGAAATTGATCAATAGGCCTACAGGAACATTGAGCAGCTTCATATAGCTCAAGAGCTGTGCTTTGTGAATGGGTAGGATCCGCTCCACGGCCTTGGCTTAGATCAGGACGCAGTCCTCGACCAGGACATCGAAACGCAGGGGTTCCTCACGCACATTCCCCTTGTAGGAGATGACGACCGTTCGCTGAGTTACTGTTCTTAGCTGACGAAGTTCGAGTTCACGCAGCAGGCACCACTCATAGATCGACTCGACGAGTCCGGGACCCTTGTCGCGGTGAACTTCGATGGCACCGGCAATGATGCCTTCCGTCAGACCATTGGCCTTGGCGAAGAGCGGGTGCATGCTCCCTCTCTGCTCTCTCCGTTCCCTCCTGTAAAATCCAAACCCGTCCGCTACAGAAACAGCAGCTGCAGCTTCGCATTCCGGCTGGTGCGGGCGGCGGCGAGGTCGTGGATGAAGGCGAGGGCCTCCTCGTAGTCGCGTTTGCGCTTCGCGGTGGCACGACGAGCAGGCGGGATCAAGGCCGGGCGGAGATTGGTGACCAGGAGCGTCGATTCCCGATAGCGCGCGAGGTGCTTCAATCCGGTCATCACCTCGGCGCGTGTGAAGAGCGGGGTGGCGGAGGCGAGGGTCAGCGAGGCGTCCCAATGATAGAAGCCGTGGCGGGGCAAATGGGTGAACAGCTTGGAGAGCAGATCGGCCGCTGCGGCGTTGAACGCGGCATCATACGTGGCGGCGAGGCCGGGGTTTTCCTCCATCTGCTCCGCCAGTTCGGTGAGGCTGCAGGCAATGGCGGCCTTGATCTGCTGCGCGAGGTAGAGGTCGTGCCCGGTGACGTGGGCGAAGAGACCGTCAATGAAATGGAGCCGGCGCAGGTCGTCGCGCCGGGTCATTGCTTGGGTTTGTCGAGCGCGTTGATCTCCTGCATGAATTCCGCGACGTCGCGGAACTGTTTGTAGATGCTCGCAAAGCGGACGTAGGCGACCTGGTCGATGCGGCGCAGGCGCTCCATCACGGCATCACCGATTGCGCGGGACGGAATTTCGCTTTCGAACTGGGCCTCCAGGATGTCGATCACATCCTCGACCAGCATCGTGATCTGTTCGGCATCCACCGGACGCTTGTGACAGGCGGCGCGTGCGGCCCGAACGAGCTTCTCGCGGTCAAAATCCTCGCGTCGTCCGTCGCGCTTGATGACGACGAGGCCCTCGCGGACGAGCATTTCCGTCGTGGTGAAGCGATTCCCGCATTCCATGCACTCGCGGCGGCGGCGGATGGTGCTGCCTTCCTTGCTGATGCGGGAATCGATGACCTTGTCCTCGATCGAGGTGCACTTGGGACAGCGCATGGGATCAGTTAAGGGTCAGGAAGTTTTCCAGAATCCGCATGCCGCCCTCGGTGGCGATGGATTCGGGATGGAACTGGACGCCCCAGACGGGGAGAGTCTTGTGGCGGAGTCCCATGATCTCGCCCTCGGCGGTCTCCGCCGTGACCGCGAGGCAGTCCGGCAGCGTTGCGCGCTCGACGAGGAGGGAGTGGTAGCGGGTGGCCGCAAAGCCCTGGGGCATGCCCTTGAAGACGTCGGTGTCCTGATGCAGGATGGGCGAGGTTTTGCCGTGCATCAGGCGATCCGCGCGGATCACGCGGCCGCCGAAGAAGTGCCCGATCGATTGGTGGCCCAGGCACACCCCGAAGAGGGGCTTCCGACCGGCGAAGGTGCCGATCATGTCGAGCGACACCCCGGCTTCGACCGGGGAGCAGGGTCCTGGGGAGATCAGCACCCGGTCCGGATTGAGCGCCAGCGCCTCTGCGGGGGTGATCTCGTTGTTGCGGAACACGCGCTGCTCCACGCCCAACTGGCCGAAATATTGGACGAGGTTGTAGGTGAAGGAGTCGAAATTATCTATGACCAGCAGCACGGTAAAGGTAAGGTGAGATTACCTCGCGGATTGACAGCGGGGTCAAGCGTGCCGGTAGGGTGGGGCGCGCCGATGCCCGAACACTTCCAACTCCTGCGAACCGATACAGCCACCGCCGCCCGGCGCGGGCGCCTGCAGACCCGGCATGGCGTGGTCGAGACGCCCATCTTCATGCCGGTCGGTACGCAGGGCACCGTGAAGGCGCTCACCCCGGTCCACCTGAAGGACATCGGGGCGCAGATCATTCTCGGCAACACCTACCACCTTAATCTGCGGCCCGGCAGCGAGTTGGTGCGGGATCTCGGGGGCTTGCACCGGTTCATGGGCTGGGACGGGCCGATCTTGACGGACAGCGGCGGATTTCAGGTCTTCTCCCTCTCCAAACTCCGGGACATCCGCGAGGACGGCGTGGCCTTTCAGTCGCATCTGGATGGCGCCAAGCTTTTCCTTGGACCCAAGGAGGTCATGGGGATCCAGTCCAATCTGGGCAGCGACATCGCCATGGTCATCGACGAGTGCCCGCCGTGGCCGTGCGAACGCGACGCCTGCGCCGCGGCGGTCAACCGGAGCTATCGCTGGGCGAAACGCTGCCGGGAGATCGCCACCGAGAGCGGGTTTCTGGCGCGAGGGCATCATGTTTTCGCCATTGTCCAGGGCTCGACCTTTGACGACCTGAGGCGCGAGGCGGCCGAATCCCTCGCCGCGCTGGATTTTCCCGGGTATGCCGTGGGCGGGGTGAGCGTGGGCGAGCCGGAGCCCGAGATGCTCAAGCAAGTCGGCGCCACGACCCCGTTTATGCCGGCGGACAAGCCGCGCTACACCATGGGCCTGGGTACGCCCCCGCAAATCCTGAAGATGATCGCGCTCGGGGTGGACATGTTTGACTGCGTGCTGCCGACCCGCGTCGCCCGCAATGGTCTCGTCTTCACGCCCGACGGCCCGATCAACCTGCGCAATGAGCGTTTTCGGACGGATGCCGCGCCGATCGTCGAGGGACTCGACAATTACACCTGCCGCACCTTCTCGCGCGCCTACCTCCGCCACCTGGTGCAGGCCGAGGAGATGCTGGCCGGAACCCTGCTGAGCCTGCACAATCTTCATTTCTACCTCGATCTCGTCGCGCAGGCCCGGGCCCATATCGAGGCCGGTGACTATGGCCCTTGGCACCGGGCCTGGATCGCCCGCTACGAGTCAGGGATGGCCTGACGGCGATTCGGATTGCCCCCGCCGAGACGCCGGAGACGCTCGTCAGGAACCGACCTGCGGTCGGCAACTTACCCAACGCGATCATGAGAATCCTCGTCACCGGCGGTGCCGGCTTCCTCGGCTCCCATCTGTGCGACCGGCTGATTCAGGGCGGTCATGAAGTGATCTGCCTCGATAATTTTTTCACCGGCCGGAAGAGCAACATCGCTCACCTGCTGGGCAACTCGTCCTTCGAGCTGGTTCGGCATGACGTGATCGATCCCTTCAAGTTCGAGGTCGACCAGATCTACAACCTCGCCTGCCCGGCTTCGCCGCCGCACTACCAGTTCAATCCCATCAAGACCACGAAGACGTCGGTGATGGGGGCCATCAACTGCCTGGGCCTCGCCAAACGCGTCAAGGCGCGGGTGTTTCAGGCGAGCACGAGTGAAGTTTACGGCGATCCGTCCATCCATCCGCAACCCGAGTCCTATTGGGGCAACGTGAACCCGATCGGCAAGCGGTCCTGCTACGATGAGGGCAAGCGCGTCGCGGAGACGCTGTTTTTCGACTATCACCGCGAGAACAAGGTCGATATCCGCATCGTTCGCATCTTCAACACCTACGGCCCGCGGATGCACCCGAACGACGGCCGGGTCGTTTCGAATTTCATCGTTCAGGCCCTGAAAGGGGAGGACATCACGATCTACGGTGACGGCACGCAGACCCGTTCCTTCTGCTACGTGGATGACCTGATCGAGGGCTTTCTCCGGCTCATGAATCAGACGGAAACCGTCGGGCCGGTGAACATCGGCAACCCCGGCGAGTTCACGATGCTCCAATTGGCCGAGCTGACCCTCAAACTCGTCGGGGGCAAATCCAAGATCGTGCACCGCCCCTTGCCAGCCGACGATCCCAAGCAGCGCCGCCCCGACATTACCCTGGCCCGCACGGTCCTCAAATGGGAGCCGACGATCGCCTTGGAGCAGGGCCTGCAGCGCACAATCGCGTACTTCCGGACGCAGGTCTGAGCGGCAGGCTGAGACAGCTTGTCCCGGCATGCGGCAAGGGTAGCGCCGACGCGAGCCGAGGAACGGGGTTCGGCGTGGCCGCCGAAGCTCGGGTATGCGGACCGATTTTGAGAGGTAAACGGCCCTGATTTTGAGTGGCATTTGTCGTTTGCCATACGCGTGGCCTGCCCTACGCTTTGACCCCTTCATGTTCTCTTTTCTCTTCAAACGCCTCGCCGGCCGGCATTATCGCAAGTTCCTCGAAGCGAGCCGCCCCGTGGTTGCCCGCATCAACGAGCTTGAGAAGTCGTACCAGTCGTTGACGGACGAGCAGCTGCGCGCGAAGACCGATGAGTTCCGGGCCCGCGTCAAGCAGGGCGAGTCCCTTGACCAGATCCTCCCGGAGGCGTTTGCCACGGTGAAGAACGCGGCCCGCCGCATGTGCGGTCGCAAGGTGGTGGTCAACGAGCACGAGCTGGTGTGGGACATGGTCCATTTCGATGTGCAGCTCATCGGCGGCATGGCGATCCACCAGGGCAAGATTGCTGAAATGGCGACCGGCGAGGGCAAGACCCTGGTCTCGACGCTCCCGCTCTACCTCAACGCGCTCAATGGCCGGAACGCGCAGCTGGTGACGGTCAACGATTACCTGGCGCGGCGTGACTCCGAGTGGATGGGCCACCTGTACAGCTTCCTCGGGCTGACGGTCGGCTGCATCCAGCAGCAGATGCCTTCTGATTTGCGCCGGGAGATGTACGGGCGCGACATCACCTACGGCACAGCTTCGGAATTTGGCTTCGACTACCTGCGCGACAACGGCATGGCCACGCGCAAGGAGGACCAGGTGCAGCGCGACCACTGGTACTGCATCGTGGACGAGATCGACTCGATCCTCGTCGATGAGGCTCGGACGCCGCTCATCATTTCCGGCCCGGCGCCGATCGAGCGCGAGCAGCCGTTCACCCGGCTGAAGCCCGGCGTCGAGCGCCTCGTGAACGACCAGACCCGCCTCTGCAATCGCCTGGTGGGCGAGGCGAAGGAACTGCTCGAAAAGGCCGGGGCCACCGCCGACGACCGTGCGACCGCCTACCGCAAGCTGCTGCAGGTCAAGATCGGTCACCCCAGCAACAAGCTTCTGCTCCGCCTGATGGAGAACGGCGAGTGGCGCAAGGGACTCGACAAGCTCGAGACCGAGCTCAACTCCGACCTGCAGAAAGAGGAGCTCTACCGCCTCAAGGAACAACTCTACTTCTCGATCGACGAGCGCCAGCACCAGGCCGATCTCTCCGAGATGGGCCGGAGCAAGCTGCGTCCGGACAGCCGCGACGCTTTCGTGCTGCCCGACCTCGCCACTGAATTTTCCGACCTCGAGAAGGACGCGTCCTTCACGCCCGAGCAGCGCGAGGAACGCAAGCTCGCCGCCCAGCAGCGCTACGCCGCGGTCTCCGAGGAGATCCACTCCATCTCCCAGTTGCTCCGCGCATACTCGCTGTACGAGCGCGACGTCGAGTACGTCGTGCAGGATGGCAAGGTCATGATCGTCGACGAGAACACGGGTCGCGTCATGCCCGGCCGCCGCTGGTCCGATGGCCTGCATCAGGCGGTCGAGGCCAAGGAGAACGTGAACATCGAGCGCGAGACGCGCACGTACGCGACGATCACGATCCAGAATTACTTCCGCATGTACGACAAGCTGGCCGGCATGACCGGCACGGCCGAGACGGAGGCGATCGAGTTCAACGACATCTATCGCCTGTCGGTGCAGGTCATCCCGACCAACAAGCCGTGCATCCGCATCGACCGGAACGATTCCATCTTCAAGACCCGCCGCGACAAGTACAACGCGGTGGT
>CAYZCV010000146.1:6714-8643 GCA_964476965.1 uncultured Opitutus sp. | reverse complement strand
CGCGTTGTGTGCCGGCTTAGTGAATTCAGCGGCCAAACGCCGCTTCCGCGTCCGCCCACGATTGACGCCCGCGGGCTCACGGCGCGACAGTCGGCGTCTCATGGGCCAGGGATGGTTTTTCTTTGGGCAGATCGGTGCCGGCAAATCCTCGCTCGGCGCGGCGGCGGCGCGCGCGTGGGGGATCCCGTTTCACGAGGGCGACCAGGACCTGCCGCCGTCCGTGATCGCCGCGATCAAGGAACGCCGCCCGTTCACCGACGCCCTGCGCGACGAATTTGCCGCCGTCCTCGCCGATCGCATCACGGATCTCAGCCAGCGACATGAGCGCTTCATCCTCGCCCAGGGCCTGTTCTACAATCGCCAGCGCCGCGCCCTGCTCGCCCGCCATCCTGACCTTCGCTTTGTCTGGATCCGCGCCCAAACCCCGATCCTCGAGGACCGCGTCAGCCGCCGCTCCCACCCCCTGGCCGACCTCGCCTACGCCCGCCTCGCCAATCCGCATTTCGAGATCCCCGACATCCCCCACCAGGTCCTCGACAATGACGGCACGGAGCAAGCCGCGCTCGACCAGTTACGTAAGCTGTTTTCAATGAAATAGAAACAGTCCACCAGATCCCTCAAAGAGCGCAGACCGGCCAACGAGTTGAGCATTGACCCCATACGATAGGCGTCCGATCCGGCCGTCTGCGCCCTCCCTCAAGGGGGTCAGGCCGCTCAGGCTTACATTTCCAGCGGTCGAGGGTGATCGGCAGCCGTGAGCGCCCGGCGCCTCAGCGAAGGCATGGTGAGCACCGGTCTACATTCGGGTCGTTTTACGGGATTACCCCTAGGACAAGAGGCACGTCTTGGGCTTATACTCCGCGACGCTTGCCCGAGGCACCCTTACCGGGCAGCCTCCTCTTGCTTCACCCACGGACGACGGTCCTACCCCTGTTCCGCCGCCATTTCCGCCAGCTAATCGCCCAGTCATGAACCTGATGTACCGTTCGTTCCGAAACCTGCTCGTCGTTGCGGTCGCCCTTGTGGGCCTCGCCGCCTCCGTCCAAGCCGCCACCGCGCGGCCCGCCCAGCCCAAGAAGCCAATCCGCATCGCGGTGATGATGTTCTCCCACGAGACCGTCACCTTCCTCAAGTACCCGACCACGATCGACGACTTCACCTACGAGGGCTCTCCCGCCCGCGGTGAGGCCCTCCTTCGCGCCAATCCGACCGGCTACATGGGTGGCTTCGTCACCGTCGCCCGCGAATTCGACAACGTCGAACTCGTCGGCATCGAGTCCCCGCTCGGCTCCAAGTCCGGCTCCGGCTCCGGCTGGCTCACCCCGGAAACCTATGAGCACTTCGTCGGCAAGATGATCGCCGACCTCAAGAGCCAGGGCAAATTCGACGGCGTCTACCTCTCCCTCCACGGCGCGATGGGCGCCAGCGGCGTCGCCAAGCCCGAGGCCGAGCTCGCCCGCCGCGTCCGCGAGGTCGTCGGCCCCGACGCCTTCATCGCCGGCACCTTCGACCCGCACGGCAACGAGGACGACGAGTGGTTCAAATACGCCAATCTCGCCTTCACCATCAAGTACTACCCGCACTACGACGGCTATCTCCAGGGCGAGCGCGCCGCGCGCACCCTCATCCGCTCCATCCGCGGTGAGTACAAGCCGACCAGCGCCACCGTGAAGCCGCCGATCATCACCCCCTCCGTTCTCCAGTGGACCGGCGGCCCGGCGTGGATCGACCTCGTGCAGCGCGCCCTCGTCTGGGAAGCCCGTGAGCCCGATGTCTACGTCAACTTCTTCTACGGCTTCGCCTTCGCCGACGTCGTCGATGTCGGCATGTGCTTCCAGGTCACGACCAATGGCAATCCGAAGCTCGCCCAGGAAATCGCCGACGACATGGCCCAGACCGCCTGGCGCATGCGCGAGAAGCTCTGGTACT
>CAYZCV010000146.1:0-6614 GCA_964476965.1 uncultured Opitutus sp. | reverse complement strand
ATCGCCGACGACATGGCCCAGACCGCCTGGCGCATGCGCGAGAAGCTCTGGTACTCCACCAAGGTCTACCCGATTCCGGAGGCCGTCACGCTGGCCAAGAAGGCCCTCGCCGAGGGCCAGTACCCCGTCGTCATCGCCGACCACAGCGACCGCTCGGGCTACGCCACCTGGGTCCTCGACCAGGTCATCAAGCAGGACCTCTCTGACACCGCGATCGTCACGGTCGCCGACTTCAAGGCCATCGAGGCCCTCCGCGCCAAGGGCGTCCGCCCCGGCGATGACTTCGACATGGCGATCGGCGGCCTCGCCGACGAATCCGCCGGCGACCCCGTCCGCGTGGTCGGCAAGGTCAAGACCGTCAGCGGCGGCATCGGTCGCGGCGCCTCCCGCGGCGGCCAGCTCTGGGTCACGGTTGAGTTCGGCAAGAACAACCTCCTCGTGATCAGCCCCTACCTCAATCAGATCACCGACCCGGATCCCATCGCCGACCTCGGCATCAATCCGCATGACTACAAGGTCCACGTGATCAAGTCCCGCGTGCACTTCCGCCGCGGCTACGACGACAATGGCTACGCGAAGACCATCCTCCTCGCCGAGCCGCTCCCGCCGTACCTCGGCACGATCCGCCTCGAGGGCCTCCCCTACAAGAACGTCGATCTGCAGAAGTTCTACCCGTACGGGAAGAACGTCACGTTCGAGGAAAAGCCCCTCGCGACCGGAACCCCGCGCCGCTAAGCCGGCCCGGCCCGCTCCCTTCACGCCCGTCCCTTTTGGGGGACGGGCGTTTTTTGTGTCCACACGCGGCGCCATTTCCGTCATGGTTCCGCCTCACCCCAAGACCGCGCAGCCCGCAAAGTCCGCCCGCCCACCCCAGGTGATCCGCGACTTGGCGCGCTTTGCGCTCTTGCTGGGTGCCGTTTCCGACTCCGGACCGCCCGCGGTCCTTCCACCCAACGCTCCATGAAATCGATCCAGCACACGCTCCGCACCCTGCTCCTCGCCGGTTGTGCGTTCATCGCCCTCGCCGCGACCGCCTCGGCCGCGACCGCCGCCAACCGCCCCACCCAGCCCAAGAAGCCCGTCCGCATCGCGGTCCTGACGTTCGTCCACGAGACCGTGACGTTCCTCAAGTACCCGACCACGATCGATGACTTCACCTACGAGGGCTCCCCCGCCCGCGGCGAGGCCCTCCTCCGCGCCGACCCGCGCGGCTACATCGGTGGCTTCGTCACCGTCGCCCGCGAATTCGACAACGTCGAACTCGTCGGCATCGAGTCCCCGCTCGGCTCCAAGACCGGCTCCGGCTCCGGCTGGCTCACCCCCGACACCTACGAGCACTTCGTCGGCAAGATGATCGCCGACATCAAGGCCAACGGCAAATTCGACGGCGTCTACATGTCCCTCCACGGCGCGATGGGCGCCAGCGGCGTCGCCCGCCCCGAGGCCGAGCTCGCCCGCCGCGTCCGCGAGGTCGTCGGCCCCGACACCATCATCGCCGGCACCTTCGATCCGCACGGCAACGAGGACGACGAGTGGTTCAAGCACGCCAACCTCGCCTTCACCGTGAAGTACTACCCGCACTACGACGGCTACCTCCAGGGTGAGCGCGCCGCGCGCACCATGATCCGCACCATCCGCGGCGAGTACAAGCCGGCCAATGCCACCGTGAAGCCACCGATCATCACCCCGTCCGTCCTCCAGTGGACTGGCGGCCCGGGCTGGATCGAGCTCGTCCAGCGCGCCCTCGTCTGGGAAGCCCGCGAACCCGACGTGTATGTCAATTTCTACTACGGCTTCGCCTTCATGGACTCCATCGAGGCCGGCATGACCTTCCAGGTCACCACCAACGGCAACCCGAAACTCGCGCAGGATATTGCCGATGACATGGCCCAGACCGCCTGGCGCATGCGCGAGCGTCTCTGGTACTCAACCAAGGTCCACTCCATCACCGAGTCCGTCACCCTCGCCAAGAAGGCCCTCGCCGAGGGCAAGTACCCCGTCGTGATCGCCGACCACAGCGATCGCTCGGGCTACGCCACCTGGGCGCTCGATCAGGTCATCAAGCAGAACCTGAGCGACACCCTCATCGTGACCGTTGCCGACTTCAAGCTGATCGAGGCCCTCCGCGAGAAGGGCGTCCGCCCCGGTGATGACTTCGACATGCCCGTGGGTGGCCTCGCCGACGAATCCGCCGGCGACCCCGTCCGCGTGAAGGGCAAGGTCAAGACCGTCAGCGGCGGCATCGGCCGCAGCTCCGCCCGCGGCGGCCAGCTCTGGGTCACGGTTGAGTTCGGCAAGAACAACCTCCTCGTGATCAGCCCCTACCTCGTGCAGATCACCGACCCGAATCCGGTCGCGGACGTCGGCGTCAATCCGCACGACTACAAGGTCCACATCATCAAGTCCCGCGTCCACTTCCGCCGCGGCTACGATGACAACGGCTACGCGAAGACCATCCTCCTCGCCGAGCCCGACCAGCCCTTCCTCGGCACCATCCGCCTCGACAGCCTGCCCTACACGAAGTTCGACCTGAACAAATTCTACCCCTACGGGAAGAATGTGACCTACGAGGAAAAGCCCCTCGCGCCCGTCACGCCCCGGTAAGTCGACTGACTCCAAAGTCTCTCTTCGTTCGTAAACGACCGGCGTTCCCCTCGGGGACGCCGGTCGTTCTGCTTTCGTGATAGTCTTGTCAGGAGCCCGACGATCTCCTCAACCTTCCGCCGTCCTATGACGCGAGCCGTGAGACTTTCCGTTTCGTTACCGGCCAAAGACCGGCTGGGACCCCTCATTGCCCAACTGCATAGCGCGGTTGACCTCGACAGCTTCTGGAAGGCGAGCCTCCAGCTGCTCGACCAGCTCGTGCCCCACCACTCGTGCAGCCTGCTCTACGGGATCGTGAACTCCCACCGGCTCAACGCGCGGCATCACATGACCGGTGCCCGCGCCGATCGCCGCTCCGTCTCGAATCTGTCGATCGTGCAGGCCTTCCTGTCCCGTCACCCGGGCATCAAGCTCTACACCTTCACCGAGGTGCTCTCCGAGGATCCGTCGGCGCATGACCGGCGGCTCGCCCAGCAGAGCCCGAACCTCGATCCGTGGGATGATTTCGTCCACCTCGCCTTCTGGGACGGCACGCGGACCGATGCCATCCTCAGCGTCCGCCGCGGGCGCTCCCAGGGTCCGTTCACTTGCGAGGAGCTCGACCTCCTGCGCAGCCTGCACCCCGTGATCGAGGCCGGCCTGCAGCGGCTTCGCCTCCTCGCCGAGGAACGCAGCCAGCACCTCAGCATCGAGCGCTTCCTCGCCGACGTGCCCGTGCCGGTCCTTTTTCTCAACTCCCAGCTCAAGCTCATCTACGCCAGTCGCGAGGGCTACGCCGCCTGCGCCGAGTGGAACTTCGGCCAGAAGTCCGCGCGCCGCCTCAATCCGCGCCGCAGCTACCAGCTGCCCCCCGCGATCGCCGAGGCCTGCCAGAAACTGGGCGCGACCGAGCGCGATGCGCCAAAACCCGACGCCGGCCGCAAGCTCCGCGTCCCGCACCCCGCCGACTCACGCCTCGTCGCCCAGGTGGTGATCGACCTCCCGCTTAACTCGCCGTGGACGCGTCCCGTCTACCGCGTGCTCTTCTTCCTCGATCGCAGCATCGACGACGTCGCCCTCTCCGCCAAGCCGTCCGCCCTCGCCCTCCTCCAGCGTCTCACCGCCAATGAGCGCCGCGTGGCCCTCCTCGTGACGGAGGGTTGCAACAACCGCGAGATCGGCGAACGCCTCGGCAAGTCCCACCGCACCGTCGAGTGCCAGCTCACCGAGATCTACCGCAAGCTCGAGGTCGAAAACCGCGTCCAGCTGACGCGCATTCTGGTCTAGGCAATTCAGATCAGAATCTCGCGCAGAGACGCAGAGGCGCAGAGAAGACCCCAAGCGAGCAACCACTCAGATGGTCTGAGTTTTGTCTCTGCGCCTCTGCGTCTCTGCGCGCACTTCTGCCTTCTGAATCCGTTTCCGCCCATCCTGGTGCCTACGGACCATCCCGTCAGCGGAGCGTCTTGCGCAGGAATTTTCCGCCTTTCACCGCGATCTCCTCCTGCGTCGGCTCGATGCGGCGCCAGATCGCGGCCGCGCGCGCGATGATCTTCACGTCCTGCGTGAACGACTCGATCACCACATCGCCATCATAGCGGATCGCCTTCAGCGCCGCCGCGATGCCCGGCCAGTCAATCGAATCGGTTCCGGGCGTGCCGCGGTCCGAGCCCGAGGCATGCAGATGCCCCAGCCGCTTCCCGCACCGCCGGATCGCCGCCGCCTGATCCTTCTCCTCGATATTCATGTGGAAGGTATCCAGCAGGATCTTCAGCGCCGGATCATCCACCGCTTCCACCAACTCAATCGCCTGGTCACAGGTGTTGAGAAAATCCGTTTCGAAGCGATTCAGCGGCTCGACACACAGCGTCACCCCGCGCTCCCCCGCATACGCCGCGAGATCCTTCAGGTGCCGCACCACGAGCTTCCGCTGCGCCCGCTTCGCCGCCGGCGTCTCCGCATCCGCCCGGCCCACTTCACTGTAGAAGGGCCCGATCAGCGTCCGGCTGCCCAGGATCGCCATCCGGTCCACCAGCGTCTTCACATAGTCAATCGTCGCCTGCTGATGCTCCGGCGCGCCGCGCAGATCCCGCCCGGGCCCGAACGCCGCCGCCACTGAGCCCGCCACCAGACCGTTCGCATCCAGCTTCCGCCGCACATGCGCCCAGTCCATGTCGTCGGGTGACGCCACCGCGATCTCGACCGAGTCAAAGCCCCACGCCCGGAACTTCGGAAACCAGCGGCAGTGGCGGTCATTGAACGGACAGGCGAAGAGGAAGGTGTTGATGCCGATTCTCATGGGGTAAATGCGTTGAGGGTCTACGCGGATTGAAAACCGTAGGTGTCGATCAGGGCCAGACATTCGCGGACCGGCCGCACGCCGCGCGAGCAGCTCGCGTCCGCCAGCGACGCCGCCGCGACCGCGACGCCGAGCTTGAGCACCGCGTCCATCGACCAGCCCTCGTGCAGTCCGTAGAGGACGCCCGCCGCCAGCGCATCGCCCGCGCCGACCGCACCGGCGATTTTCTCGGGCGGCACGCGCAGCGCCGGCTGCCAGAGGCCCTCGCCCGCCGCGCCCCGCGCATAGACGCCTTCCGGAAAGTGCAGGATCACCCACGCCTGCACGCCCGCCGACAGGAGCCGGTCCGCGGCTGCCTCCACCTTCGCGCGCTGGATCACACCGTTCTCCCGCAGCGAGAGGCCCGTGAGCCGCTCCGCCTCAAAATCATTTACAAAGAAAACATCTACCCAGGGTAGGGCCGGCAGCACCCGCGACGCGAAGCGCTGCCCATCCTCACTCACGCAGTCGATCGAGGTCATCAACCCCGCCGCCTTCGCCCGCCGCAGCACCTCGCACGCCCGGGTCTCCTTTCCGACCACTTCATCCAGCCGGTCGAGCAGCAACAGATACCCGAGATGGAAAAACCGGGCCGTGGTCGCCTTAAAGTCGAAATGCTCGCTATCCAGCAACGCATTCGCGCCACGCTGGTGGAAGAAGGTCCGGCGCCCCGTCGCCTCGACGGTCATCACATCCGTGTAGCTGGTTGCCGCCGCGGTCGTGGTGCGCAACTGCGTCACATCGATCCCCCGCGCCACGCAGTCGTCGCGGATCCGGCGTCCGTCGGCGTCGTCGCCCACCAGTCCCACCGCCGACAGCGGGAAGGTCGCCCCGAGTTGCGCGAGGTCGACCAGGATGTTGTACGGCGATCCGCCGTTGCTCGATGACTGCCGCAGAATCGACGCGAGCGCATCCTGCGCCGGCCAGGTGTCAATGAGCTTGATGTGATCGACGATCCAGTTGCCGCCCGCGAGGAGTCCGGTGCGCATGGCTCAGGGGGTCGTCACAACCTGCCGGGTCCGGTGGGATTCAAGCGCCGCCGCCCAGATTTCCTGCGAGGCCACCGCCTCGTCCGGCGTCGCACAGCCAAAGCGTCCGTCGAGCAGCCCCGCCCGCTCGGCCATGAACGCCGCCCACATCTGCATGAGCAGGTCGGGAAACCCGACCTCAAAGATGCCGCCCGTGATCGTCTTGAAGGGCATCGCAAACCCGAGATCCGTCTTCTCCCACCACTGCTCCTTGTCCCTCCGGTACGTCCACAGGGTCTTGGGCTCCTTCGTCGAATAGCGCACACCGCGATCCGTTCCGAGGATCTCAAGGAACCAGGTATTCGTCTCCGTCGGCGCCATGCGCTTGGTCTCAATCGTCATCGGCACCGGCTGCCCGTCGACCTGCGTCACGCAGTGCAGCGTGGCATTGTCCCAGGTGTCGCAGACCGCCGTGCCGCCCTTCCCGTCCGGACGGGTCGCATAAATCTTCTGCAGCTGCGCATAGACCGACGCGGGCTTCCATCCGAGCCGGAGCGGCACGTGCACCGCATGCAACCCGAGATCGGCCATCACACCCGCTTCGCCGCAAAACGAATTCTGACGCTTCCAATTGATCGGCTTGGTCGGATCCAGATCACTCGAATGCACGAAGCCCGAGCGGATCTCCAGCACGCGCCCGAGCCCGCCCTGCGCCACGAGCTGCA
>CAYZCV010000145.1:5768-8808 GCA_964476965.1 uncultured Opitutus sp. | reverse complement strand
TGCTGGTAGCTTGCGCACAGATCCGGCGTGCGGGCCGCAATCTCATCCGGCGTCAGTTTTTCGAGCAGGTACCGCAGGCTGGTCTTCAGTCCGGAGAAGCTGAAATCCAGCTCCATCCGCGGGCCAATCCCTCGGGGGAAATCATAGGCATCGGCGCGGCCGGTCGCCGCGATGCGCTCGATCAGCGGGCCGCCCGGATAGCCCAGGCCCAGCAGCTTGGCGCCCTTGTCCAGCGCCTCGCCGGCCGCATCGTCCCTCGTGGACGAAATCACCCGAATGACGAGATCCGTCCCCAGCGAGAAGAGCAGCGTGTTCCCGCCCGAGACGATCAACCCAAGATGCGGCAGCAGCCCTGACAACTGCCGGGCGAAGGCGCCGGGATTGGACGCGTGCAATCCGATGAAGGGCGAAAAGGCATGCCCGCGCAGATGATTCACGCCCACGAGCGGCACCCGCAGCGCGAGCGCCAGAGCCTGCGCCGCCGCCGTGCCGATCGCAAGACAGCCCGCCAGGCCCGGACCCTGCGTCACCGCGACCCGGGAGACGGACCCAAATCCGATCTCCTGACCCACGACCGCCAGAAGCGGCCCAAAGGTCCGCAAGTGCTCGCGGGTCGCCAAATCCGGCACCACCCCACCGTAACGTCCATGCAGCGCGACCTGGCTGTGAATCCACTCCCCCACCAGCCCCCGCGCCGGGTCAAAGACCGCCACCGCGGTCTCATCGCAGGAACTTTCCAGGGCGAGAATCATGGCAGAATTGCGGAATGCGGAGTTCGGATTGCGGAATTGCGCTGACGCGAAAAGCGGGGCCAAAAAGACCGCGGCTCGTCACTCCGCAATCCGTATTCCGAAATCCGCAATCAATTCAACTCGTCCCCTTGCCGCCAGGTGCGGCCTGCGTCAGGCGCTCCTGCATGAGGTGCGCCGCCCGCAACACATCGAGAGCGGTCTGCAGCTGGCGGTCCTCAATCGGCTCAAAACCGAAGCGCCGCTTGAACTCCGCGGGATCCTGCAAGTCGTCGCGTGCGCGCTGGAGGCGGACCTTGCCGTCTTCCTCGGGGGTCATGACCACCTCCACATGGGGCTCGATGCCCTTTTCATGGATCGTGATGCCGCTGGGCGTATAGTAGCGGGCCGTGGTGAGGCGCAGCGCCTCGCCGTCACGCAGGCGGAAGATGGATTGGACGGAGCCCTTGCCGAACGAGCGCTCGCCGACGATCACCGCGCGCTGCGTATCCTTGAGCGCACCGGCCACGATCTCGGCGGCGCTGGCGCTGCCCGCATTGACCAGCACGGCCACCGGCAGGCTCAGCGGCGCCGTGGTCGTGCGCGCGCGGAATTCCTCCCGCTCGGCGGGGTTGCGGCCTTGGGTGTAGACGATGAGTTCATCGCGATTGAAAAAAGGTTCCGACACCGCGACCGCCGCATCGAGCAGGCCGCCCGGATTGTTGCGCAGGTCGAGGATCAGGCTCGTCATGCCCTCGCCATTCAGACGCGCCAGCGCCCGCACGAATTCCTCGCCCGTGCGGTCAGAAAACTGGGTGAGACGAATGTAGCCGATCTGGTCCGGGAGGAGACGCACGTCGGCGACACTCTCCAGCTTGATCACCTCGCGGGTGAGCGTGACGGTGAAGTCCTTACCCGTGTCGGGCCGGTGAAATCCCACGGTGACCTCGGTCCGGGGCTTGCCGCGGAGGCGGCTGATGACGGCGTCCATGGACGCCTCCGCAAAGACCTCGCCGTCAACGCTGATGATCTCGTCTCCGCGCAGGATTCCGGCGCGTTCGCCGGGCGTCCCGGCGATGGGCGCGATCACGACCACCCGTTTCTCGCGGCGCTCGACCTGAATGCCGATGCCGCCAAATTCATTGCTCATGTCCTCCTGCAGCGACCGGTAGTCCCGGGCCTCGAGAAAGTCCGAGTGCGGGTCGAGGGACTCCACCACGCCACGCAGGGCCGCCTTGGTCAGCGCCGGGTACTCGACCGTCTTCTCCTCCACATAATGGGTGCTCACGAGCCGCAGCACATCGCGGACCTGATTGAGAGCACGGTCCGACTCGCCCGACGGCCAGAAGCCCAGCACGGCGGAGAGCCGGGCCGCACCGAGGGCCAGCACGCTGCCGAGCAGCACACCGGCGGCGACGGAGAGAATGCGTTTGAGCATACGGGGAACTGTGGCCAACTCCTCCGGTTTGTAAACAAATGGGTTTACCGTCCTCTCAACCCCCGGTGTCTCCCGCCTTTGCGGCCGCTTTCCACGCTGAAGCGGGACCGGACGGCGTGCTGCCCTTTGACCGCTTCATGGCGCTCGCGCTCTACCACCCGGAGCTGGGCTACTACCGCCGCAAGCGCGACCGCGTCGGCTACGGCCAGGGTACGGATTTCTACACCGCCAGCACGAGCGGCCCGGTTTTTGGGGAACTGGCCGCCGCGGCCGCCGTCACCCTGCTGGGCGGCCGCGATCCGGCCGAATTCACGTGGGTCGAAATCGGGGCCGAGTCCGCGGGCGGGATCCTGCGCGGCGTGACGCACCCCTTCGCGGCCGTGCGCACGCTGCGGGTCGGCGATCCGCTGGTCCTGAGCGGGCCCTGCATCGTGGTGTCCAACGAGTTGTTTGATGCCCAGCCCTTCCGGCGCCTCGTGCGCCAGGGCGGGATTTGGCGGGAGCGCGGCGTGCGTTGCACCGAGGCTGGCCTGACGGAGGCCGATCTTGGCCCCGTGGCGGACGGCGATCGCTGGCCCGGGGACGTTCCCGAGGGCTACCGCATCGACGCCCCGCTGGCGGCCGCCCAACTCGCCTCCGAGCTCGCGGTCCAGCCATGGCGGGGTCTGTTCGTGGCTTTCGACTACGGGAAGAGTTGGGCCGAGCTGGCGGCCGACCACCCCGAGGGCACCGCCCGGGCGTACCACCAGCATACCCAGTCCAATGATCTGCTCGCCCGGCCCGGCGAACAGGACCTCACCTGCCATGTCTGCTGGGACTGGATCGCCACCGAGCTCGTTCGCCAGGGATTCGCCCCGCCCCGGACGGAGGCGCA
>CAYZCV010000145.1:0-5758 GCA_964476965.1 uncultured Opitutus sp. | reverse complement strand
ACAGCCGTGACCTCAGGCACGAAACTTGCAAGCGCAGGAGGCGTTTTTCGTCCATCATGCCGCCCGTTACCTCGAATCGGCGCTGCGGGCCGACGCCAGCCGTTTGACCGAGCGCAAACGGAGCCTGATGCAACTCCTCCACCCGGCGCACCTTGGGCGAAAGTTCCAGGTTCTGCATGCTTGGCGCGAGAACATCCAAGTTTCCCCTTGATTCACGCCAAACCCGCCCCTTACTCTCGACCCTTTAACCAACTCGAAACCATGGCCAGAATCTGTGCAATCACCGGTAAGCGCCCCGTCAAGGGCTCTATCATTCACCGCAAGGGTCAGTCCAAGAAGAGTGGCGGCATCGGCACGCACGTGACGACCATCACCAAGCGCAAGTTCCGCCCGAACCTGCAGAAGATCCGCATCAAGACCGCCAATGGCGGCACGAAGCGTGTCTGGGTGTCGGTCAAGGCCATCAAGGCCGGCCTCGTCGAGAAGGTCTAGTCCGGGCCCCCGAGGCCCTTTTCCCTTACCCGCAGCCTCACCGGCTGCGGGTTTTTTGTGTCCGCCCAGCACAGGCTGCGGGGCCCTGCGCAAGTATGCGTATGGCCCGAACCGGCCCTTGCGCGTAGTCTCCTCGCGTGCCCGCGACCGCCTCCCCGGCTTCCCTCGACTACCCGCTGCTCTTCAGCAGCCCCCGGGGACCGCGTACGCGCTGGATTGCCCAGCTCTACCTCGGGCTGGCCGTTTCCCTGACCTTGGCCGTTCTCGGGCTCATCCTCGCGCAGCAACCGCACGGCCTCGATCCCTCGCCAGCCAAGTGGCTGATCTGCGCCCTGGGGCTGGGCGTCGCGTGGACCGCCGCGGGTTCGTCGCTCGTGCGCGCCCGCCGACTGGTCGTGCGGCTGCAGCTGTGGCCGCGCAGCCATTTGGTTGTGGTGCACACGCCGGGGATCTGGTCCTCCCAGGTGTCGCTGCGGCCGATCACCGAATTCGGCACCCCGAATCGCCCGGGCCCCACCCCCCGCGATCTCTTTCTTCCGTCACGCGACGAGGGAGCCCTCATCCGAATCCGCCTGAACAGCGGCGCCACCCTCTATTTTGATCCCCTGGCCGGCGAATACCCCTGCGGGCGTCAGGCCCTCGTGGCGTTTCTGCTCGATCGCGCCCTGCCCGAGTCCGTCCTGCCGCCGGCCGCGGGTGCGTCACCGCGGGAGCGGGATCGACGGGAGCCGGCCGGCCCAAAGTTCCCGGTAAATCGGGTGGTCGGGGCACTCGAGACGGCCAACCTCGAAGCCGCGCGCCTCGACATACTCGAGTCCGTGGTGGAACGCCGCCAGCAGCAGCGCGTCGGAAAAAGCGCCTTCTGACCGGCGCTGCAGCGCGCTCCGCGTGAAGGCGAGGTAGTCAATGCCGGCCTCCAGGTTGGCGCGCCACGACCACACGGTCGGTTCGTAAGGCGCGGCCGAGACCTGGGCCCACGCCGCCGGCTTGAGCTGCAGGAGCCCGCGGGCCTCGCCGTTGCGGGCCCGGGGATCGAAGTCCGATTCCGCCGCGACGAGCGCGTAGATCAAGACCGGATCAAATCGGTAGCGCGCCGCCTGCGGCTGGATTGCGGCCCAGATCTCCTCCTTGGTCGGCGGCGCCTCAACAACCGGCCGCGAACAGGCCGCAAGCGACACGCACAGAGCAAGCCAGACTAACCACGGAAAGGCCCGAAGCGTACGAGGAGAGGAGAAACCAACCGCCTCCGAGTTGAACCACGGATTGCACGGATTGGCACGGATCCGATCTTCGATCCGCTTTTCTCCGATCCGCGACATCCGTGTCATCCGTGGTTAACGCTTTTCCGGTCTGGCCAGATCGGCCGGTTATCAATCCGTATCCATCCGTGGTTAAGGATGGATCGAGTTGATCGGCTGCCTACAGCGAGCGGAAGATGACCGACGCGTTCTGGCCGCCGAAGCCGAGGTTGTTGCTCAGCACGGTGCGGACCTTGGCGGGTCGGGCGACGTTCGGCACGTAGTCGAGGTCGCACTCGGGGTCCGGCTCGTGGAGATTGATGGTCGGCGCGAGCATCTGGCTCTGCAGGGTCTTGACGCAGACCACGCTCTCGATGCCGCCGGCGGCGCCGAGCAGGTGCCCGGTCATCGACTTGGTGGACGAGACCGGCAGCGTGGCCGCGCGCTCGCCAAAGACCTTCTTGATCGCGAGGGTCTCAAACTTGTCATTGTACGGCGTGCTCGTGCCGTGGGCGTTGATGTAGTCGATCTCGTCCGGCCGCACGCCGGCGCTACGCAGGGCGCGGGTCATGGCCATCGACAGGCCCTTGCCCTCGGGATCGGGCATCGTGATGTGGTGCGCGTCGCAGGTCGCGGCATAGCCCACCAGTTCGCAGTAGATGCGGGCGCCGCGGGCCTTGGCGTGGGCGAGCGACTCGAGGACGAGCACGCCGGCACCCTCGCCCATGACGAAGCCATCGCGGCCCATCGAGAAGGGGCGGCTCGAGGTGGCGGGCGAGTCATTGCGGGTGCTCATCGCCTTCATCGAGCAGAAGCTCGCGTAGGCAAAGGGCGTGATGGCCGCCTCGGCGCCGCCGGCAATCATGACATCGGCATCGCCGCGCCGGATCATGTGCATCGCCTCGCCGATCGCATGGGTCGCCGTCGCGCAGGCAGACACCACGCCGAAATTCGGACCGCGGGCGCCGATGTCGATCGCGATCAGGCCGGAGCACATGTTGCCGATCAGGGACGGAATCGTGAAGGGCGACACCTTGCGCGGGCCGCGCTCGGCCAGAACCTTCAGCTGCGACTCGTAGGTGTACATGCCGCCGATGCCCGAGCCGACAATCACGCCGACGCGATCGGCATCCTCGCGGGCCATGTCGAGGCCGGCATCGCGAAAAGCCTGGCGGGCCGCCACGAAGCCGAAGTGGGTGTAGCGGTCATTGCGGCGCGCCTCCTTCGGGTCCATGTGCTGCGCCGGATCCCAGTTGCGCACCTCGGCGCCGATCTGGGAGGACAGCTCGCTCGGGTCGAAGCTCGCGATCCGGTCGATCCCGCAGCGCCCCGCGAGAATGCTGGCCCAAAAGGTGTCGACGTCATGGCCGATGGAGGCGACGGCCCCCAGACCGGTGATGACGATGCGAGCGGAGTCCGGCAGTGTTTCCATGGCGTGAGCGGGAACGTCCAAAAACAAAAAGGCGTTCTACCAGACAGTCCCGCAGGGGCTCGGTAGAACGCCGGAAAGGGAAACGTCGCTTACTTGGCGGCGGCCTTGGCCTTGATGTAGTCGATGACCTGCCCGACGGTCTGGAGCTTCTCGGCGTCGGACTCCGGGATCTCTCCCTTGATCTCGTCCTTGAACTCCTCCTCAAAAGCCATGATCAGCTCGACCGTGTCGAGCGAGTCAGCGCCGAGATCATCCAGGAAGGAAGCCTGGGGCGTGATCTGCTCCTCGTTAACGTTAAGCTGGTTAACGATGATCTCCTTGACGCGTTGTTCGATGGTTTTTTGGTCGGCCATGATAGTGGTTCTCTGAGTAAGCGGAGGCTTCACATCGCCATGCCGCCGTCAACGGCAAAAACTTGTCCCGTAATGTATCCCGCTTCCTCGCTGGCGAGAAAAGCGGTCGCGTGGGCGATGTCTGACGCCTCGCCAAACCGCTTCAGGGGCACCTGCGCCAAAATGGCCGTGGAGGCCTCCGGATTATTTACAAATTCGGTGGTCATGTCGGTCTTGATGAACCCCGGAGCGACCGCATTCACGGTCACGCTGCGGGAGGCGAACTCCCGCGCGAGGGTCTTGGTCAGGCCGATCATGCCCGCCTTGGCGGCGGAATAGTTGGCCTGGCCGGCATTGCCCATGATGCCCGAAA
Source organism: uncultured Opitutus sp. (assembly GCA_964476965.1). GTDB lineage: Bacteria > Verrucomicrobiota > Verrucomicrobiia > Opitutales > Opitutaceae > CAMAXB01. The sequence goes on along the minus strand of CAYZCV010000145.1, from coordinate 1,891 downwards.
CGGACGCCATGTTGATGATCCGGCCCCAGCGGGCGCGCGTCATCGGGCGGGCGAGGTACTTCGTGAAGTGGAAGCAGCTCGAGAGATTCGTCTGGATCACGCTGTTCCAGTCGTCCTCGGTCATGCGGAAGAGCAGGCCGTCCTTGGTGATGCCGGCATTGTTGACCAGGATATCGATCACCGGGAACTCGGTGAGGAGCTGCTCGCAGGCCTTGGCCACCTCGGCGCCGTTGGCGACGTCGACCGCGAGGGCCTTGGCCCGCCCGCCCGCCGCGGTGATGCCCGCGGCCACGGCGCCGCAGGAATCGGCGGACTTCGAAACGCAAATGACATACACGCCATTGGCCGCGAGCAGTTCAGCCACGGCCTTGCCGATACCCCGGCCGGCACCCGTCACAAGCGCGGTACGATTCTTGAAGGTGAGCATGAGGTAAAAGTAGCGAGGAGCGGGTAGCGGGTAGCGAGTAGAAAATGAACCGATGTCCGGGCAGAGAGAGAGCTTGAGTCCGTATGCTCGCTCCTCGCTACCCGCTACTCGCTCCTTCGTCGTCAGTACACGTCCCGCTGGTAGCGCTTGTCCTTCTTGAGCTGCTTGACGAATTCGACGGCCTTCTCGATCGGCATCCCGCCCTGCTCGGCGATGATGTCGTGCAGAGCCTGGTCGACGTCCTTGGCCATGCGCTTGGCATCGCCGCAGACGTAGAAATAGGCGCCGCCCTGGATCCAGGCCCAGAGCTCGGCCGCATTCGCGCGCATCTTGTCCTGCACGTAGACCTTGGTCGCCTGGTCGCGGGACCAGGCCAGATCGAGGCGCGCCACCTGGCCCTTGGCCACGTAGTCCGTCCATTCCTCCTCGTAGAGGTAGTCGGTCGCCTTCTTCTGATCGCCGAAGAACACCCAGTTGCGACCGGTGGCGCCCGAGGCCACGCGCTCCTGCACAAAGGCCCGGAAAGGCGCAATGCCCGTGCCGGGACCGACCATGATCACGTCCTTGGCGCTGTGGTCCTCGGGCAGGCCGAAATGGGAGTGGGAAACGAAGGTCGGGACCGGGGTCACGCTGACCTGCGCCCGGTCGGCCATGAAGGTCGAGCAGACGCCGACGCGGTCACGGCCATTGGTCTGGTAGCGCACGATGGCGACCGTGAGGTGGACGTGCTGCGGATGGGGCTTTGGCGAGGAGGCGATCGAGTAGAGGCGCGGCATCAGCTTGCGCAGATGATCGACGAACTCCTGCGGCGTCAGGCGGCCGCTCGGGAACTCGGCAAGGATGTCGACGTACTCGCGGTCATCGAGGTAGGCGGTGAGCTGCTCCTTGGCCTCTGGCTTCAGCAGGGCCTCGATCTTGGCCTTCTCGGCGGCATCGGTGACCTTGCCGAGCAACGTGGTCAGGATCTTCTGGGTCGGGCTCGCCAGCGCGAGACGGGAGGTCAGCACCTCGCGCAACGGGAGGGGGTTCGCCAGCTTCAGCATGGCCGGAGACACGGGCTCGTCCCCGGTGGCGTGGAGAAGCTCGATGAGCTCGGCGACTTCCGTCACGCGATTCGTGGGGTAAATGCCCAGGGAATCGCCCACCTTGTAGGTCAGGCCACTGCCGGCGATCTCGACCACCAGATGCCGCGTTTCCTTGGCGGATCCCGGACGGCTGAGCAGGCGGTTCTCGACGATCTTGGCCGGGAACGGATTATCCTTGGTGAAGACGGAGGGGACGTCAGGTGAGGACATAAAACGCCGGATTGAGGGCAACCGTTTTGCGCCGCGCAAGCATTAACCGGCGGCTCCGCCGCCGGGGTTGTTGGTTAATCGTTACTTGTTATTGGGCCACTCGGCAAAACGCAGATCTGTCGGCGGTCCTGTTTCAGGACATAGGTTACACATCTGTTTCAGGACATGG
>CAYZCV010000144.1:0-8895 GCA_964476965.1 uncultured Opitutus sp. | reverse complement strand
GACATGCTCGATCGCTTTCGGATGGTCGGAAAAAAAGACCTCTACCCGAGCCAGCTTTCGGGCGGCCAGCAGCAGCAGGTTGCCATCGCCCGCGCACTCATTGCCCGGCCCGAACTCATTCTTGCGGATGAACCCACCGGCAATCTTCACTCGGATCAGGCGCGGGAAATCATGACCCTCTTCCGCGCGCTGAATCAGGAACACGGCGTGACCATCGTTCAGGTGACGCATTCCCCTGAGAATGCCGCCTACGGCACGCGCGTGGTACGGTTGGCTGACGGCGTCAGGACCGACTGACGGGGGAGATCGCGTCCCAGCCGCGCGCATCCCATTTTCGGGATTGGATCGTCCCGCCACCGATTCCCCCGAAGGGGCAGTGCACGCCCATCCAATTCTTAAATCATTGTATTATAAATGTTAACGAATGAGCTCCGCGGGTGGCATGGACACTGCAATAGCATTCTCCAACACCCTCGCATCATGCTGCTTTTTCGGCGTCTCACCCTCTTTTCGGTCGTTGCTTTGGCTCCGTTGACTGGCGTCTTCGGGCAAGGCGCATCCGCCGCCCCCCTCACGCTCGACGAGGCAATCCAGCGCGCCCTTGCGCGCAATTTCGAACTCCGCGTTGAGGCCCTCAACCTGGATGTCGCCAAGGGCAATCTTCTCGCCGAGTGGGGCCGCTATGACCCGGTCCTCAGCGCGAGTTTCACCCATGATGAGGACGGCAGTCCCCAATCCGCCGATCCTTTCAGCGGCGCGCGTCCGCCGTCGTCCATCGTCGAGACCGATGCGGTGGACCTGAGCCTGCAGGGATCATCGCCCTGGGGCTTCTCTTACCGCCTGCGCGCGAACCGTCAGAATCGCCGGGGCACCTTCAATTCCTTCGCCGACAATTATTTCACGTTCGCCGGGATTGAGATGACGCAGCCCCTCCTGCGCGGCTTCGGCCTCGCGGCCAATCACGGGACTGTTCTGGTTGCCCGCACGGACAAACGGAGGTCGGAGTGGGAGTACCGTCAGGCTCTGATGGATACGATCACCCAGGTCATTTTTTCCTACCACGACCTCTATCTGGCCCAGCGCAACCTGGAGACCGCCCGACGTTCGCGGGATCTCGCGGCGGGGTTGCTGGCGGAAAACGAAGTGCGGGCCCGCATCGGCGGAATCTCTGAATCGGATGTCACCGAAGCGCGCGCCCGCGTCGCCAGTCGCGAGGAGGCCATTCTGGTGGCCGAGCGAAGCGTCAAGGAACAGGAAAATTTCCTGAAGCAGCTGATCTCAGACGAGCGCACCCCGGCCCTTCTGACCGAGAACCTGGCGATCGCCCCGCCCACGTCGCTGCCCTCGCTGACGCCCCAGCCCGCCATCGACTTCAAGTCGGCCCTCGACCGCCGCCCCGACTACCAGCAGGCGCGCCTCCTCGTTGAACGCGCGCGGATCGGCCGCAATGTTCGTCGGAACCAGCTCCTGCCGCGCGTCGACCTCGTCGCCGTCTATGGCTACAATGGACTTGATGCCGACTCCCGTGAAAGCCGACGCCAGGTGGAAGACCGGGAGAGTCGATCCTACAGCGCAGGCGCCGTCGTGAGCCTGCCGCTGACCTGGACGCAGGAGCGCGGGCGCTACCGGGCAGCCAAGGCCACCCTCGAGCAAGCGGAAACCCGCCTCCAGCAGATCGAGCAGGACGTGGTCATCCGGCTCGGCAACGCCGCCGGTCAGGTCGAGACCACGCTCAAGCGGATTGAAGCCACCCGCCGCGCCCGCGAGCTGGCCCAGCAGAATCTCGAGGCCGAACTGAAGAAGCTCAGAGCGGGAACCGGCTCGACCTTTCTGGTCCTCAACCAGCAGGAACTCCTCTCCACCGCCGAGACCCGCGAGGCCCGGGCGCTGGCTGACCACCAGCGAGCGCTCGCGGAGTACGATCGGCAGCTGGGCGTAACGCTCGAGAGCCACCGGGTCGCCCTCAAGCTCTGACCGGCGCGGGGAGAATCCGATTGCGCCCTGCCTGGCTGCGGCGCGTTGTGAAGGCCTCGCCATGCCTGCGCTCGTGATCCTGCTCCTGCTTGTCGCTCCCGCTTGGGCGCTTAGTCAGCTCGCCTCGGTCTTGGACCCGTGGCTCCTCGTCAGCGTTCCGCTGGCCCTGTCAGCGGCGTGCTACTTGGCGCAACGTGAGGATAAGAAGCAGGCCAAGGCCGGCGGGCAGCGCATACCCGAGGCTTGGCTTCATCTGGGTGAGTTCCTCGGCGGCTGGCCGGGATCGCTGGTCGGACAATGGCGCTTTCGTCACAAGACATCCAAGGGAAGCTACCAAACCGTCGTCTGGCTTATCGTGATCCTCCATCAGCTTCTGGCGATCGACTCGCTCCGAAGCTGGTATTTGACCAGGCAGGTGCTGGCGTGGTCCGCGGATCAGTTAAGCTGATCTTCCCCTGTCCTAGGCGTCGCTCGGCGGGTGCGTTCGTCCCTTAAGCTCGACCGCTGTCATCTTGATCCCCAACGGTAGGCTCGACCTTGCCTGATCGGCCGATCAGAGAACCAGAGATCATCCCTGTCCCCGCCATGCCTTCCTATCCCTCCATTCCCGGATTCGATGAACCCAGTGTGGCGACCGTGCGAGCGGCGCAGGCGCGCCTGCGCGGGCACCTGCATCGGACCCCGGTCCATCATTCACGCACCTTTGACGCGCTCGCGGGCGCCGAGGTTTTTCTGAAGTGTGAAAATTTCCAGCGCAGTGGATCCTTCAAGGCGCGGGGCGCCTTCAACACGGTCCTGAGTCTCGACGACGCCACCGCGTCGCGAGGTGTCGCCGCCCATTCTTCGGGCAATCACGGCGCCGCGCTGGCGCTCGCCGCCCGCGAGCGTGGGATCAAGGCCACCATCGTGGTCCCCACGACCTGCGCGAAGGCAAAGCTTGATGCGATTGTCCGCTACGGCGGCGAACTGGTCTTCACCGAGCCGACCATCCAAGCCCGCGAACGGGCGGTCGCCAGCATCGTCGCCCAAACGGGCGCCGTGCTCGTTCACCCCTATGACCACCCGGCGGTGATCTCGGGTCAGGCCACCGCGGCCCTGGAGTTGATCGAGGATCACCCGGATCTTGATCTGATCCTTGCGCCCATCAGCGGGGGTGGGCTGCTGAGCGGCACCTTGCTGGCGGTTGAAGCCAGGGAACGGCCGATCCGCGTCTTTGGCGTGGAACCGGCCGGGGCCGACGACGCGGCCCGCTCATTGGCCAGCGGGCAGCTGGAGGGCAACACCACCACAGTCACGATCGCGGATGGCCTCCGGGGAGCCCTCAGCGCCCGGACCTTCGACCTCATCCGTTCCCGTGCGGCCGGGGTCGCTACGGTGACGGAAGCGGAGATCATTGAGGCGATGCGTCTGATCTGGGACATCTACAAGCTCATCATCGAGCCTTCCTGCGCCGTTCCCGTGGCCGCCCTCCTGCACCGCAAGGTCCAAGTCGGTTCCGGCCGCAAGGTCGGCATTGTGATCACCGGCGGAAATGTCGACCTCGGTTCTCTCCCCTGGGCGTCGTCCGTAGGAGCCTAGTCCAGGCGACCAGATCCCGCCGTCGACCCCGCGCACGGACGAGAGACCGGCCCTGGACTGGTCAGGCCGAGGGTTTTGATGCGAACCGTTTCGCAACCGCGCTGAACCGTCGCGCGGCTTCAGTAAGCTCCGGTTCGGCGAGGACGCCAAAACTCAATCGTACGTAGTGGCGGGGGGCCTGATCACCAAAGCAAAGCTCACCGGGCACATAGAGCACACCCTCCGCGATGCAGGCCCGGCAAAACGCCGATTCCATCCCGGTGTCGAGCGCGACCGGCCCGGAGAGCCAGAGATACAGTCCACCCGTCGGGATGGCCCAATCCCACCCCTGCTCACGCAGCCCGGAGTCCACCAGCGTCTGGTGCAGGGCCCCCATCTTTCGCTCATAGGCCGGCCGGATCACGGCCAGCTGCTCATCCAGTCCGCCAGCCGTCATCACCTGCTCGAGCACCGCCTGATTGAAATTGGCCGAACCGAAATCGTGGTGCCCCTTCACATGCAGCATCCGGGCGAGCCACTCCGCGTCGGAGCACACGCCATAGCCGATCTTCAATCCTGTCGCAAAGGGCTTGGTCAGCGTGGACAGGTAGAGCCGGGGAAACCGTCGCCACGCAGGCAGCGTCAGGACGCTTGGAGTGAGGTCTGGAATCCGGAAATGAAGCTCCCGATAAGCCGCATCTTCCACCACCGGAACCACCAGCCCGGCCCGGCTGAGCGCTTCCGCCATTGCGGTCTTTTCCGGCTCGTCGAGGCTGCGTCCGGACGGGTTGGAGAAGTAGCTGACAAAGTAGATCGCCTTGACTCGGCTACCCTCGCCGCGGGCCACCAAGGCCGCCAGCAAGGCGTCCAGCGCCACCCCGTCAATCCGTCCAGCGGGATCAACCGGGAGCGACACCGCGCGCACCCCGAGGCCGGCGAGCATCTCGAGGTAAACGAAGTAGCTTGGGCGATCCACGAGCACGATGTCGCCGGGCTCGCACAGCACCTGCATGGCCAGGTAGAGAGCCTGTTGGGACCCATTTGTGACGAAGCTCCCGTCACGGACCTCGACCCGATCGAGTCCGGGTTCCAAGCCGCACAGACGTTCGGCCAGGAGCCGACGCAAGCCCGGGCGGCCGCGATTGGAGCCATACTGGAGGAACTCCGGCTCTCCTGGCGTCCGCGCGAGCGACGCCACGGCGGACTGAACCGCGGCCACAGGCAGAGTCCCGTTGTCCGTGAAGCCGGCCGCCAACGAGAGGAGACGTGGGTTCTCCAACGCAAGATTCATGAGCCGGGCGATGGTCGGCGGCTGGGCGCGGAGACCGAGGCGGGAAAATGCAGGGGCAGCGGAGGACATGGTGGCTTCGACCACTAGAAGCCGAACCGCCCAGCGGATAAAGCACCAATCCCCGCCCGGCGGACTGTAGCTGGACGAAGAGCGGTTGATCCGCGGGCAGAAAAAAGGCGCGGAGCCGAAGCTGCCGCGCCCTTGGGGGAAAGCGTGATGACGGTCGGGATCAGGCCGGCGCCGGGGCGGTGGTGCCCCCCAGAGATTCGGGCTCTGACTTCTCCGCGGGCTTCTTGTCGCCCGCCTTATCGGGAAGCTTGGGCAGGGAGGCCTCGCGGTGAACCGGCGAACGGATCTCGCCGTGCTCGATGATCTCCATGACATGCTTGCCATCGATCGTCTCGTACTCGAGGAGGGCTTCGGCGATCTTGTCGAGTGCGCTGCGCTTCTCGATGATGATGCTCTCCGCCCGCTTATACTCCTGGTCGATGAGCTTCTGGATTTCGGAGTCGATGCGACGGGCCGTTTCCTGGCTGTAGTTCTCGCTGCGCGAGATCTCGCGGCCGAGGAAGACCGTGTCGTGATTGTCCCCGTAGGCAATTGGCCCCAACGGGCTCATGCCCCAGTCGCACACCATGTTGCGGGCGAGCTTGGTCGCCTGCTGGATGTCGCCCGAGGCGCCACTCGTCACATCGCCCAGGACCTGCTCCTCGGCGATGCGGCCGCCGAAAAGGGTGGCGAGTCGCGCCAGCATCCGGCGCTTCGCGTAATTGTAGGTGTCCTTGGTCGGGATGTACATCGTGCTGCCGAGCGAACGGCCGCGGGGGATGATCGTGACCTTGTGAACCGGGAAGACGCCATCGTCGACCACCGCGCCCACCAGGGCATGACCGGCCTCATGGTACGCAACGATCTTCTTGTCCTCGTCGTCCATGATCCGGCGGCGCTCGCGGCCGAACTGAACCTTCTCGCGCGCATCCTCGATGTCGTGAAGATCGATCTTCTTCTTGTTGCGACGCGCCGCCAGCAGCGCGGACTCGTTCAAGAGATTGGCGAGTTCGGCGCCGGAAAGGCCGGGTGTGCCACGCGCGACCACGGCCAGATCGACATTCTCGTCCAACGTGATCTTGCGGGCGTGGACGCGAAGGATCTGCTCGCGGCCGGCCAAGTCAGGCAGATCGACATAGATCTGACGATCGAAACGGCCCGGGCGCAGCAGCGCGCTGTCGAGCACGTCCGGCCGGTTGGTGGCGGCGATGATGATGACGCCCTCCTGCGTATCGAATCCATCCATCTCCACCAGGAGAGAATTCAGGGTTTGTTCGCGCTCGTCGTTGCCGCCGCCGAGGCCGGCGCCGCGCTGACGACCGACCGCGTCGATCTCGTCAATAAAGATGAGGCAGGGGGCGCTCTTGCGGCCTTGCTCAAACATGTCACGCACGCGGCTGGCACCGACGCCGACGAACATTTCAACAAAGTCGGAGCCGGAGATGCTGAAGAAGGGAACGTCGGCCTCGCCGGCCACGGCCTTGGCGAGGAGCGTCTTGCCGGTACCTGGAGGACCGACCATCAGGATGCCCTTCGGGATCCGGCCACCCATCTTTTGGAATTTCTTGGGGTCACGCAGGAACTCGACGACCTCGGAGACCTCTTCCTTGGCCTCATCGCAACCGGCGACATCGGCGAAGGTGATCTTGTCACGATCGCGCTGGAGCAGCTTGGCCCGGCTCTTGCCAAAATTCATCGCGCCGCGACCGGCCTGCCGGAGTTGGCGCACAAAGAGGAAGTAAAGCAGACCGATGATCAGCACAAAGGGGATGATCTGCACGAGGATCTGCGACATCATGGTCGTCGCAGGCACCTCGCTGAACTTCTGAGACTTCTGCAGCTTTTCGAGATTGCTGTCCGTCAGCCGTCCGGCCGCACGAAAATCCTTGGTCTTGCCCTGATCATTGTTGAGCTCCGCCGTCGTCGTCGCTCCGGTGATCACGACCCAGTCACGGGTGCCCGATGAAGCATCCGGGCGGATGACACCCTCGGCGACCGACCCCTTTTCCGCGAGTTCGACCACCTGGTCGATCTTGAGATTGGCGGGGGCAGCGACCTTGCCCGGGTTGAGGTAGAAGAGCGCGAGCACTGCACCAACGATTGCCAGCCAGATGAACAGGACTTTCGGCTGAAAACGGTCGGGCGGCAGGCTCTTGATGGGGCGGCGCTTCTTTTCGTTTTTGGAGTCAGACATTTACGAATTGGACTAGGGGAAAACGGTGGAGGTTCCCTCGGGATAAGTCAATTGAACCACCATAGAATTACGATCTTCGGCCCGCGCTGTAGCCAGCTTGAGGCTCAAAGCGCAGGCAGCCCCGCCGGATCACGGCGAAACTCTTGGGGCCGAGACTGAAACGCGAGGGCTTACCCCATCTGATGAGCTCCAGCAGCCGGTCAAATCCTTGGCGGGAAAGCCCGGCCTCCGGGCAGTGCTCGTTCAACCAACGGCGCAGGATGCGGCGAACCAACCCCACGGGCCGCCCGGCCAGGGGGGCCAGTTCCATCAATCCGCCCGGCCCGAATGAGGCGAGTTCGTCGACCCATGCTTCCAGCGCGGCATCATCCTCCTCAAGCAGCGACCGCGACCGGGCGGCACCGGCCAGCGCATCCCGCCCGGCGGCCTCGACCCACCGGGGGATCACCTCTGACCTGACTCGGTTGCGAAAATGGTCAGCCCCCGCGTTCGTGGCGTCCTCCCGCCAAGCAACCCCGACCTCGGTCAAAGCGGTCGCAAGTTCCTCCTTCCGCACCGTCAGCAGCGGTCGGAGATGAACCCTTCCGCCCGGCTGGGTCTGCACCGGCCGCGGAGCCGCCAGCCCGCCAAGGCCACTGCCTCGGGCCAAGCGCATCAACAAGGACTCCGCCACATCATCCAGCTGGTGGCCCAGCCACAACGCGCGACCGCGGACCGCCCGCAACTCAGCCTGAAAGAACGCATGCCGGGCCTCCCGCGCGTCCGCCTCACTTGGTCGCGTGGGCATCGTGGTCCATCGGCCGACGCGGACTGGCACCCCCAAGGCGGTGCCGACCCGCCGACAGAACGCTGCATCAGCCTGGGACGCGCGGCCACGCAGACGGTGATTGAAATGCAGCGCGACCATCCGGGCGCGACGCTCGGGCCAGTGCGCCCAAAGCAGCAGCAGCAGCGCGAGCGAGTCGGCCCCGCCCGAGAATGCAACCATCCAAGGACCGCGCACCTGCTCGCCGGCGGCGCAGGCCGCCCCCTCCAAACGCTCCCGGGGGATCCGCGCGGCCAGCGCGAGCGCGGCGGCGGGCCAGTCAGGAGCGCGAAGCGGCCTCATGGCGAAATGCGGGCGATCCGCCGGACGGCCCGCCGCAGGAATGAATCCTTCCCTGCCCAAGCCGGTCGCGCCGGAGGAGATTCCGGCGCCATATCAGGCAAAGCTCAGGTATTCGCGGCCGAAATAAGGCACCAACACGGCGGGCAGCTTCACGCGGCCATCCGCCTGGAGGTTGTTCTCCAACAGCGCCGCCAGCACCCTCGGAACCGCGAGGCCGGATCCATTGAGCGTGTGAACCAGCTCCGGTTTACCGCCGTCCTTCGGCCGGAAACGAATCTGGGCGCGGCGCGCCTGGAACGTTTCGAAATTGGAACAGCTCGAGACCTCCAGCCATCGCTTCTGGCCCGCCGCCCAAACCTCGAGATCGTACTTCTTCGCCTGCGCAAAACCCATGTCCCCTCCGCACATCAGCAACACGCGGTAGGGCAGGCCGAGCTTCTGCAGCAGGCTCTCCGCATCGAGGCGAAGTTTCTCGAGCTCATCATAGCTTGACGAGGGGTGCACCCACTTCAGCAACTCGACCTTGTCGAACTGGTGCAGCCGGTTCAGACCACGGACATCCTTGCCATAGCTCCCGGCCTCCCGGCGGAAGCAGGGGGTGTAACCCGTGCGCATCACCGGCAGCAGGGATTCGTCGATGATCTCGTCGCGAAAGAAATTGGTCAGCGGCGTCTCGGCCGTCGGCACGGCGTACAGGCTGTCCTCAACCGTCTGATACATCTG
>CAYZCV010000143.1:0-8910 GCA_964476965.1 uncultured Opitutus sp. | reverse complement strand
GCCGTGAAGGAGTTCCCGAATTTCAAGGTCGCCGCCACCACCCTGCGCCACGTCCATACCGCGACGATCAACGACTGGTCCGCGATCCTCTGGCACGACGGTAAGTTCCACGAATCGCGGAAGTACCCCGAGCTCGAGATCCTCGACCGCGTCGGCGGCGGCGACTCGTTCGCCTCCGGGCTCCAGTTCGGCTTCATGCAGTTCAACGATGCGCAGAAGGCCGTCGAGTACGGGGCCGCGCATGGCGCCCTTGCTTCGACCACGCCAGGTGACACGTCGATGGCCACGCGCAAGGAGGTCGAGAAGCAGATCTCCGGCGGCGGCGCCCGCGTGGTTCGCTGATCGGCGTCGCGTCGCTGCCACGTCCCCGGTCTCCGGTCGTGAACCTTATCCTGTTCACGGCCGGTGAGACCGCGGGTTGGCTGCCACGGACCGACCCCCGGGCGGTCCACCTCCTGTCCGTCCTTCGCCGCGACGTCGGGGGCAGCTTTGATGCCGGACTGATCAATGGCCCCCGCGGCAAGGGGCGGGTCGAAGCGATTGAGCCCGATGCGCTTCGTCTTTCCTTCCAGTGGGACCAGCCGCCGGCGCCACTCGAGCCCCTTGTCCTCCTACTCGGACTTCCGCGTCCCCAAACAGCCCGCGATCTTCTGCGTGAGGCCACGACGCTGGGCGCAACCACGCTACACTTTGTGGCGACGGAGCGATGCGACACCAACTACGCCGCCTCGTCACTCTGGTCGACCGGCGAGTGGCGACGCCACTGCCTGCAAGGCGCGGAACAGGCCTTCGACACGCGAATCCCGGACGTCAGCTGGTCGCAGACCCTCGAGTCCGTGCTCGCATCCCTACCGCAAGGGGCCATCCGGATCGGGCTCGACAACTACGAGGCCTCGTGCGCGCTGGGTGCGTGCGGGGAGATCAAAGAGCAGCGGACCCAACCCGTCGTGATGGCACTGGGCCCCGAACGCGGCTGGGGTTCAAGGGACCGTGATCTCCTGCGAAACGGCGGGTTCCGCCTCGTCCATCTGGGCCCGCGCGTCCTGCGGGCGGAGACGGCGATGGTCGCTGCCGTTTCCATCCTCCGCGCCCTTCGGGGCCAGATGTAGGGCTCGTTACGACGGGCTTTCCTCGCGCCGAAAAAAAGCCACGGTCGGCTGGCGAGGACCCTTGCCAAGTCGTTTCACGCACCGCCATCCCGCAGCAGCCAGCGTGATCTCTCCCGGCATTTCGAACACGATCAGCGGATCGGGCTGCTTCCGCAACCGTTCGCGCAGGGCCGCCAGCAACGCGGGTCCGACTTCGGCGATCACGTCATAGGGAGGGTCGATGAACACAAGGTCCGGGACAGCGGTGTCACCCGGCTGCCACGCCAGCGCGTCGCCGGAGTGCACTTCGAGGAGATTCTCCGATCGCCCGACGCTTTTGCAGACGGCGCGAATGTTTTCCCGCAGGCAGACGATTGCCTTCGGGTTCTTCTCCACGAACACCCCGCGCTCGGCTCCGCGACTAAATGCCTCCAGGCCATAGCCGCCGCTGCCCGCGAAGAGGTCGACAAAGGACGCGCCGCCGATGCGCGCCGCCAGGCTGGAAAACACGGCCTGACGCACACCGTCCGTGGCCGGACGGACGGCGTCCCCTTTCGGGACCAGCAAGGGGATTCCCCGCGCAATGCCTCCGCTGATTCGCATGCCCGGACACAAGGTGCTCACTTCGCGTTGGCAAACGTGAAACAACCATCACTCCGGCCTCGCTGTCGACCCGGCCCGGTAGAATGATGCCATGGACAACCATGCCAGCGGCTAAGCGCTTCCCGATAACCGATCACTGCGACGGACGGCGGTTCTTCAACCCCCGCAATCATGTGAACCGACATTGGTTCGATGTGCTGCGTTGGAAGTTGACCTCACGCGCCACCCCCTGGCCGGAACAGGTGGAGATCACTCCGCGCCCGCCGCCACCCGGGCCCACCGACGGGCGGCTGACCGCCACTTGGATCAACCACGCGAGTTTTCTCCTGCAGACCCGCCATGGGAATCTGCTCATCGACCCGGTCTACAGTGAGCGCGCCAGCCCTTTCGGCTGGGCCGGACCTCGTCGCGCGCACGTCCCGGGCATTCCGTTTGATTCCCTCCCGGAGATCCATGCGATACTGGTCAGCCACGACCACTATGACCATTGCGACCTAGGGACCTTGCGAAAACTGAGCCAGCGTTTCCCCGCAGCCCGGCTAATCACCCCGCTCGGAAATGGTCCTCTCGCCCTTACGGCCGGATTCGGCCCAGAGGCCATTGTTGAATTGGACTGGTGGGAAGCACACGAATTAAAGGAAGGATTCCACATTCGCGTCACGCCTTCGCGTCACTGGAGCAACCGTGTACGCGGATTGCGCAATCGCCGCCTTTGGGGCGGGTTCTTCATTCAGAGCGGCGGAAGGACGGCCCACTTTGTGGGGGATACCGGCTTTGACGAAGTCCTGTTCAAGGACATTCGCGGCCGCTGCGGCGCGCCGGATCTCGCCATGATCCCGATCGGAGCGTACGAGCCCCGCTGGTTCATGGAGCCGCAGCATTGCAATGCCGAGGAGGCGATTCGGATCCACCAGGATCTGGGCTCGAGGCAAAGCATCGCGATGCATTGGGGTACCTTTCAGCTGACCGACGAGGGACGTGACGCGCCCGTAGAGGCCCTGCACAAGGGGCTCAGGGCGAAGGGCATTCCACTCGATTGCTTTCGCGCAATCGATCCGGGTCAGCCGATTACTCTGTAGCTTAAATTGCTATATTTGAGATATTTGCGCGAATAACTATCGCGCGATGGAACCCGTGCGATGCAGAAGGTTCACATTCCATTTGCACTACAGGCACAACTTCATTTAGTTAGGAGCCTAATTAGTTGCTGGGTAGCGGAGGCCGACTCTCCGTCACCCCGGCGACCCACTCCGCGTGGGCCCATTTCAACCACACCACTATGAACTTCCGTAACCTCGCCGCCCTGCCGGCGCTGATGGTCGCTTGCCATGCGACCGCCGGCGGGGTTGCGACCGAGCGGAATTTCTGGCCGCTGGTGGTGGAGCGTGAGGTCCGCGCGTCCGGAGACGCTCGTTCGTCACAATCCTTCGAGGCCGTCGGTCCCCTCGCGTTTCGACAATCCGAGGCCGGCAAATCGACATCGGTCGGAGGAATCCGTCCGCTCTATCTGGAAAGGCGGGATGCGCGCGGGGGGATCTCCGAAGCGTTTGTGGTGTACCCGCTGCTCACCTATCGCGCCGACCAAGACGCTCGTCGCTGGAGTTTCCTGAACCTGATCAATTGGGGATTCACCGGGCCATCTGCGCCTCGGAGCACCTCCGGCGAGACGCGTCTCGATATCTGGCCGGTGTACTTTTCGCGACAGTCCGGGGAGCCGGACTCCTCGTATCGCGCCATATTTCCCTTGGCTGGATCGATTCCCCGACGCTTCGGCCACGATCGAATTTCGTGGATCCTGTTTCCTTTCTATGGGCGATTTGAGAAGAGAGGAACGACCACGCTGACGCTGCCTTGGCCCTTGATCAAAGTGCTATCCGGAGACGGCCACGCCGGGTGGGAGTTTTGGCCCCTGTACGGAACACGCGGGAAACCGGGAGTCTACCAGGAGCGCTTTGCCCTTTGGCCCCTCGGCTACGACCACGTGACGATGGATGCGGCAGCAGTGACCAGCCGAAAGACCGGCCTTTTGCCCTTCTACGCCCGCGATGTGGCGGATGGCTACCGGTCAGAAACCTTCCTCTGGCCGCTCTTCGGCTACGTCGACCGGACGATTCCTTATCGCTACCACGCTAGGAACTATCTTTGGCCGCTGTGGGTCCACGGGAGGGGTGACGACAGACAAATCGACCGCTGGGCCCCCTTCTATTCCCATTCCATGATCAAGGGGACAAAGAAGACATGGGTGCTCTGGCCATTGTGGCGGGAGAGTTCCTGGATCGACGGGGATCTTTCCCACCACCGCAAGCAGCTCCTTTACTTCCTCTATCACTCAGATGTGCAGCGCCGCGCCGAAGGCGTAGCGGCGGAAGCCGCGTACAAGGTTCATTTCTGGCCCTTGGCCAGTGGCTGGAACAACGGCGCAGGGAGAAAGCAGTGGCAAATTCTGAGCCCCTTCGAGGTCTTTTTCCCTCGTAATGACCCGGTTCGGCTGAGTTGGACGCCCCTCCTCGCGCTCTACCGGTTTGACCAGACAAAAGTGGGAGAGACCCGGCATAGCGCCCTTTGGAACGCCGCCAGCTTCCACCGCGACCGAGCGGAGGGGGCCATCTCCTTCCACCTCGGCCCCCTCGTGACCAGCGAGCGAGACGCTGCACGGGGCCGGCTCGCGATTCTCGGCGGGCTGGTTTCCTGGCAGCGCGGGGCCCCCGGATCCCCGTGGCGAATGGCCTTCGGCAACTTTCGGTCCGGCACCGCAACTCCTTCCCACGGTCCGGACTCCCTTCCATGAATCGTCTCACGTCCTTTCTCGATGGCCTTGGCAGCGGGCTCCAGCTCGCTGTTCGCGCTTTCGCGACGCTTCCCTCGGCCCCACGCATCCTCAAGCGCACCGCCGAGCAGGGATACCTGAGCGGTTACACGACGCTGCCCATTGTCACGATTCTCTGCTTCTTCATTGGCAGCGTTTTGGCGCTCCAATCGGGCATCAGCCTCAAGGAATTCGGGGCCAAGCAGCTGATCGGAGCGCTGGTCGGGGAATCCATGGCCCGCGAACTCGGGCCGGTCATGGTCGCCATCCTGCTTGCCGGTCGCGTGGGGAGCGCTGTCACGGCCGAGTTGGCTTCCATGAAAGTGTACCAGGAAGTCGACGCGCTCGTGACGATGAATATCCCGCCCGAACGGATGTTGGTTCTGCCGCGGTTGCTTGCCGTTCTGCTCGTCATGCCGGTGCTCACGATCATCGGGAACATCATCGGCTGGTTCGGAGGCGCAGTGGTTTGCCACTACGTGCCGTTCATCGGCGTCGACACCGCGCTCTATTTTCAGAGTCTGCGTGAGTTCCTCTCGGTCCGCGATGTGCTCGATGGGCTGATCAAGGCGGAGGTCTTCGGCTTCACGGTCATCCTGATCGCCTGCAACACCGGACTCCGGACCCGGGGCGGCCCGCGCGAGATCGGCTACGCCGTCACGCGATCGGTCGTGTACTCGCTTATCAGCATCCTGACCCTCGACTATTTCATCACCAAGGCGCTTGCCTGACCCCGATGCCGAAGAAATCCAACGCCAGTCCAAGTCGGGAGGATCGCAGCCCCGTGCGCGTAGAGGTGCGTGAGCTCTCCAAGTCCTACGGCGCTCAATCCGTCCTCAGCGATGTCACCTTGGACATCAAGCCTGGGGAGATTTTCGTGATCATGGGCCCCAGTGGGTCTGGCAAGAGCGTCCTCCTGCGACACATTGCCGGGCTAGAGGCCCCCACCACGGGTTCGGTGACCATTAACGGTCTCGATCCCCGGAAACCGGAGACGCGGGACCGCTTTGCGCTCGCGCTGGTTTTCCAATCCGGCGCGCTCTTCAATTCCCTGAGCGTTTATGACAATCTCGCGCTGTATCCCTTGGAGCACCGCATCTGTCCCAAAACGGAAATTCGTGATCGGGTGATGCGGGCGTTGCGCATTCTCTCCATCGAGAACGCCGCGCACAAGCTCCCGGCCGAGCTCTCGGGTGGAATGAAGAAGCGCGTGGCGATTGCCCGCGCACTGGTCATGGAGCCGCAGCTGCTCCTCTACGATGAGCCCACCAGTGAACTCGATCCGTTAATGGCGGCGACGATCGCCGAGATCATCGCCACACTTAAGGACGAATTCGCCGTGACCAGCATCGTCGTGTCCCACGACCGGGACCTTGCACTCACGATCGCCGACCGGGTGGCCGTCATTCATCAGGGAAGGCTGCGGGCGGTCCAAACCCCCGCGGAGCTCCGCGTCAACGCGGATCCGGTCATCAATAATTTCCTCAATCCGCGGATAGACATCCGCAACCCTCGCTTCAAATCGCTGGAGGCAAATCACCATGACTAACTCACAAATGTCGGTCCGAGTAGGACTGTTCTTCCTGCTGGGCGTCGCGCTCATCTGGGTCACGTTCGAAGCCCTGAGCCGGGGCTCGATTACCCGTGAATCGGGCTATTCGCTCGTCGCACGATTCCCCAATTTGAAGGAGCTGAAGGCAGGCGACGACGTCCGCATGGCCGGCGTGCGAATTGGCACCGTGTCGGAAACGCGTCTCGCCGGTCGCGAGGCCGAGGCGGTTCTGCTCATCGCCAAGGATGTCGTGGTTGCAAAGGACTCGCTCGCGACCATTGCGATGGCCGGTCTGCTCGGGGGCAACTATGTGACGCTGGATCAGGGCCGCGACGGCGCCCTCGTGGACGGTGACCAGATCCGCACCGCCGATACCCCCGATCTCAATTCCATGGTTGCCCAGATCGGAGAGATCGGGCGGAAGATCGACCAAGCCCTCGGCCAGTTTTCCGGCGCAACTTCCGGAGAATCTGGCAGCGGATTCATGGCCAAACTCGATCGCCTCGTCGAAGAGAATCAAAGCCGTATCGGCGAGATCACGACGAATCTTCAGGAAATCACCGACAAGGTGAACAATGGACAAGGCTCCTTGGGCAAGCTAGTGAATGATCCGGAAGCCTATAATCGCTTGCTCGCGGCCGCGGAGGAATTTCGCGGCGCTTCGGCCGAGGCGAGACTCTTCGTCGGTGACGCCAAAGGCATTCTTGAGCAGGTCAAGCGCGGTGAAGGCACGCTCGGCGCGTTGATTTACGATCAGGAGTCAGGGCAGAACATCAAGGCGGCGGCGAAGAACCTGCGGGAGATATCGGATAAGCTGAATAGCGGATCGGGAACTCTCGGCAAATTGATCAACGACGACAGCCTGATCGAGGAAGCGCAGAGCACCCTACGAAAGGTTGATCGCGCCGTCGATGGGCTGGCCGACCAAGGACCGATCACTGCGGTCGGAACCGCCGCCTCGGCCCTGTTCTAGGCATTCCCTGCCAGAGGGGCCGATGTCGCGTATGGATAGCGCGCAGGCGTCAGGACAGCCCGTGGCCCGCGACTACCAAGCCGGAGCGAGAAAACCGTCGCGACGGAACTGGTGCCAAACACCAGTTCCCCGCCCATCCGCAGGGCACATGCCTGTGAGATGTGCAGTCCGAAGCCCATTCCACCCTTCGGGTTCTTCTTTCCGGGTTCGAACAGTCGTCCGGCAATGTCTGCTGGAATCTTGGGCCCACGGTTGAGGATATGAATCCAGCAATGGCCGCGGCTGCTGCCCACCGTCACCGTAACCGGGCGGGGAGGTGGACTGTAGCGCAGCGCGTTGCGCACTAGATTGGCGAGTGCATGCCGTACAAGCGCGGGACAAAAAACCGTGATCGGATCGGCCAACCTCGACCGTACTTCCACTCGCGTCGATGCATTCTCCGCGGTGAGCACGGGGTCCGTCGCGATGCTCTTCACGAACGCCGTCAGATCCCGCCGCTCGAAGACCGGATCGTTGCCTTCACCGCCCAGCAGTACGCGCAGCCCCGCGAGCATTTCATTCATCAGCCTCGCCCCGCCCCCGACTCGTTGCAGGGCGAAATGAAAGGTAGGCGAACGAGTGCCGTTCAGTTTGATCAACTCAACCGCGCCCAGAACAACCGCGACCGCGTTGGACATTTCATGGAGCACGATACCATTGACCAGGTCCCGTTGCTTGAGGAGGGCGCGTTCACGCTCCAAGGCCTCGAGCAATGCGGCTTCGGTCCTGGTGAAGCCCTCGCTCATCCCGTGGATTTCGTGTGGCTTGCACCGGAGCCGTCCAGTCGCACGCCCAGCTGTTCAAGGAAGCGCCAAGATCCATTCTTGAGCGCCATGAAGATCTCCGGGACGTCCATCGTATCAATGCGTCCAGCCTCGTACGCGGCCCGAGCGCTGCGAACCGCCACCGTGAGACCTTCACGGGCAAACTGATCGCGAATTTCAAGGATGGTGGCTACTCGGGTGCTCATGACGGTCTACCAAAAGAAGAAATCGCAGCCAGGTTCCAAAAAATCATTGGTCGGCATTGCCACCGCACACCGCCAGACGGTCGTCCATCGGGACCAAGGCCCTACAATTTCCCCATCGAATACGGGACGCCAACTCGGGGCAGGTCGGTCCGGGCGAGAGTGCAACCGCGAGAGGAACTGATCGTACCCGACGTCCGTTGAAAAATGCAGCGCGCGCCGTTCAAGGTAGTTGGCCGCCTGAACGATCGCGCCTTTTGCCCGGTGCGACGTGATCACAAAATCGGCCCGGGCAAGTTCAACCGCCGCCTTGAAGGTCGCTGAAGTCAGGGTCCCGCCGGCGGCGTGGCCGTAGGCAACACCGGCCCGGGATTTTTGTGCGAGAATGACGACCTCGCCCCGGCCGGCGTTATGTTGAATGCGCACGACATCGACACCGGGGAAAGGGGAAGCGACCCGTTCTGCCGCAAAGCGACCATCCCACCAAGAGATCAAAGCGTAACGCTCCAGCGCCTCCATCCTTGCCCTCCTCGCGGCTTGTCCGCGAAAAAGACCCGGGAAGGCAGCCATTCCATTCGAGCTCCGATCCACGTTGAAACCGTAGCGGTTGCCCTCGCTGCTACGATGAGTGGCGAGAAACGCCCATCGCTCGAGGGCTTCGGAGATCGCCATATGGCAAGCAATGGACGGCGACTCAGCGGAACCGGTTCCGTCCGCCTGACCGTAAACGGCGTGTGAGGGCTTACCGACTGATAACTCAGGTCTAAGGAAAGCGTTGGCTTGCTTCTGCTTATGCCCGAGAACCGCGCAATCCCCAGTCAGCACACGCTCAATCGGCCCGCCATCATCGGCGAACACGTCACGATAGCGTAGTGAGGCAAG
>CAYZCV010000142.1:0-9050 GCA_964476965.1 uncultured Opitutus sp. | reverse complement strand
GTCCAAGCGGCTCGCGAACTTCGCGGTCTCCTACGAGAAAAACGGCTTCTTCCTGCGCGTGTCGGCAGCTCATCGCAGCCGCTACCTGAGCCTGATCGGCGCCAGCACCGCGGGGGACCAGTACGTTGAGGATCATCTCCAGATCGATGTCTCCACCAACTACAAGATCTCCCCCCGCTACACGATCTATGCGGAGGCGCTGAATGTTGGCAACGAGCCGTACTCGTCGGTGTACAATGTCTCGAACGGTCTCCGGAAGGCCGAGTTCTATTCGTGGTCCGCCAACGTGGGCATCAAGGCCAGCTTCTGATCGAACCGCCCGCCCCGTTCATTACGCGCGTGTAATCCGCGGGCAGGGCATCCTGTCATCCCGGTCGGCCACTCTCGTGGCCGACCGTTTCATTTAAAACTACCTATCTGCTGATGAAAACATCCCGCCTCCTCCCTTCGGCCACCCTCGCGCTGCTTGCCCTGGGTTTGTCCCTGCTCTCCGCCCAGCCCGCCCCGGTTGCTCCTGACGCGCTCAAGCCTCGTGTCATCACCGAGCCGACCCGCCACGACACGGACGATCCTGCGATCTGGATCAACCGGGCGAACCCGGCGGCCAGTCTCGTCATCGGGACCGATAAGGATGCCGACGGGGCCCTCTATGTCTACGGACTCGACGGGAAGATTCACCACGACAAGACGGTCCGCGGCCTGGCCCGGCCCAACAACGTCGACATCGCCTACGACGTCCAACTCGGGCGCGAGAAGGTCGACATCGCGGTCGTGGCGGAGCGCTTCGCGCATCGCCTGCGGATCTACCGACTGCCGGACATGATGCCGCTCGACGGCGGCGGCATCCCGGTCTTCGAGGGTGAACTCGCCCGGGATGTGATGGGCATTGCGCTGTACACGCGTCCCTACGACGGCGCGGTCTTCGCGATTGTTAGCCGCTCGGACTACCAGGCGCCCCGCAAGGGTTACCTGCACCAGTATCGGCTGATCGACGACGGCACCGGCACGCTGCGCGGGGTGTTCACGCGTTCGTTTGGCGACTGGAGCGGCGTGAAGGAGGTCGAGGCCATCGGCGTCGACCAGGAACTGGGCCATGTCTTCTACAGTGACGAGACCCAGGGAATCCGGAAGTACCATGCCGACCCCGCGGCCGACGACGCCGACGAGGAACTGGCTTTCTTCGGCCAGCAGGGCTTTGCCCGGGATCACGAGGGCATCTCCTTCTATCCCACGGGCGCAGGCACGGGCTATATTCTGGTCTCCGACCAGCAGGCCAACCGGTTCCGGATCTTCAAGCGTGAGGGCGAGCCCGGCAATCCGCACCAGCACACCTTCCTGAAGTCGGTTCCGGTCAGCGCGATCGACAGCGATGGCAGCGATGTCACGGCCGTCGGCCTTGGGCCGCTGTTCCCGAAGGGGCTGTTTGTGGTGATGTCGACGGACAAGACCTTCCACTTCTATGGCTGGGAAGACGTGGCGGGCAGCGATCTGAAAGTCGTACCGGCCCCCGTGCCGCCGATTGCCCGGTGAGTGCGCGGAGCCTCCGGGGATTGCCTCGGAGGCTCCGGCCGCCATCGTCGGGTGTCGCCCTGTTCCCGCCATGTTCTCCCGCGTTCCCCGTTCATCCGCGCTGGCCCGTCTCGCGGTCCTCCTGATCCTGGTCGGCGGCGTGGCCTCCTTCGTCTCGGCGGCGGACCGGGTGGTCCCGCGGATCCACTCCCACAACGACTACGAGCGCGCGCGGCCGCTGGCCGAGGCGCTTGAGCACCGGGCGGCGAGCATTGAGGCGGACATCCATCTGGTCGACGGTGCCCTGCTGGTGGCCCACGACCGGGAGGAGGTCCGGCCCGAGCGCACGCTGCAGGCGCTTTACCTGGATCCGCTGCGGGAACGGATGCTCCGCCACGGTGGCCGGGCGGATCCAGGCTTGGCCGGGCCGCTGATCCTGCTCGTCGACATCAAGAGCGAGGCCGTGGCGACCTACGCGGCGCTCGCGGACGTCCTAGCCGGCTACCGTGACCTGCTGACCCGGTTTGTGGACGGGCGGGTGGTCACGGGAGCGGTGACAGTGGTGATCTCCGGCAATCGGGATCGGGCGGCACTTGAGTCCGCCAAGGAACGCCTCGCGGCGATGGACGGACGGCGGGCCGACCTCGGCGGCGGATCGCCGGCCAGCCTGATTCCGCTGGTGAGCGACAACTGGGCGACGCTTTTTTCCTGGCGAGGCGATGGACCGATGCCGGAGGACCAGCGCAGCCGCCTGCACCAACTGGTGGCTCAGGCCCGGCAGGAGGGACGCCTGCTGCGTTTTTGGAACACGCCCGATCGCCCCGCCTTCTGGGTGGAACTGGTCGGGGCGGGAATCGATGTGATCGGGACCGACGATCTCGCCGGGCTCCGCGGTTATCTCGACGGCCTGCGCTGATCGCTTGCTCCCGGAAGCCCTCGCGCCTTCTCTCGCCCGAAACCTGATCATCCGACCCGACCGACCCATGCGCATTCTTGTCATCGAGGACGACCGCAAGATCGCCTCCTTTCTGACGGGGGGCTTCCGGCAGGAAGGGCATGGGGTCGATCATGCGGCGGATGGCCTCACCGGCCTGGAGCTCGCGCGCCAGGGGCATTATGATCTCGCGGTCGTCGACGTGATGCTTCCCGGCCTCGACGGCCTCGCGCTGGTCAGCACGCTGCGGGCGGAGAAAATCGGCCTGCCGGTCATCATGCTGAGCGCACGGGCCACGGTGGATGATCGCATCCGCGGTCTCCAGAGCGGGGGGGATGACTACATGACCAAGCCCTTTGCGTTCTCGGAGTTGCGGGCCCGGGTGCAGTCGCTGCTCCGGCGGGCGACCCAGGTCGACGCGCCCACGGAGCTGCGGGCCGCCGGCGTGGTGATGAATCTGGTCACCCGCAAGGTGGAGCGGGAAGGGCGGAAGATCGAATTGCATCCGCGCGAGTTCGCCCTGCTGGAGTACTTCCTGCGCAATCCCGGCCGCGTGCTCACGAAGACGCTGATCCTGGAACACATTTGGGATTACAGTTTTGATCCGCAGACCAATGTCGTCGATGTCCTCGTGTGCCGGGTGCGCGGCAAGGTTGACCGCGACTTCGACCGCAAGCTGATCCAGACCATCCGGGGAGTGGGTTATGCCCTTAAGATCGCTTAGGCGGCTGACGGGCGCCTTCAGCTTCCGGCTGGGCGCGTACTACGCGGGGTTCTTCCTCCTGCTGGCGTTGGGCTTCAGCCTCTTCGCCTACGTGATGCTGGTGGACACGCTCCGCGAGAAGGACCGCGACGCGGCGGAGGCGGAGCTTCGGCGGCTGGAGCGACTCTACGCGCGAGCGGGCCTGGCCGGCCTGCAGGCCTCCTATGTGGATCAGGACGACCTGGACGAGAATCTGTTCTTCCTTCGTGCGCAGCTCTCCGGCCAGGCCGAGCCCTGGGTGGTTGTGCCGCGCGAGGGCAAGGATCTGGATGTCGCAATGGTCGCCTTTCCCCTGGTCGAACCGGGCGACGAGGAGTGGGGGGAGATTGACTCACCGGACCGGACCCGGAGCTGGGTCATCGTGACCGCCCGGCTGGAGGACGAGACCCGCCTCCAGGTTGGGGCCCGGACGTCGGACCGCGAGGATCTGCGGGCGGAGTTCATCGCGATCTTTCTCAAGGCGATCACCCCGGCGATCGTGATCGGGCTGATCGGGGGCCTGATTCTGACGCAGCGGGCGCTGGCTCCGGTGCGCAAGATCCTCGCGACGGTTCGCACCATTCTCGACACCGGCAACCTGGGTGCGCGGGTGCCCGCGCGCCAAAGCGAGGACGAGCTCGACCAGTTGGTCACGTTGCTCAACCGGATGCTGGATCGCAACCAGGCGCTGATCGCCGGCATGCGTGACGCCCTGGACAATGTGGCGCACGATCTGCGTACGCCCCTGACGCGGATGCGGACGACGGCGGAGATCGCGCTCGAGCGGCCCGATGATCCGGCGGCGGCGCGGGAGGCGCTGGCCGATGCCGTGGAGGAGTCCGAGCGCGTCCTCCTGATGCTGCGCACCCTCATGGATGTTTCGGAGGCCGAGGCTGGTATGATGAAGCTGCGGCTGGAGCGGCTGCCGGCGGCGGGGCTGCTGCAAGGGGTGGCCGACTTGTATGAATTTGCGGCGGAGGAGAAGGCGATCACGCTGGAGATCACGGGTTCACCTGACCTGGAACTCGTGGCGGACCGGGTCCGCTTTCAGCAGGCGGTGGCCAATCTCGTGGACAATGCGATCAAGTACAGTCCGCCCGGCACGCGGGTGCGGCTGGAGGCACGGCGGGCGGAAGCGGGTGTCGAGGTCGTCGTGGCCGACGAGGGGCCGGGCATTCCCGAGGCGGACCGGCCGCGGATCTGGGATCGCCTGTTCCGCGGTGACAAGAGTCGGTCCCAGCGGGGCCTCGGGCTGGGGCTCAGCTTTGTGCAGGCGATCATGCAGGCCCACGTCGGGCGGGCGGAGGTTGCCTGCCCGGCGGCCGGGGGATCGGTGTTCACGCTCTGGCTGCCGGATCGGCGCTGATTCCACTGATCTCCCGCCCGGCGTTGCCAAATGGCGCGGAGCGTTCAGGCTAGTGTGATGAAAACACCCGGAAAGTTCATTCGCTGGATCGGAGTCCTCCTGGCCCTGTTTGTCGTTTCGATCTATGCGGCGGATGCGGGTTACCTGAAACCGGAGGAGGCCGCCAATCGCGTGGCGGCGGGCACCGCGGTTCTGGTGGACGTTCGCGAACCGGCGGAGTGGGCGGGTGGGGTGGTGGCGTCGGCGGCCCTCCTTCCGCTCAGCGATCTGCGCGGCGACCGGAAGGCGTGGAAACCCTTCCTTGAGGCCAATCAGGGCAAGGAGATCATCCTCTATTGCCGATCGGGCAATCGGTCCGGCCAGGCGGCGACCGTTCTGGCCGCGGAGGGCAAAGCGGTGGCAAATGCGGGCGCGTTTAGCGCCTGGGAGGCCGCCGGCCAGCCCGTGCGCACCCCGGACGCCAAGGAAACGGCCAATAAGGCCAAGTAACTGCGGATCAGATTGGCCGGTGGTGCGGGGGCGCGGCGTTGACCGCGCCGCCCGGGTTAGGGTCCGCGGACGGCAGGGTTGGGCCGCCCGCGGGACTTCCGCGCGTTCAATTGGGCAAGAACGGACTTGGATTGACCAAGAAATGCCCAGCTCCCGGAGGCCCATCGCGGCATACTGAGGGGGTAGACTCCCCGCCAGTTGGCTTAGGTCGGCTCAGACCCGAATGGGCTGAGCAATCAGAACGATTGCCTCCCGCCCGCTCCTTCAACCTGATTGCCCATGAACATCGCCAAGAAGCTGTTCGCCCAATTGCTTCTGCCGGTGGCGGCGCTGGTCCTGCTTGGCTGGATGGTCTGGCTGCACACCCGGCGCATTGAGAGCGAGAGCCGCTTCCTGGTGGATAATGTGGCGGCGAGCCTTTCCGTGCAGGCTCACATGGGACACGAGCTCATGACCATGCACACGGAGCTCGAGGAGGTGCTGAACGGACCCGGCGCGCGCGCGGATCAGCTGGCTGCCCGTGACGAGTTCCGGCTGGCCAGGAACCAACTTGGGCAACTGATCGAACGGTATGAACGAGAACTCGTGGTCGACGAAGAGGAGGCCGGCTACCTGCGGGATTTCCGGACCAAGTATGACGCCTGGATTGCCGCGGCGGAAACGGTGCTGGATCTCGCCCTAGCCGGCGACACCTCGATCGAAAGGCCCGAGGTGCACCGCAGGCTGCACCCCGCCCTGGAGGCGGCTCGGGGCTCGCTCGACTCCTGGGTGGGTTACAATGATCGCCTGGCGGCGAGTCGCGAGGCCACCGCGGCGGAAGCGCTGGAGCAGGCGAGGGTCTATCTGCTGGGGTCCGTCGGCCTCGTGGCGCTCCTGATGATCTGGCTGGCGGTGGTGGTGACCGTCCAGATTGTCCGGCCCATCCTTCACCTGCGATCCTCCGTGGAGGCGATTGCCGAGGGAGGCTATAGTCAGGAGGTGCCGTTTCTGACGACGGACGACGAGACGGGCGAACTGGCGCGTTCGATCGACGTCCTCAAGCAGTCGGCCGCCGAGATGGACCGCCAGCGCTGGGTCAAGGACCGGCTGGCGCTATTGATCGGCGAGGTGCAGCAAGCGCGGACCCTGGAGGAATTTGGCCGGCGCCTGCTGGCGCGGCTGGTCATGGAGATCCGTGCCGATGGTGGTCTGTTTTTTGTCTGCGGTGGTCTGCAGGAATTTCCCCGGGTGCTAGCTCACCAGGGCCTGCCGGAGGGGGTAAAACCGGACGTCACGGCGCTGGCCTACCTTTGCGGGGGACAGCGCGTTCCCGTCGATGGGACACCCGAGGATGCGCGGGAGCTCGGCTACACGGATCCGGATTGCCTCCCGCTCGTTCAGGCCATCCCATTCAAATCCCAAGGTGAAGTCTTCGCCGTCCTGCAGTTGGTTTCGGGTCGTGCATTTAATCAGCGGGAGAAGGGATTGCTGGACGAGGTGGCGCAGGTCGGCGCGCTCGCGCTTGAAAGCCTGGAGCATCTGGTCCGCGCGCAGGCGCAGACCGAGCAGCTTCGGCTGGAGAAGCTGCGGCTGGCCGACACCGAGGCATGGTTTCGACAGGTCGTTGAATCGGCGCCGGACGGATTGCTGGTGACGGACCACGAGGGTCGGATCGTTTTCTCGAATCATCAGGCCGAGCATGTCTTTGGCTATGGCTTGGGGGAGCTCAACGGGCTGATGGTCGAAGACCTGCTGCCCGAGTCGGGTCGCGAGCGGCACCGGAAGGCCCGGGCGGCCCAGGCTTCGGCGGATTCCGAGAGCGGGGTGGCCAGCTTCACGGGCAACGCCCGGCGCAAGGATGGCTCGCTCGTGCCGATCGAGACGGAGGTTTCGCGCATGTCCGCGGTCGCCGGCCGGCCCGGCAGCGTGTGCGTCTCGATCCGCGACATCACAACCCGGGTCAAGATTGAGGCGGAGATGCGCAAGCTCAACGGCGCGATCAATCAATCCTCCTCGTCCATTGTGATCACCGATCTGGAGGGTCGGATCGAGTACGTGAACCCCCATTTCACCGACGTTACTGGGTACACGTTGGCCGAGGCACGCGGCCGAAATTCGCGCTTTCTCAAGTCGGGTCTCACGCCGGCCTCCGTCTACACCGATCTCTGGGCGACCGTGGCGGGCGGCCGGGTGTGGCGGGGTGAGCTCCACAATCGAAAGAAGAACGGCGAACTCTTCATCGAGCACGCAGTGATTTCGCCCGTGACCGACCGAACGGGACGGATCACGCACTACGTGGCGATCAAGGACGACATCACGGAGCGCAAGGAGCGCGAGTTGCAGATCCTCTTTAATCGCTTCGTGGTCGAGAACGCCGGCCCGATGTGGTGGATCGACCCGACGACCGCGGCCACCGTTTACGCCAATCGGGCCGCGCTCGATCATCTGGGCCACGCGGAGGCCGATTTGGCCGCGCTGCGGATGGCCGACTGGGACACCCGGTTCTCGCCCGACAGCCTGTCCGAACTGCTAGCCGTCATCCGGATCGCCTCGCGTCCGGTGCGGGAGGAAACCCGCCACCGTCGTCGGGATGGGAGCCTCGTGGACGTGGATCAGGCCGCCTTTTTGGCCAAGAATGGCGATCGTGAACTTCTCATCATCACGGCGATCGACATCACGGACCGCAAGCGGGCGGAGGAAACGCTCCGCCTAGAGCGCGCCCGGCTGCAGGCGATGCTCGACCTGGCCCCGGTGGGTGTGGGCATCACGGTCGACGGTATTGTTCGTTTTGCCAATCCCCGCATCAGCGAGCTGGCGAGTTTCCAGGTCGGACATCCGGCCCACGAAGCCTATGTTGATCCGGAGGATCGCCGGCGCATCATGGCCCGGATCGCATCCGAGGGCGTGGTTCGCGACTATGAAGTCAGGATGCGCTCCGGGGACGGCTCGGGCGAGCCGCGTGATCTCCTGGCCACGTATTCGCCGACGGAATTTGAAGGTCAGCCGGCGGTTTTGGGGTGGTTGACGGATATCACAACGCTCAAGCAGGCCGAGGCCGAAATCATCCGCGCCAAGGAAATCGCCGAGGAAGCCACCCGCGCGAAGAGCGCGTTTCTGGCCAACATGAGCCACGAGATCCGGACGCCGATGAACGCGATCATCGGCCTGACCGATCTCGCGCTGCGCACACCGCTCGATGCACGCCAACGCGGTTACATCGAAAAGGTGGGCCGGGCGGCGGAGAATCTTCTGGGCATCATCAATGACATCCTCGATTTCTCCAAGATCGAGGCCGGGCGGGTCACGATGGAACGGATTGATTTCCAGCTTGAGGATGTGTTCGAAAACCTGGCCGCGATGATCGGCCTCAAGGCCGAGGAAAAGGGGCTCGAACTCCTCTACCGCGTGGACCCGGCTCTCGATACGCGATTCGTCGGTGATCCGCTACGCCTTGGCCAGATTCTCCTGAATCTCACGAGCAATGCGGTCAAGTTCACCGCCCACGGTGAGATCGTGGTCGGGGTCGAGCCAATCTCGGACAGGGCGGAAGAAGCGGGCCTGCACTTCTGGGTGGCCGATACCGGCATCGGCCTGTCTGCGGAACAAATTGAGCGGCTCTTCACCTCCTTCAGCCAGGCCGATGCTTCGACCACCCGGCGCTATGGCGGAACCGGCCTGGGCTTGGTGATCTGCAAGCGACTGGTCGAACTGATGCACGGACGCATGTGGGTGGAAAGCACGCCGGGCAAGGGCTCGACCTTCCACTTCGAAGCGAAGCTGGGCCGGCCCGGTCACCGGGAAGCGCCCCCGCGCATGTTGCGGTCGGACGAATTGGTGGGGAGACGGGTGCTGGTCGTGGACGACAATCCCGCCGCTCGCGACATCCTCACCTCAATCGGAAGGCGCTTCGGGCTCGACGTCGATGAGGCGGATGCCGGCGATGCCGCCCTGGTCAGGATCGCGGAGGCCGAGCGCGCCGGACGACCGTACGCGGTCACGCTCATGGACTGGAAGATGCCGCGCCTGGATGG
>CAYZCV010000141.1:5645-9075 GCA_964476965.1 uncultured Opitutus sp. | reverse complement strand
GAAGATTGCCGCAACCCGCGAATTCTTTCGTCCCGCATGAAGCGACTTTATTTCGGCACGGATGGCGTGCGAGGCCCGTACGGCGGCCCGCTGATCAATGAGGCTTTTGCCGAGCGTCTGGCGCTCGCGGCTGGCCTGTGGTCGGGCGGGCGGGGCCAGGTCCTGATCGGTCGCGACACGCGGGCCTCGGGCCGGAGCCTCGCGGCGGCGGTCGCAGTGGGACTGCGGGCGGCCGGTCTTGAACCCGTTCTGCTGGGTGTTGTACCGACCCCGGCGGTGGCGCGGGCAGTGGTGACGCGGGGCGCAACCCTCGGGGTCGTGATCACGGCGTCGCACAACCCGGCGGCCGACAATGGCATCAAGTTCTTCGCGGGCACGGGCATGAAGCTCACCGATGAGGATGAAGCGGCGATCGAGGCCCGCCTGCCTGCGGTTGCACCGGTCATTTCTGCGGCCGCGCTGGAGGACGACACGGCGCAGGGGCAGTACTGCGATGCAATCGCCGCCGTCCTGCCGCCGCGGGCGCTGGTCGGTTGGAGGATTGTATTGGATACGGCCCACGGGGCCACCTGCGCGACGAGCCCGCGCGTGCTCCGCGCCCTTGGGGCCGACGTGGTGTTGCTTGGCGGCTCACCCAATGGGGAGAACATCAACCTGGAAGTTGGCAGCGAGCACCCGGAGCGGTTGGCGGCGGAGGTCGTCGCGGCTGGGGCGCGTTTGGGCATCGCCCATGATGGCGATGGCGATCGCTGCGTGCTCTGTGATGAGACCGGCGTGGTCCTGGATGGCGACGAAATCCTGACCCTGCTCGCCCTGCAGGCCCTCAAGTCGGGTCGGCTCGGCGGCAATGAGCTGGTGGTGACCCAGCAGAGTAATCTCGGCGTCGACGCGGCCGTCGCTGCGGCCGGCGGCCGGGTGGCGCGGACGGCGATCGGAGATCGCTACGTCATGGAGCGGATGCGCGCCTCCGGGGCGACGCTCGGCGGGGAGTCGAGCGGGCACGTGATCTGTTCCGATATCCATCCCACGGGCGACGGACTCGTCGCGGCCATCAAGGTGATCGAGGTTATGTTGGCTACGGGGCAGCCGCTATCGCAACTGCGCCGGGTTCTGCGAAAGTTTCCGCAGCGGACCGCGGCGCTCCGCGTGAAGGTGAAGCGTCCCTTGGCCGATTTGGCCGGTTTGTCCGCGGAGATTGCCCTGCTGGAGCACGAAATGGGCAGTGCCGGCCGGGTGCTGGTGCGTTACTCCGGGACCGAGCCCAAGTTGCGCTTGCTGATCGAAGGTCCGAGCGACGAGATCGTCGATCAGGGCCTGCAACGTCTGCAGGCCGCGGCGGCCCGCGAGCTCGAGATCGTCTGACCAGGCGGGCGGAAATCGCGCAACGCGTGTTCGCCATTGGCAGCACGGCGGAGTTCGCATTGGCTCAGGTTACCCCATGAACACCGTCCTCCTGCGTCCCTGGTTCTGCGCACTCTGTTTTCTCGTCGCGGCCGCGCCCGCCTTGGCGGGCCGCAGTGATCGCACGCTTGATTTCTACTGGGTGGATTCCGAGGGCGGCGGATCAACCTTGATCGTCACGCCCGAGGGCGAGTCGCTGTTGATCGACACGGGCAATCCGGGCGGCCGGGACGCCGCGCGAATCCACGCCGCCGCCATGGCGGCCGGACTTGACCGGATTGATCATGTCGTGATCACGCATTTTCACCGGGACCACTTCGGCGGGGCCGCCGAGCTCGCGCAGCTGATGCCCTTGGGCACGGTGTACGACAAGGGCATTCCGGACGGCGATCCGGATGGGCGCTCGCCTTCGACGTTTCCAACCCAGATCAAACCCTACCGTGACATGGCCGTGGCCCGGGCGGCCTTGACGCCAGGGACCTCCATACCGTTGCGCGGGGCCTCCGATTCCAATCGCCCGGCGGTCGCGGTTCGGGTGCTGGCGGCGAACCAAGTCCTGATCCCGGCGCCGGCTGGCAAGGCGGCCAATGCGCGCGCCGCCGAGGTTGCCGCAAAGCCCGTCGATACGTCGGACAACGCCAACAGCGTGGTGCTGCTCCTGGAGTTTGGCGGCTTTCGCTTCTTCGCAGGCGGTGACCTGACGTGGAATGTCGAGGCCAAGCTGGTGACGCCGGTCGACCTGATTGGGGAGGTGGATGTCTATCAGGTGGGGCACCACGGACTCGACCAGAGCAATCATCCCACGCTGGTGCGCACGCTGGCGCCGACCGTCTCAGTCATGAGCAACGGTCCGCGCAAGGGCGCGGAGGCTGGCATCCTGGCCACGTTGAAGGGGCTCGCCTCGCTCGAAGCCATGTACCAGGTCCACCGCAACGTGCGGGTCGGACCCGAGGGCAACGCTCCGGCTGAGCACGTCGCCAACGCCGAAGAGGCCTGTGAGGGGCACCTGATCAAACTCTCCGTCGCGCCGGATGGCCAATCGTACACCGTCTCCATCCCGTCGAGCGGCCACGAGAAACGTTTTACGACGCGTCGCCGCTAGGCGGCGGACTTACGCTCGGCGATCGCCACAGCCGCCGTGAGGAGAATCAGGCTGGCCGCGAGTCGCGGCAGGTCGGCGCTTTCATCGAAGAACACGAGCGAGCAGGCGACCCCGAGCGGCACCTTGGCATTGTTGAACGCCGCGAGGGTGCCGTTGTTGACCCGCAGCGAGCCGAGATTCCACCAAAAGAAGCCGAGACCCGAAGCCAGCACGCCGAGGTAGGCCAGCACGCCCCATTGCGCTGCGGTGGGACGGAAGGCCATCCAGTCGGTCGCCGTCAGCGAAAAGGCTCCGGTCGCGAGGACGGCGCCGATGTAGAGCAACCCAAAGATATCGCGATCGCGAAGCCCGGCATGGCTTGCGCGGACACGCTTGTAGGCCAGCTGTCCGAGGGCGAAGCAGAGATTCGAAAGCTGGACCAAGGCAAACCCCGCCGCAAGCCCAGGGCGAACCTCTGCACTGGTCATGAGCAGCGCGGTGCCAATCACGGAGACGGTGGCGGCGAGGGCGTGCGCAAGCTGGAAGCGACGTTCCAGCGCAGCGTCGATCAGCGCGATATAGAGGGGGGTAAAGATGGTGAACAGGGCGACCTCATGCGCCTGCAGATGCGCAAAGGCGCGGAGGTAGAACACGTACATGGCCCCAAACTGGAGCGCGCCAATCGCGGCGAAGCGCGCGGCGGCGATCCCCGGGAGTGATCGAAGCCGCAGCAGCGGAAGAAAGACCAGAGCCGCCAGCGCAAGGCGTACGACGGCGACGGCCGCCGGATCGAGCCCAGCCAGCCGTCCCTTGATCAGGCCGAAGGAGAAAGCCCAGATAAAGGAGACCGTGTGGAGAAGGGACTTGCCGGGGGCTAGGGGGTGGGGTGGGGAAACCCACGGCTAAAAACGCGAACGACGAAATCCGAATGACCAATCCAAGGAACGC
>CAYZCV010000141.1:0-5635 GCA_964476965.1 uncultured Opitutus sp. | reverse complement strand
ACATGCCGGGGTACTAGGGGATGCGAAAGAAATGCCCAATGACCAGTGCCCAATGTCCAAGACGGCAAAATTCGAATGAGAAAATCCGAATGACGAAGGTGCAGACCGCGGCGTCTTCCGGGGTAATCGGCATTCGGATTTCGTCATTCGGGCTTCCTTCCGCGTCACACGCGGAAGATGGCACCCAGCTTCTTGCCGAGGAGCAGGCTCATGCCGACGATGGTGACGCCGAGGAAGACCATGGCCCAAACGCCGAGGGCGCTCGCGATGAATTTACCGTCGCCGAGCAACTGGAAGAGTTCGAGGATGGCCTTGGTGATCGGATAGAACGCCTGCTTCTGGGCGAGGATAAGGGAGTCCGAGACCTCGAGCATGGCGAAGGCGAAGGCAAGCAGGCCACCCGCGATGAGGTTGGCGGCAATCAGGGGAAGCGTGATCTTGATCGTGGCCTTGAGCGGTGGGCAGCCGAGGTTCTGCGCCGCTTCCTCGAGGGTCTCACTCGTCTGCTGGAAACCCGCCACCGCGGAGCGGACGACGTAGGGCAGTCGGCGCACGGAGTACGCGATGATCAGGAGAATGGTCGGATCACGGACCGGATTGATGAAGTCGAAAAACTTTCCGTCCTGGCTCATCGCCAGATAGCCAAAGGCCAGCACCAGGCCGGGGACGGCGAGGGGGAGCATCGCGAGAAAGTCCAAAACCTGGCGCCCGGCGATCCTGGAGCGGACGACCACGTAAGCGATGGCGATGCCGAGAAAGACGTCGATGATGGTGGAGATGCTGGCGAACTTGAGGCTGTTCGCGATGGCGGGAACGGTCAGGTCATTGCCGAGGGCCGAACTGAAGTTGGCCAGCGTGTAACCCGCCGGGAAGACCGTGCGGTACCAGTCGGTCGAAAACGCCACCAGCACGACGCCGATATGCGGAAGCACGGCGACAAAGGTGACGCCGGCAAAGAGCGCCGTGCAGAGGAGTGACTTTCCCGTCGAGAGCTCGCGGGGACCGCCCGAACTCGTGGCCTTGGCCATCATGGCGTAGCTTTGGCGGCCGAAGAGACCCTTGCCCAAGCCGTAAAGCAGGCAGGTGCTCACCAGCATCACCGCAACGAGGGCATAGGGGAACGGGTTTCCGCCGATGTCGCGCAGACCGTAGAAGATCTGGACCGACATGACCCGCGGGTAGTCAAAGATGAGGGGTACACCGAGCTCGGTGAACGCCCAGATGAAGACGATCGTGCCACCGGCAAAGAGGCCCGGCTTGATCAGCGGCAGGGTGATCTTGAAGAAGCGGCGAAACCCGGTGCAGCCGAGATTCTGCGCCGCTTCCTCCATGGCCGGATCCACATTCGCAAGGGCGGCCACGGCGTTCAGGTAAATGATCGGGTACAACGAGAGGGCATTCACCACGGCCACCCCGAAGAACTGGCTCGTCGCGAACCAGTCATAGGTCCAGCCGACGGGCCGAAGTCCGATTTCGATAATCAAGGCGTTGAGCGCACCGTACTGACCGAAGATCTGCTTGATCCCGATCGCCCCCACGAAGGGCGGGAGAATCATGGGGATCAGCACGAGGGATCCGAGCAGGGCCTTGCCGGGAAAAAGGAAGCGATCCGAGATGAAGGCGAGCGGCATCGCGATCAGGAGCGCAATGCTGGTGGTGGTGCAGGCGAGCAGGAACGAGTTGCGCAGCGCGCCGAGATAGACGGGATCCGCCAGCAGCGCGATGAGGTAGTCGAAGGTCAGCCGGCCATCCGCGTCGATGAACCCGCCCTTCAGAATCTGCAGGATGGGCCAGAGAAAAAACGCGGCGAAAAAGAGTGCCGTGAAGGCAAAGACGATCCTCGCGAAGGTCTGCGACATCGGGCGGCAGTGTGGGCTGCCCCTCCACCGGGCGGCAAGGGGGAAGTGGCTGCAAATCGTCGACTAGGCGGCCGAGGGTTCCCGGCGGATGGACGGCCGATTCAGCAGGCCTCGGCCCGGGGCAAAGAGGAGCGCCGCCACGAAGGCGAGGGTCTGCAGCAGCACGATGCACGCCGCCGGTGAGCCATCCAGAAAGAAGCTGATGTACACGCCCGTGATCGCTGAGGTGACGGCAACCGTGACCGAAACCACCAGCATCCGATCAAAACGCTTGGTCAGCAGGAGCGCCGTGGCTCCCGGGGTCACGAGCATCGCGATCACCAGGATCAACCCCACGGCTTTCATTGAGGCCACGATTGCGAGGGAAAGCAGGACCAGAAGCAGGTAGGTCAGGCCACGGACCGATTTGCCCAGAGCCTGGGCATGGCTGGGGTCGAAGCAGACCAGCATGAGGTCGCGGCGCAGCGCGAGGATCACGCCCAGCACAACCGCTGAGAGCAGGCCGGTTTCCCAGAGCTGGGCCGACGAAATCCCCAGAATATTGCCGAAAAGGATGTGGTCCAGGTGGAGATCTGAGGGCGTGCGGGAGAAAAGCACGAGACCGAAGGCGAACAGTCCGGTGAACACGACACCCATGACCGTGTCTTCCTTGATTCGGCTGTTGGCCTTGATCCAGCCGGTCGCGAGGGCGCAGAACAGGCCGCTCGCGAACGCGCCGATCGCCAGCGGGATGCCGGCGATGTAGGCGAGGACGACGCCGGGGAGGACCGCATGGGAAATCGCATCTCCCATCAGGGACCACCCCCGAAGCACGAGGAAGCAGGACAGGACCGCCCCGACCGCGGCGACCAAGGCTCCCATGCCCATGGCCTGCAGCATGAAGCCATATTGAAACGGTTCGAGCAGGTTGGTGGTCATGCGGCGGACTCCGCGATGCGCTGCTGTTTGGCCCGGCGACCGGCGAGCAGGCCGTGCTTCGGGGCGACGATGAGCACGAAAAGGAAAACCAGCGCCTGCAAGGTGACGATGCAGCCTCCGGTTGCTCCATCGAAGAAGTAGCTCGCATAGGCGCCGACAAAGGACGTGACCGTGCCGAGTGCCGATCCGATCAGGAGCATCGGCCCGAATTTATCGGTCAACAGATACGCCGTGGCTCCCGGCGTGACCAGAACGGCGACAACCAGCATGGCTCCAACCGCCTGCAGAGCGGCAACCGCCGTGGCCGAGAGGAGGAGGAGCAGCAGAACATGCAGGAATCCGACATTGAGCCCAAGTGCCCGGGCTTGGTTGGCATCAAAACAAAAAAGCATGAGATCCCGCCATTTGAGGGCGAGCGTCACGAGGCAAAGCGCCGATACGATCACGACCTGAATGACGTCGGCGGTCGCGATCCCCAGGATATTGCCGAAGATGATGCTCTTGAGATCGACCCGGCTGGGAAAGAGGGAGATGAGCAGGAGGCCGAGCGCGAAGAAGGCAGTGAAGACGATGCCGATCACCGCATCTTCCCGCACAGGAGTCTTCATCTTGACGAAGGCCATGGCCCCGGCAGCCAGCAGGCCGCTGGTGAAGGCACCGACGGCAAAGGGGAGACCCGCCAGGTAGGCGAGGGCGACGCCCGGCACCACGGCGTGCGAGAGCGCGTCTCCCATGAGCGACCAGCCCTTCAACGTGATGAAGCCGGAAAGAAGACCGCAGACACCGCCGATCAGCGCACTCGTCCACATGGCGGTGACCATGTAGTCATAATGAAAAGGCGTGAGCCAGGCGTCCATGCTCAGGGGCTCTTGGGCGGATTGCCCTGATCCAACTCGGTCTCGCGATCCGAGATCAGCTTCTCCCGCCCGGTCCGGTCGAGGTACTCAAGATGGCCGTGCCGTCCCAGCACGAGGGGACGCTCGTCGTCGGTGAGGACCGTGACCTGTCGTCCGTCGTGATCATGCACGGTTGACTGGGAGAGGTCGAAGTGGCGAAGGGCTCCGCCGAAGGCGTTGGTCAGGTTATCCGCGGTGAAGACCTGCGCCGTCGGACCAAAGGCGAGCACGGTCCGGTTGATGAGGACGACCTGGTCGCAGAATTCAGGGACGGAGCCGAGGTTGTGCGTTGAAACCAGAATGAGGCGCCCTTCGGCCCGGAGTTCGCCGAGCAGGCCGACGATGGCCTCCTCGGTCTTCACATCGACGCCGGTGAAGGGCTCGTCGAGCAGGATGACGCGGCCCTGCTGGGCCAGGGCGCGGGCGACGAAGACGCGCTTCTTCTGACCGCCGGAGAGTTCGCCGATCTGGCGGTCGCGATAGTCCCACATCCCGACCCGCCGCAGGCTTTCCTCGACCGCAGCGCGATCGGCGGCTCGGGGAAGGCGGAGAAAGTTCATGTAGCCATAGCGGCCCATCATCACGACATCGCTCACGCTGACGGGAAAGCTCCAGTCCACTTCCTCGGCTTGGGGAACATAAGCGACCCAGCTGGCTTTTTGCGCCGCGCGGACAGGCTTCCCATCGATCTCCACGCGGCCTTGGGTCGGCGTCACGAAGCCCATGAGGGCCTTGAACAAGGTCGACTTGCCCGAGCCGTTGACGCCCACCAGCGCACAGATGGTTCCGCCTTCAAGCCGGAAGCTCGCGTGGTGG
This sequence comes from uncultured Opitutus sp., assembly GCA_964476965.1. Lineage (GTDB taxonomy): Bacteria > Verrucomicrobiota > Verrucomicrobiia > Opitutales > Opitutaceae > CAMAXB01. The sequence continues at coordinate 1,146 of CAYZCV010000141.1, read as the reverse complement.
AGGGCGGTGTTGCCGTTTGGGTAGGTGACGGCGACGTCGATGGCCTCGAGCGTGAGCGGAGCAGAATGCGGCATGAAGGGGAGGTGGATCGGGCTCGGTGGACGACTGGGCTTTACGACCGCCGAAATCGAAGGGATGGGTCAGGGCTGCGCCGTCCCGAGGAAGGCCGTCACAATGGTCTGCGCATTGCGTTCCAGCAACGCGAGGTAAGTCGGCGCCGGGCCGCTCGGCTCGGTCAGGGAGTCGACGTAGAGGACGCCACCATAGCGGGCGCCGCTCTCTTGCGCGACTTGGCGGGCGGGCTTGTCGCTCATGGTGCTCTCACTGAAGACGACCGGAATCCTGTTCGCGCGCACGCCGTCGATCACCGCCTGGACCTGACGCGGAGTTCCCTGGGCGTCGGCGTTGATGGGCCAAAGATAGAGCGGCCGCAGTCCGTAGTCGCGACAAAGGTAGGAAAACGCGCCCTCACTGGTGACCAGCCAGCGTTGGTTTTCCGGAATGCGCGCGAGTTGGGCGCGCACGGGGGCATCAAGCGCCTGGATTTTCGCGATGTAGGCCTGGGCATTGGCCGCGTAGGCGGAGGCGTTGTCCGGATCGATCCGGGCGAGAGCGTCACGGATGTTCTCGACGTAGCGCACGGCGTTGGCGGGGGACATCCACGCGTGAGGATTGGGCTTTCCCGTGTAGGGGCCCTCGGTGATGCCCATCGGTTCGATTCCTTCGGTGACGACCACCTGGGGAACGCCTTTGACGTTGGCAAAGAACTTTTCGAACCAGCGCTCGAGGTTCAGGCCATTCCAGAGGACCAGATCGGCCTGCTGGGTCTTGACGATGTCCCGGGGCGTGGGCTCGTAGCCGTGGATCTCGGAGCCGGGTTTCGTGAGGGATTCAACGTCGGCAAGGGAACCTGCGACATTGCGGGCCATGTCCGCAAGAATGGTGAAGGTCGTCAGGACCTTGGGCTTCTCAGCGGCGCTGGCCCCCAAACTGGCGGAGAGCGTGATGACGAGCCCGAGCAGGGCGGGAAGGAGGAGGCGACGAGGGTGATAGAGCAGAGTCCTCATGGTCCGGGAAGGTACCCGGTCATGAATTAGGGTCAACTAAGTTTACTTGATTCAATTAATATGTAGCCATTTGACGCTG
>CAYZCV010000140.1:0-9161 GCA_964476965.1 uncultured Opitutus sp. | reverse complement strand
AAATTCGGCTGGAGGCCCCGCGCGACGCCGAGGGTCAGGTCATCACGACCAAGCTCCCCGACGATCAACTCGCCGCTTTCCAGGGCGTGATCGGCCATCATCACATTCAGGCCAACAAGATCGACCCAGGCCCCGCCTTCGACTGGGACCGGGTTCTCGGCGGCGCCAAGCGCCTGCTCCGCCACCCGGATTCGCCTTCCCGCGCTCGTTGAGAGGGGCCACGGCCGCGGACGCCCGGCTTCGCGCGTCAGCTGCGGCGATCGAGTTATTTGCTCGGCCGCAAGATGCGTTGCCTCGTTCCCGGCCACCCACCACGTTCCCGCTTTTCCCTCTCTCCATGCCCGACGCCCACCCTTCGCTCGAACGATTCAAGACCGCTCAAGCCAGTCCGGAGAGCGGGTATTCCGTCGCGCGAGCGGAGCTCGAGGCGGGACTCAAGACCAGCCACTGGATCTGGTACGTTCTCCCGCAGCTCGCCGAACTGGGTCGCTCGTCCACCGCAAAATTCTACGGGATCACGGATGCCGCCGAGGCGGAGGCCTATCTGCAGGACGATCTGCTCCGCGAGCGATTGAGCGTCTGCCTCGCGGCGATCCAACGTCATTTGGAGGCCGGCGTGCCGGTGACCACCCTCATGGGCGGAGCCGGCGACGCGAACAAGCTCACGTCCTGCGCAACGCTCTTCCACCTCACTGCCGGGCGGATGCCGGAAAGGGACGTGGCCAGCCTCTCCACCCGCTGCGCCGCCATCCTGCGCCTGGCGGAAGCCCAGGGCTTCCCCGCCTGCGCCGTGACGCAGGCTCATTTCTCGCCCGGACGATGACGGGGGCGGCGCGAACGCCACGCCACCTCAGCTGATCATCATCAGCCGCACGTCGCCGGGCTTCGTTTCAGGCGCCCGGTGCACGCAGGGCGGAACGGGATTGTCGGGCGTTGCGCAGGCGATGCGCCAGAGATTGCCGAGCCCAAAGGCGTAGGGCCGCGCGCCCGGGAGCGGCGCATAGTGCAGGTCGTAGCAATGGTCGCGCAGGAACTCCTCAAAGGCCTCGCCCTCGGCCCCGCCGAAAAGACGGAGCAGCGCGGCGCGCGTCTCCGGCACATCCACCCGCCGCTGCGCCTCCTCATTGAGCAAGCCCTCACTGGTGGCACCAAAGTAGGTGCAGAGCCAGGTATCGGCGGGCACGGGGGCGCTATCGGCGTGGTACGAGAACACATCCGTCGGAATCCCCTCTGCCTCCTCATCCCGCGGGTAGGCATGGATGATGTTCAGCTCGGGCGAGAGGCCCTGGTCGCGCAGCAGCCGCTGGTCGGCCAGCATGAAGTCAATCGCCGCGCGGCCCGCGGCACTCACGGTCAGGGACTGCAGCGCGTCCTCGTCAATCGCGACAATGCCCTCGCCGGAACCCAGCGCGCGGGCGACCTCGCCAAAATCGCCGACCAGCGAGCGCTCCCAGCAGAGGGCGTTGACGCCCCCGGCCAGCGGCGTCGCGAGCAGCTCCTGGAAGCTCCCCACGCGCCGCACCCGCGGATAGCCGGCCGGCTCGGTAAAGGTCGTCATGTGGAGTCCGAAGAGATCAGGAATCAGCCGAAGCGCGAGTTTCAGCAAAAGTAACCCAATAGGTTACCCGAGGATCGCGTGACGTGAGGCTCCGATCCACACCATCCGGAAACTCAGGTTTCAGGTCTCAAGTCTCAGGTTTCAGATTTTTCTCCCGTCGCCGGGCGATGATCCACGCCCCCACCGCATACGCGGTCCCCGCGAGGTGGGCGCCGGTGGCGACCCGGACGCTCGGGTCGTCGAAGCGAATGAGTCCCCCACCCTCGCCGCCCCGGGCGATCTCCAGACCGAGTTCGATCACGTAGATCGCGAGGATGCCCGGCCAGAACCAGTCCCGCCAGTTGCGCTGCCAGCCCCGGCCCGCGAGGTAGAGCAGCATCCCAAGGTCCAGCGCACTCAGGCCGGCATAGCGCTGCATCGCCGGTTCAAACGCATACAGGCAGATCGAGATGAACACGGGCATGACCGCGAATGCCAGCCGGCTGAAGCACGCATGGGTCCGCCCCAGGGCATGGCCCAGGATCGCGAGCAGGCCCGCATCGGCGACAAAATGAGCCCAGCCGAAGTGCACCAGATGGCCCGTCCACAGCCTCCAGATCTCCCCGCCACCGATCGCCGTGCGATCGTAGATCAAGCCGCCCCGCCACCCGGGATTCAACTGCACCACCAGCGCCGTCAGCACGACCGCGGCGAACAGCGGGGGATAGGCGCGCAGCACCGCGAACACCGCTTTCATGGACTGCGCGCGCTCCTCCGCATTCGTCCAGTGAAGCGGTGAGAGGAGCCCGGGGAAAGGACGAATGGACGAAACCGGAAACGTGAAACCTGAGACCTGAGTGTAGATTCGCCACCTGGCCGACCTCCGACTCCCCAACTCTGAAAACTCAGGTTTCAGGTCTCACATTTCAGGTTTCCGCGGCGGCCCCGCCGCCGCTACGGCCTCGCGCGGTCGGCTTCCCGTTGGATCTCTGAGCGAAGCTGGTCGAAGGTGGAGGGCTGGGAGGACCATTCGATCCGCGTGCGCTCCTGTTCGAGTTCGCGCAGTCGCGCCGTCATTTCGGCGCGCCGATTGGGGTCGCCGACCGTCGAGGCATCGATCTGCGCGGACAGGCGGGCGAGGTCGGCATTGATGCGCGAAACCTCCATCAGGCGACGCGAACTCTCCTCGGATGCGCGGTCGGCGCGGTACTGTTCGTCGCGCCGGGCCGCCTCAAGCGCGAGCGCGCGGTTGGTGTCACCCGTGGCGGCCTGAACCGATTCGTCGAGCGTCAGCGGGCGGCGAAAGCGCCCTTCGTTAGGATCGACCGTGGGCGTGATCTTGTCGCTCACCCGCACCTCCTGGAGAATCGACGCCTGCAGGGCCCGAAACCGCCCGGGGGTGAAAACCCGGGCCAGCTCGGCGCGGCGCTGCCGCAGGACGGTGAGCCGCGTCATCATGGCGGCGTGAAGAACGGGCGAGGCCTCGGCATTGGCCGTGACCTCGAACCGCGCAAGGGCGGCGTCAATCTCGCGCAGTCCCTGCTCCTTGGTGATGCCCGTTGGCACGGCCGCCGTGGGCCGTGGGATGGCGACCGGCGCGGCGGGTGGGTTCGTCGCGGTCGGAGCCGCGGCGGGCGGCACCGCCTGAGCGGGCGCCGACGGCGGAGTCGTCTGGCCTTGCAGCAAAGCCCCGAGCGCCAGCACGGAGAAAGGGAACAAAACACGTCGCGGGGTCATGGCCGGGAAAAGAGGGAGGGGAAGGAGACGGAGGCGAAGACTCTGACATCATCACGCTAGCGCCAAACCCAAAGAACGCGAGCCCTCCACGGCGAAGCGCGTGAGAATCAGGGTTGCTCCCTGACAGGGGGTCAGGCCGCTCATCATTTCCTTTCACGGTGGCCGTTCGGAAAAATGTAACCCTGAGCGGCCTGACCCCTTCTTACGGTGCCCTTCTTATGGTGCCCTTTTGACGGTGGCGGGACACGGCTGGACAGCGGTTTACGGGATGACCACGCTCCCCGCCCATGAATGAAGGCGAGCTCGCGTCGTGCTACGCGGCCCTCGGCGTCCAGCCCGGGGTCTCTCTCCCCGAGCTCGAGCGGGCGTTCATGAAGCGGAACTTCGCCCTGATCACGCGGCGCGACAGCGTCACGGGCGAACCCGAACCCGGCGTCGAAGCCCAGCGCCAGCAGCTCCGGGCCGCGTACGAACAATTGGTCGAGCACGTCCGCCGGCAGCCGATCGCGCCGCTCGCCAGTGCGCCGCCTCCGATCACGGGTTTTCCGGCGCCTCCAACCGCGCCCATGCCTGGGCCGGTGCCGGGGATTGTCCGGTCTCCTCCCCCCCAGAAGGAGGAGGACCCGGAAGAGGAAGACCGCGCGTTTGCCCTCGTGGCCTTTGATCGGCTATGGGTTAACCTGATCATTCCACCGCTCCTGCTGGGCTTCGCCTACCTGCTGAACCACAGCCCGCTGGCCTTTTTTCTCCGCGGATTCCACGTCTGGGTCCATGAGTTTGGCCACGCGACCCTGGCCTGGCTGTGTGGCTTTCACGCGCTGCCGCTTCCGCTTGGGTGGACGCCGGTGGTGCCCGTGTATTCGCCCTTCGTGCACTGGGGTCTGCTGCTGCTGTTCGGTCTGCTGGCCTGGGCGGGTTGGCGGGAGCGTCAGGTGTGGCCGATCATTGCCGCCGTCGCCCTCGCGGGCCTGCAGCATGTCATGACCTGGCGGCTATCGGAGGACGACCAGACCTTCTGGTACGGTGGCTTTGGCGGCGTGGCGGGCGAATTCGTGCTCAGCACGCTGGCGATGATGGCGTTCTACGTGCGGCTACCGGAGAAATTTCGCTGGGGCGCGTGCCGGTATGTGTTCTTTCTCATCGGGGCCAGCACCCTGCTGAACATCTGGTTGTTCTGGCTCAAGGTGTACGACGGCATCGAGGAAATCCCCTTTGGCTCGATGATCCATGGCGAGGAGGACGCGGGCGGCGACATGAACGCACTGGTCGACGCCTATGGCTGGACGAAATTCCAGATCCGCCGGACCTACTACCTCCTCGGACAGGGCTGCTGGCTCGCGCTCGGCCTGACGTGGCTCGTCTTCGCCCTCCGCCTGAACCGCCTGCCCGAGCGCATCGTCAACGCCGTGCGCTACCGGGCCGAGACCTGACAGGTGGGTCTGCTGGGGCAAGGCGCCTTCGCGCCGCGATCACCGTCTGCGCTTAGAGTCGCTTTTTCGCGAACGCCCGCCCGGAGGGAGACTTCAGGTAGCGCTCGAACGCCGCCGCACGAACACGGTCACGGAAGGCGACTGCCGTCTTGATTGCCCAGGGTCGATGCTTGGCTGTGTGCGCAACCTCGCCCGGGTTGTGCTGGCCCTGTCTCCGCGCGAGATCCTCCGTGAGTCCGACATAGAAGTGGTCCGCCCCGCCTTTTTCCGAGGTCAGGATGTAAACATAGGAGAAGCCGTTCATCGCGAGGTGAAGCCTCCCACAAGCCATCGAGTTTCTATCCGGACCACAACCCGTCGAACCAACTGAAAAGCGGTAACTCCGCCAACGCTCCCCGCCGGGGAGCTTCTCCGCGGCAGCCTTCGTACTCTGGACCTTCGGATGTCAGTTGGCCGACGATAGTCCTCTCTGGCTCGCCGAGCCGTAGCTCCATGGGAGCGAAGGCTGGTGGGCCGACTGGGATTCGAACCCAGACTCAAGGGATTATGAGTCCCCTGCTTTAACCATTAAGCTATCGGCCCGTCTGCCTGCGGATTTCTCGCCGCCCGGCCCCCGGGGGTCAATCGTGCTTCGTGGGCGCTTCGCTTGCTCGGCCCCGGCTTGGGCTGATTCTCCTCAGGGCGCAGGGCGCGCGATGGGGCCCGCCTCGCCAAGGGCCGTGAGGCGCGCGATCTCCGCGGCGCTCAGAGCCCGGTCGAAGACGGCCACGCCGCCGATCCATCCGGTGAAGCCGACCGCCCGTCCACTGTGAATCACGCGGCCAATCGTGAAGGGTCCGCCACTTCCATCATCCGGCGGCGCGTAGAGATCGTGCGGATACCACCAGGGGTTGAGCCGGACCGCGACGAGGTCCCTCGCCTCCTCCGCCAAGGTACCATCCGCACCCCGGCGCAAGGCAACCTTCACTCGCGTGTAGGAATACTCACGCACCTCCACGCGATGGGCCGGAGATTCCTCGAGCACCTCGACCGCCACCGGCTCGCCCTCCGGCGGATTGTAGAATTGGTCCGCGGGAAAACTCGCGTCTTCGCCGGTCTGTATTCCCGGCATCCGGCGGAGCTCGCCCTGCAGCCAGGCGTTGTGGATCGGCGGGAGGGCCGTCTTCACATTCTCCTGCCAGCGCGGAGAGGCGCGCCCGCGCAACCAGCCGGCGAGTTCGTCCCGCTCGTGGTCAAAGGTCATCGCAAACGTCTCCCACGCGCGGTCGAGCACGTCCGGGGGCGCGTCCGCGGGGACGGCCGGTGACACGTCGCCCGTGTTGGACTTATGCATCGCGTAGCGGTACGCGAAGGAACTCGCCCCATTCTCTGACACGTGGCCCGTCGCCGCGCCGGCCACATTGAGGCCGGCGAAGAGGGCGTACTGACGCTGTCCGCGCTCCACGCGCTGGATACCCTGCGTGGTGCCTTGCTTGAGGTCCGTCCCCTCGTGCCAGATCCCAGCGAGGGCGTGGTTGCCGCTCTCACGGATCGCCCACACCACCACGGTCACCGATTTCCCGGCGCCCTTGATATCGAGGGGCGAGTCATGAAGTCGGGCTCGCGGAATGAAGAAGTAGGGACGGAAATTGTCGTCGGTCTCCTGGCGGAGTTGGATCGCGTCGCCGAACGGGCCGCGACCGAGCAAGGGGAAATCCGCGTACAAGGCTTCCCGTCCCTGACCCCAGAAGTCCTTCACGTAGTTCGCCACCTCCAGCGGATAAAGCTGCGTGGCTCCGGCCGCTCCCCGTGCCACGAAGCGCTGCGCGCCGTGGGGCTCCCGCTGCACGAAGTCCCAAAACGCCACCAGGCCCGGCGTGCCCGTCACCACCGCCACGCGCTCGGCGTAAGGATCCGCCGCAGCGGAGGAAAGGAACGCGATCGCGCCGAGCAAGGCGGTGAACAGGCAAGCGGGGGACTTCATGGTCAGCCGCCCGGGTGGACGGCGAGCCCAGTCTTTTCCCCAGCCGGGTCGCGTCAACGCTTCTGACCGGCGCAAACGCCCCCGTCATTCCAGAATCCCGGCCACCGACTTGGCGGCAACGCGCTGCACGACCTCAATCGACCACGAAGAGCGTCGCACCTGTGCCTGTCCACGAGCGATGCGGCTCGGCCCCGTCGGCCACCTGGTAGCTCATGCCGGGCTTGAGCACGAAGACGCGGCCATCCGCGAGTTCCGTGTGCAGCTCGCCCTTGAGACAGAGCAGGATGTGACCCTTCGAGCACCAGTGGTCCGCCTTGTAGCCTGCGGAGTACTCGAGCATACGCACGCGGATCGGTCCGAACTGACACGTGCGCCAGTCCGCCCAGCCGGTCTCGCCGGCCTTGCGCTCCGGCGCAAGCGCCGCCCAGTCGATCGTGTTGAAGGGCAGGTTATCGATCTTCATGGGAGCAGCGGAGGGAGGATTCTCGAATTTCGATTGTGCCAGGCAATCGGCGGAGGGATCACCACGAAAAACACGGAGTACACGAAAAACGGAGCCGACTGAAGGAGGGACTGGGGCGCCCTCTTCATTCGAAAATCACCTCGCGGTCGGCGCCGGCCCAGACAAGGGCGGACGCGAGCCCACCGCCGGAATCGCCGTCGGCGCGACCGCCTTGGGTGCCCGCCAGATCGGCACGAGCATTTCCCCGCGCACCCAACCCGTCGTTCCTTCCGCGAAGGTCAGGCGCGACCAGCCGAGGAATCGGCGGTCGACCGTGGCGAGTGCTCCCGCCGGCAGCGCACTCATCTCCTGCGCGATCTCGCCCTCGATCGGCACCGAGCGGAGCAGCGTGTCCTGCCAGACCACATGGAGCTCACGGTCCGCGAAGGGGCCGTAGACGCGCAGGGATGCCCCGCCAATTGCCGCTCCAATCAGCCCGAGCGCCAGCAGTCCCAGCCCCGCCCGGAGCCGTCGCCGGTCAGGGTGGAAGCCGTGGGCGAGCAGCAGAACCAGGCCGAGGGCTCCGACGCCCGCGCACGCGATCACCACGCGCTGCCATTGCGCCGGCGAGGCCCAGAGGATCACTGCCTCAAGCTGGTTGGCCTGCTGCAAGGCCACGACCTCGGGGGGCAGGTAACCGGCGCGATCGAGCGCGAGGTCGAGCTGCGCACGTACCCCGGGCTGACGCGGGTCCTGAACAAAGGCGGCAATCGCCTGCGCCGCCGATTCGCCCCAGCGGCCGCGCTGGGCGAGCGCGAGCGAGAGATTATGTCGCGCGGCCACATCGGTCGGACGGGCCTGCACCGCGCTTCGCCACGCCGCCTCCGCCGCCGCAAAATTTCCCGCGCGGTACGCCGCGATGGGATCGGCCGCCGCCTCGGCCGCCGTCGTGGCCTGCGCCTGCAGGTCCGGTGTCCATCCGAGCACCAGCACGATGGCCAGGAAGGGGGCGAGATTCTGTGGATGGAAGACCCGCAGAAACGGAAAGGCCGGAACCCGCTTGGCCGCCAGCGCGGTCTCGGCTCGCGCAACCCAGTCCGCGGCCAGCGCCGGGGCCGGCGCATAGAGGGCCGCTTCCGCCTCGCGCCAGAGCACACCCCAGGCGGCCTCCGGGCCGAAAGCCTCGGGAATGGGCGCCGCTTCCGTGCGGCCCCAGAGTCGGGCCGCGTCGTGCTGCCAGCGCCGCAGGAGCGGACGCCGCTCGGCCTCATCCGCCGCGGATCGCAACCGGCGCAACGTCGAAACGAGATGCGCGCGCGCTTCGCGCTGGGGCCGCCAGGGGTCGCGGCGCCAGGTGCGCTGCACCGCAAGGAGCAGCCACGCGAGGGCGGGCAGCACCAGCGTCAGCAGCAGGCCCCGGCGCCAGGCTTCCGGCGACAGCGGCAGGGGAACTTCACCAGCCGGGAGAACCGGATCACCGGGCAGCACGGCTTCGGGACGGATCGGATCCGCGGGGGCGACCGCCGTCGACGCGGTTGCCGCCTCCGCCGAGGGCGCGTCCTCGGCCAGGGCGGTTCCGGTCACGGTGATCGTGACCGCTGGCACTTCCAGGGTTTCGTAGGTGCCGCGGTTCGGATCGAAGTACGCCATCGTGACGGGGCCGAGCACGTGCGGACCCGGCTTGGTTGGCACCAGGACGACCGACTCCGCCAGCGTTGAGGTGAAGAGCGCACCCTCGCGTGAGGTCCGGCGCACCTCGGGCGGCAGCGGGGCGCGGAAGTCGCGCGAGACCGAGCGCGGGGGCAGGCCGCTGATGAAGGGCCAGCTGCCCTCGCCGTCGAGCGTCAGAGTCCAGCGCACGGGCTCGCCGACCTCCACCGTCAGGGGCTCGACCGCACCCGTCAGGGTAAAGCGCCCCACGCCGCCGGTGAACCCCCTGGGCGCGGGCGCGGGCAGTGGGCGCACGGTGAGCCGCTGCACCGGCGAGGCGAGCGAACGAAGCTCGGTCACGGGAGCCTGCGCCGCGCCGCTGCGCGTCGACTCGCCGGTCCG
>CAYZCV010000139.1:0-9185 GCA_964476965.1 uncultured Opitutus sp. | reverse complement strand
ACGAAGTACTCGGGCAACCGCGCGCCCAGCCACCCGCGCAATTCCGTGTCCAAGGCGCGCCCGGTCGGCAGCGCCGGTCCGACCACGTAGGCCGCGAGTTGCTTGCGACCGGGCTCATCCTCGCGCGCGACCACCGCCGCCTCCACCACCTGCGGATGCGCCCGCAGCACCGCCTCGATCTCACCCAACTCAATGCGGAAGCCGCGGATCTTGATCTGGTGGTCCGAGCGGCCGAGGAATTCCACCTGACCATCCGGACGAAACCGCCCGAGGTCGCCCGTGCGATAAAGCCGTCCGCCGCGTGCCGTTGCGAAGGGATCCGGCACAAAGCGCTCCGCCGTCAGATCCGGCCTGCCGAGATAACCGCGCGACAGGCCCTCGCCGCCGAGGTAGAGTTCGCCCACCGCGCCGAGCGGTACCGGCTGCAGCGCCGCGTCGAGCAGGTAGAGCTGCGTGTTCGTCAGCGGACGCCCGATCGTCTCGGGTCCACCGGCCACGCGCAGCGCCCACGTCGAATAGGTCGTGTCCTCGGAGGGTCCGTAGAGGTCGTACACCTTCGCCACCGTGCCCGTCGCGTAGATCTTGTCCGCCAGCGCGGCCGGCAGCGGCTCACCTGCAAGGTTCACGACGCGCACACCCGCCGGCAGCGCCCCGCTGCGGATGAGTTCATTCATCGCCGAGGGCACCGTGTTCACCAGCGTCACCTCGCCGCGCGCCGGCAGCTCCGGCAGCGCCAGCGCGTTCTTCGCCAGGATCACTTTGCCGCCGAGCGCGAGGGTCACGAAGAGTTCGAAGATCGACAGATCGAAGCAGACCGACGTCGCCGCGAGCACGCCGGCGAGTTCCTCGCGGGAATACTCGGCCTCCGCCCAAGCAATCAGGGCGACCGCACTGCGATGCTCGATCGCCGTCGCCTTCGGCCGCCCGGTCGAGCCGGACGTGTAGATGAGGTAGGCGAGATTCTCCGGCCGCGCGGGACAGGGCGCTGGTTCCAACTGGGGCGGCAGCGCCGCCAGCAGCGCAGCATCCACCAACGTCCAATCTCCCCGGGGCAAGCCCGCCGCCAGCGGCGGCCGGCTCACCAGCAGGCGCACCCGGGCGTCCTCGCACATGAAGCCCAGCCGGTCCGCCGGGTACAGCGGATCAAGCGGCACATACGCCGCTCCGGTCTTCAGCACCGCGAGCAGCGCGGTCACCAGATCCGCACTGCGCTCCAAGCAAACGCCCACCAGGGTCTCCGGTCCCGCGCCCTGCGCCTGCAGCTGCGCCGCCCACGCATTCGCGCGCGCGTCGAGCTCCGCATACGTGAGGCGCCGCGCGCCATCGATCAGCGCCACCGCGCCAGGCTCGCGTCGCGCCGCCCGCTCAAATCCGTCGTGCAGCCGGAGCGAACGATCGTGCGCCCGCGTAGGAGCATTGAAGCCGCGCAGCGTCGCCCAGGCCTCCGGCGAGAGCAGCCCGACCTCGCGCACCCGCCGCTCAGGCGCCGTCAGCATCGCCGTTAGCACGCGGTCATAGTGATCGACGAACCCCTCCACCTGCGCGCGCGTGAACTCCGCCGGATCATAGCGGAGTTCCAACTGCAGCGTCCGCGCAGGTCCGTCCGCGCTGAACTGCGCGAAGTAGGCGAAGGTGTTCTGATCGAAGAAGCGCGAATCCAACACCGCGAGGTCCGGCCGGTCCCGGAGCGCATCAAAGACGTGGAAGTGAACAAAATTGAACGCCGTCTCAAACAGCGCCTGCCGGCCCCAGCTCTTCTGCAGCTCCGCCAGCGGATAACGCCGGTGCGGGTGCACCGCCTCATCCGCCCGCAGTGCCGTCTGAATAAGGTCCAGCCAGTTGCCCTCGCCCGCCTGCAGACGGAAGGGCGCCGTGTTCAGGAAGAGCCCAAGGCCCTCCGTCGCGTCGCCTTCCTCCGGCCGGCCATTGCTGATCACGCCCGTGATCACGTCCGGCTGATTGCCCAGAAAGCCCACCACCCGCGCATGCGCGGCCAGCAACACGTGCTTGAGCGAAACCCCCGCGCGCGCCGCCAGCGCCTTCAGCGCATCATAGCGTCCCTCACGCCAGCTGAGGAACACCGCGTCCTGCTCCGCGATCGTCGCATCCACCGGCGCGCGGGCGGCCTGACGCGGCAGGCGGATCACCTGGGGATCATCGAGATAGCTCTTCCAGAACGCCCGCGACGTTTCCGATGCCAGCGCCGCCCGCTCGAGCACGACATAGTCACGAAACGCAGGCGCCAACTTGGTCGCCGCCTCCGTCGCCCCACCCGCCTGCACGCGGGCCAGGTAACGGGAGAAAATCTCCGTCAGGAACGCCGCCACGCTCCACCCGTCCATGATCGCATGGTGCAGGCTGAGCGAAAACTGCAGCGTCGCCGCCGTCCGCCGGTGAATCCGAATCCGGAACAGCCCGGGCTCAGTCCACGCAAAACCGCGCGCCTTCTCCTCGTCCCACCACGACGTCACCGCCGCGTCTTGGCCCGCCGGATCCAACGGGGTCAGATCCTCCACCACCAGCGGCAGCGCGATCGTCGCGTGCACGCACTGCAGCGGCTCGGCAAATCCGTCCTTGTGCACCGAGGTCCGCAGGATCGGATGCCGGCGCACCACGTCCGCCAGCACCGCCCGCAGCGCCGCCTCGTCCCACGCCACGCGCAGGTGATACGAGAACAGGTCGTGGAAAACCGGCGCCTCCGGGTGCAGCTCCGAGTGAAACACCATCCCGGCCTGCAGTGCCGTCAGCGGGTACGCGTCGACCACACCCGCCGGCAGACGCGCCCGATCGTCCGCCGAGATGAGCGCGAACGCGCCCGGCCCCGCACTGACCGCTGCCACCGGCACCAGCGCCGACGCGAGTTCGCGCACGGTCTGGTGACGAAACAGATCCTGCAGTGGAAAATCCCAGCCCTTCGCCCGCACCTTGGATCGCACCTCGATGCTGCGAATCGAATCACCGCCGAGCGCGAAAAAATTATCCGTCACGCCGACCACCGGCACGCCGAGCACCTCCGCCCACACGCCGGCCAGCAGGGTCTCCGCCGCGCCTTCCGGCGCCACCTGCTCATTCCCAGCCTCGGCCCGCCGGCCCTCCAGCGCGCGCAGCGCTGCCCGGTCCACCTTGCCATTCGTCGTCAGCGGCAGACGGTCCACAAAGGTGAAGACCGCCGGAACCATGTAGTCCGGCAGGAAGGCCTGCAGGTGCAGCCTTAGCGCCTCCACCGTCACGACCACCCCACCGCGCCCGACCAGCCACGCCAGCAGGCGCGCGTCGCCGCCCGTTCCGCGCTCCGCCAGCACGCAGGCGGCGGCGATGTCCGGATGACGCCCGAGCGCCGACTCGATCTCGCCGAGTTCGATTCGGAAGCCGCGAATCTTAACCTGAAAATCGATGCGCCCGAGGTACTCGATGTCCCCGTTGTCCAACCGCCGCGCCAGATCGCCCGAGCGATAGAGCCGTCCGCCCGCGTCCGTCGCCAGCGGGTGGGAGATGAACCGCTCCGCCGTCAGCTCCGGCCGGTTGAGGTAACCGCGCGCGAGGCCTTCGCCGCCCACCAGGATCTCGCCCGCCACCCCGCGCGGCACCGGCTGCAGCCGCGCGTCGACGAGGTGCAGCTCCAGATCCGGAATCGGTAGACCGATCACACTGCCCGTGCCGGCCCGCACATCCGCCGCCGTGATCTCGCGGTACGTCACGTGCACCGTGGTCTCGGTGATGCCGTACATGTTGATCAGCCGCGGCGCCCGGTCCCCGTGCCGCGCGATCCACGGCGCCAGCACCTGCAAGTCCAGCGCCTCGCCGCCGAAGACCACGCAGCGCAGCGCGAGCGGGAACGCCGCCGCGAGGCCTTCTTCGTGCTGGCTGAGCTGACGAAAGGCGGAGGGCGTCTGGTTGAGCACCGTGACGCGCTCGCGCGCCAGCAGCGCATAAAACTGATCCGTCGCCCGGCTCACCGCATACGGCACGACCACCAGCCGCCCTCCGTAGAGCAGCGCGCCCCAGATTTCCCAGACCGAGAAATCAAACGCGAACGAGTGAAACATCGTCCACACATCTTCCGGGCCAAAGCCAAACCAGGGCTCCGTCTGCGTGAACAGCCGGCACACATTGCGCTGCGTCACCGGCACGCCCTTGGGCTTCCCGGTCGAGCCCGACGTGTAGATCACGTACGCGGTGTGCCCCGCCTGCAGCCCGACCTCACCCGCCGGCGCCCGCGCGGACGCAATCTCCTGCCAGGCCGTGTCGATCGGCACCTGACGAATCCCCGCCACGCTCGCAATGCGCCAGGCCACCGCCGACTCGGTCAGCACCAGCACCGCTGCGCCGTCCTCAATCATGTAGGCCTGACGATCCAGCGGGTACGCCGGGTCCACCGGCAGATAACCCCCGCCCGCCTTGACCACGCCCAACATCGCCACGATCAGCGGGGTGGCGCGCTCCAGCGCGATCGCCACCAGCTTGTCCGGGCCCACGCCCTGCGCGCGCAGAAAAGCCGCGAGCTGATCCGACTTCGCGTCGAGTTCGGCGTACGTGAGGCTCGTCGTGCCATCGGTCACCGCGATGCGCGACGCCTCGCGCCGCGCCACCGCGCGGAACCAGGTCGCCAGCGTGTCGCGTCCGGCCGGCTCCGCCACCCGCGCGACGCGCGGCACCGGCTCGGCCCGCTCCTCCGCCGACACCAGCGCGAGTCGCGAACAGGCGGTATCCGGCGCGGCCACCGCGCTCGCGAGCAGCGTCCGCAGATTCGCCGCGAGCCGGCGGATCGTGCCCGCCACAAACAGATCCGTGCTGTACTCGATCACGCCGCGCAGCCCGCCGTCCGGCGTTTCCTCGAGCGCGAGCAGCAGGTCGAATTTCGACGAGGTCAGCTCGGCCTCAATCGGCACGAGCTCCACGCCCGCAAGTCGCGCGACGCCCGTCGGGGCATTCTGAAAGGTGAAGCCCGCCTGAAACAGCGGATGATGCGCCGGATCGCGCGGCACCTTGAGGCGCTCAACAATCTGGTCGAAGGGAATCTCCTGCCGCGCCAGCGCCGCCTGCGCCTCCGCCGCCGTGCGCCGCAGCAGCGCGCGGAAATCCGGATCGCCCGCGAGGTCCGCGCGGAGGACGATCATGTTCACAAAGAATCCGGCAATGCCCTCCAGCGCCGGATGCCCGCGATTCGCCACCGGCGAGCCCACGCCGAAATCCGTCTGACCGCTGTAGCGCGCCAGCACCACCTGCCAGCCCGCCAGCAGCGTCATGAACAACGTCGCCTGCTCTTTTGCGCCGAGTGCCTTCAGCGCCGCCACCTCAGCGGGCGGAATCGTGAAGCGATGACCCGCCCCGCGGCCCGACAGCACCTCGGGCCGGCGCCGGTCCACCGGCAGCACGAGCACCGGCAAGCCGGCCAGCCGCTGCTCCCAGGCGCGCAGCGCCTCCGCCCACGCCGGGCTCGCCGCCCGGCGCCGCTGCCACGCCGCATAGTCGGCATAACTGAGGGCCAGCGGCGTCAGCCCACCCGCCGTCTTCGACGCGGCCGTGCGCGCCGCATAGGCCGCCGCCAGATCGCCGAGCAAAATCCCGATCGACCACCCGTCAAAGACGAGGTGATGCACACAGAACAGCAGCCGGTGCTCCTGCGGCCCGAGGCGCAGCAGGCGGATCCGCACCAGCGGCGGTCGCGCGAGATCGAACGGCGTCTCGAGCACCTCCCGCGTGCGCGCCGTCACCCGGGCCGCTTGCTCGGCCGGCGCAAGCGCGCTCAAATCCTCGCTCACCATCGCCAGCTCAGCCGCCGGCAAAATCACCACCGCGGCGCGACCCGCCTGTTCCGGAAAACCCGTGCGCAGGCCTTCGTGCCGGTTCACCACGTCGCCCCACGCCGCCGCGAGCGCCGCGGCGTCGAGCGGTCCGCGCAGCGCAAAGGCCTGACCGAGCAGGTAGGCCGTGTTCTCCGGCTGGAGCTGCTGCACAAACCAGAGGCGCTCCTGCGCAAACGAGAGTCCCGCCGGCTCTCCCGTCGCGCGCGGCGCGGGCACGGTGTCGGGCGACGCGGCCGGGCGGAGGCCCTTGGACGCAAGCAACTGGCGGAGGAGGGCTTCCTTGGATGCGCTCACCGGCCGCAGGATTCAGAAAGCCGCACGCCGGCGCTGTCGTTGCAAACCGACGACATCAGGAAATCCACCCCGCACCCACACGCACGCGGCGCGTCGATTTCGTCCGTCCCATCGAGGCAAACCCGCCGCCAGCGTGACCGCTGGGAGCCGGCCCGGCTGGGTCATGACACGCGTGGGAGAAGCGGGAGGTTTCCATGGAAGACAGGATCAGCGGCGAGCCTAGGGGTCTCCCGGATGGCATCAAGCCGGGTTGTTCCGTCCCGACGGATTTTTAACCCTGCTGAGCTGAGGGACTTCCCCCGGTCGCGGCCGCCACCTCGGCCTCGGTCATGGCATCGACCGCCCGGACGGTGCGCACCACCTCCTCGAGGACCTCCGCCCCACCCGCCACCGCGGCCAGCGCCGCCGTAAACCCCGCCAGCGTGGGCTGCTCAAACAGGAGGCGCAGCGGAAACTCCAGCGTGGTCCGCGCCCGCAGCCGTGACACCACCCGCGTCGCCAGCAGGGAGTGACCACCGAGGTGGAAGAAATTATCCTCCCGCCCCACCCGCTCAATCCCGAGCAGCGCCGCCCACACCTCCGCCACAAAGGTCTCCGCCTCACCCTGCGGCGGCACATAGGCCGCCGCGTTTTCAAAGCTCCGCGCATCCACCACCGGCAGGCTCTTGCGATGGATTTTCCCGCTCGGCGTCAGCGGCAACGCCTCGATCGGCACAAAGACCGCCGGCACCATGTAGTCGGGCAGCAGCGCCGTGGCATGCGCCCGCAGCTCGGCGGGGGTCACTTCGACTCCCGGCGCCCGCACGTAGAACGCGGCCAGACACTTGTCCCCCGGCGCGCGCTCCCGCACCGCGACCGCCGCGCCCGCCACCCCGCGGTGCTTGATCAGCGCCGTCTCCACTTCGCCCAGCTCCACGCGGAAACCGCGAATCTTCACCTGGTCATCCAGCCGCCCGAAGAACTCGAGATTCCCATCCGGCAGCCAGCGCGCCCGGTCCCCTGTGCGGTACAGCCGCTCACCCGGCGTCCGCGCAAAGGGGTTCGGAATGAACTTCTGCGCCGTCAGTTCCTGCCGGCGGTGATAATCACGCCCGAGATTCGCCCCACCGATGTAGAGCTCGCCCCCAATCCCCACCGGCACCGGATTGAACCGCGCATCGAGGATGTAGATCTGGGTATTCGCGACCGGACGCCCGATCGGCGGCGGCGGATTGAGGCGCTTCGGCGGTCCGTCAAAGGCGTAAGCCGTCACCACATGCGTCTCCGCCGGTCCGTAGTGATTGTGCAGCGCACAGTGCGGCAGCTTGGCGCAGAGCTCGAGAATTGCCGGCGTCAGGATCAGCGCCTCGCCGGTCGTCGTGATCTCCTTCATCGCCGCAAACCGCGCCGGCGTGTCACCGAAATCTGCCGCGATCTGCTGGAACACCACCACGGGAAGAATGATCTTCTCGATCCGCTCGCGCTCCAGGTAGTCAACCAGCGCCGACACATCCCCGCGGTGCAGCTCCGTCGCGATGTGCAGTTCGCCGCCGCTCCCAAGCACCGCGAAGATGTCATGGAAACTGACATCAAAGCTGAGCGACGCAAAGAGCAGGCCGCGCGCCCCCGTCAGGAAGTTCGCGTGGTGCCAGCGCAGCAGATTGTACATCGCCGCGTGCGGCAGCGTCGTGCCCTTGGGCCGCCCAGTCGATCCGCTGGTGTAGATCGTGTAGAGGAGATTGGCGCCCACCACGCCCGAAACAGGCCGCGTCACCGGCTGCGCCGCCAGCCCCTCGGCCTCCAAATCGAGGTCCAGCTCCACCACGCCGGCCGGCACGGGCAGCATGCCGCGCGTCTCGGCATGCGTGACCAGGACCGGCGCCCGCGCATCGTCCAGCATGTAGGCCACGCGGTCCGCCGGATACCCGGGGTCCAGCGGCAGGTACGCCCCACCCGCCTTCAACACACCGAGCACGCCAATCACCATGTCGAGCGTGCGCCCAAGGCTCAGCCCGACAATCACCTCCGGCCCGACCCCGAGTTGCCGCAGCCGGTGCGCGAGCCGATTCGAGCGCCGCTCCATCTCCGCATAGGTGATGCGCTCATGCGCATCGGCCAGCGCCGGCGCGTCCGGCACCCGGTCCACCTGCGCCTCCACCAACGCGTGCAGCAGCGGCTCGCCCACGAGCGGATAGACCACATCGGTCGCGTTAAAGGTCTCCATCACCTGCCGGCGCTCCGCCGGATCCAGCATCGGCAGATCGAGCACGACCGAGTCCGGCGTCGCCGCGGCGGCGGTCACCAGATTCCGGTAATGCGCCGCCATGCGCGTCATCGCGGCGACATCAAACAGGTCCGTCCGAAACTCGATCCAGCCTTCCAGCCCCCCGCCCGCCACTTCGCGTACGGTCAGGGTCAGGTCGAACTTGGCCTCGGGGATCTCCGTCGGCAGAAAGCTCGCGGTCACATCCGGCAGCTCCAGCGAGGGCAGCTCCGTCTGCAGCACAAACATCACGTCAAAGTACGGATTGCGGTTGAGCTCGCGCGCCGGCTGCAGCGTTTCCACCAACAACTCGAAGGGCGCATCCTGATGCGCGTACGCCTCCAGGCAAGTCGCGCGCACCGCCTTGAGCCAGTCGCGGAAGCGCGGCTCGCCCTCGACCGCCGTGCGCAGCACGAGGGTGTTGGTGAAGAAGCCGATCAACGGCGCGGTTTCCGGACGACTGCGGCCCGTCACCGGCGTGCCCACCGCGAGGTCGCGCTGCTCCGTGTAGCGGTGAAGCAGGACCTTGAACGCCGCGAGCAGCGCCATGAAGAGCGTCGCGCCCTCCGCCTGCGCCAACCGCTCCATCGCCGCCCGCACCTCCGCCGGCAGCGCAAACGCCACATTGCCCCCGGCCGCGGTGGGCCGTGCGGGCCGCGGACCCGTCGTCGGCAATTCCAGCGCCGTCGTGCCCGCGAGTTGCTTGCGCCAATAGTCGATTTGAGCCGCACACGCGGGCGTCGCGCTCCACGCGCGCTGCCACGCAGCGAAATCCGCATACTGCACCGCCGGACGCACAGGTGCCGCCCCGAGGCCGCGCTCCGCGCGATAGCCCGCCGCCA
>CAYZCV010000138.1:2721-9214 GCA_964476965.1 uncultured Opitutus sp. | reverse complement strand
CGTGGCCGCCGTGGGTCTGGGTCTCCGGTTTTTTCCACTCTGTCTGATTCATTGCCGTCATGTTAATGTCCTGGCTTCAATGGGCGGATGCGCACCCTTCTCGTGCCTACTGGTTGCCCGTCGCCGTGGTCCTTGTCCTCGCGATGGCTTGGCTCGCTCGCCTTCTGGTCGTGGAACCCAGCCACAACGTCCGACGGTGGAACCGGTGGAGCGGCAGCCTGCTGCTGCTTCTGGTCCTCGTGGTCTGGCGATGGCCGCCGTTGTTGGGCAACCGCGAATTCAACCCTGACGAAAGTCAGTTGATCGCAGGGGCCCTCACGCTCCGAGAGGATGCCGTGTTCTGGCGCTCCGTGGATGGAGTCACGTCGGGACCGGTGAACTTCTATTTCCTCTCTGTGCTAGGGACGATGGGTGTCCCGCTTAGCTATTTTGGCGTTCGCCTGATTGGCCTGCTGGTGATCTGGGGCACGCTTCTGGCCATGTACGGGACGGTGCGCCGTTTCCACCGTGCGGGTGTGGCGGCGGTGAGTTTGATCCCGGCCGTGGGGTTTTACGCAACCGCGATCGAGGCGGACTACCTTCAGTATTCCACCGAGTACCTGCCGGTGATGCTGATGGCCTTCGGGCTCTACTGGGTCAGTGGGGAGAAAAGCCGCTCCGCTCAGGACCGAGGTTCGCCGGCCCCGCTGATGTTGGCGGGAGTCTGCTTCGGGCTATTGCCGTGGACCAAGATTCAGGCCGCGCCCTTGGGGGCGGCTGGTCTGCTCCTGGCCTCATTCGTGGTGATGTCGCAACAGGCCCGCCCCCTGAGAGCGCGCGGGCGCGCCTTGCTCGGACTCTCGGCGGCGGCCCTGCTCCCCGGAATCCTGATCCTCGGGTTGACGGCGGCAAACGGCCAGTGGGACCATTTCTGGCAGTCCTATGTAGTCAAGAATCTCGCCTATTCCGGGGAAGGTGCGCTTTCGGTCGGCCAAGTCATTGAGCAGTTCGGGCGTGCCGCTTGGAACCAGGGAGCTGTCTTCCCGGCATTCCTCCTGAGCGCGAGCTTACCGATGATCGCCGTGGTCTTGTCCGGCCGATGGCGTGTGACTGGATTCGGCTGGCTGCCGAGCTTGGGCTTCCTCGCAACCTTGGTCGCCCTCCTGTGCGTGCTCGCGCCGATGCGGGGCTTTATTCACTATCTCTTGTTCATGATTGTGCCCTGCGGTCTTTGGTCCGCCGGCCTGCTGGGAGAGTGGGTTGACCGTTTGTTTCCCACGGCCAAGGGCCGCTCGGCGGCTCTAGCGATCACGATCCTGCTGATGAGCGCGCCGTTTGCGGTCGCGCGAATACTCCGGCCACTGCCCCCGCTCTGGGGGCAACTCCACCACAACGTGACCGAGCCCCCGAGCGAGGCCGCTGCGCTCTTGCAGGATCTTCGTCAGCCGGGCGATGCCTTAGCGGTGTGGGGGTGGAACAGCGGCCTGCACGTGGCTGCTCGGCTGCCCCAGGGAACACGCGACGCCGTCGCCCAACGTCAGATCGAGGAGGGGGAACTCAGCTCCTATTTTCGCGATCGTTACCTCGATGAATTGAGGAAGAATCGTCCGGCATTCTTTGTGGATGCGGTGGGCCCGGGAGCGTTCCTCTACTCCGAGCGCTCGCTCCACGGCCATGAGTCCTGGCGACAACTTGCGGAGTGGATCGAAGGCAATTATCTTCTGGTGGCGGACACCGGTGAGTGCCGTGTCTATGAGCTTCGCGAACGACGGCCCGCCGCCGATCGGCTGCCGTGAGATCGGCAATCTTCGTGGTTGCCCGTCACGACCTGATCAGTTCACTTGGGGAGTTCTTTGCGGGCGTCGTATATCGGCTATTATGTGAGCTTCCCAAGCTTGAGAGGAGGGTTCGACTCCCTCCGCCCGCACCATTTTCCAGCCCGGTCTCGAGGATCAGCGTGAAGCCCCTCAGACCCGCGGGCAGCCGCCCAGAGTCTTCCCCTGACTCGGCCGGGCGCGGAAAAGTTTCGAGTCCTGCCAACGTCCGGATCCCTTGACCCCATGTTTATGATTATTACCCCAACGCTTCGCCGCGGCCTCCTGCTCGCGGCCTCCTGCTGCTCCCTGGCCTCCGCGCTGGTCGCCGGTCCGTGGGAACCGCTCTTCAATGGCAAGGATTTCACGGGCTGGAAGCCGCTCAACGGTACCGCGCCTTATGCGGTGGTCGATGGTGCGATCGTCGGCACGACCGTCGCCGGATCGCCCAACAGTTTCCTCGCGACCGAGAAGACCTACGGGGACTTCATCTTCGAGTGTGAGATGATGCAGGATGTCGGGCCCAGCAATAGTGGCGTCCAGTTCCGCGGCCTCAGCACGGCCGAGTACAACAACGGCCGGGTGCACGGCTACCAGATGGAAATCGAATCCTCGGCCCGGGCTTGGGCGGGCGGTATCTATGATGAGGCGCGCAAGGGTTGGTTTTACCCCGTGACGCTCAATCCGAGTGCCCACTCGGCCTACCAGTTCGGCCGCTGGAATCGCATTCGCATCGAGGCCATCGGTTCCACCATTCGCACCTGGATCAATGGCGTGCCCGTCTCCTACGTCGTCGATAACCAGACCGCGGCCGGGTTCTTCGCGCTCCAGGTCCACAGCATCAACAATCCCGCCGATGCCGGTCGCCGCAATCACTGGCGCAACCTGCGCGTGCAAACCACGGATCTGCAGCCTTCGCCCTCCGACGGCCTCTTTGTGCGCAACCTGATCCCGAATAACCTGAGCGCCGAGGAACAGGCCCAAGGGTGGCGCCTGCTCTGGGACGGTCAGAGCACGAAGGGCTGGCGCTCCGCCAAGGGCGGGGCGGTGCCCTCCAGCTGGGAGGTCAAGGACGGCGTTCTGACCGTGCTCGGGACGGACGGGGGCGCCGATCTTGCGACGGAGGAGTCGTTCGGCGCGTTTGAACTGCAGTGGGAATTCCGCCTCAGCGAAGGGGCCAATGGTGGGGTCAAGTACTACGTCAAGAATGCCAACGGTTCCAGCGTCGGACTTGAGTACCAATTGCTGGACGACGCCAAGCACCCGGATGCCAAGATGGGTTCCGGCGGCAATCGCACGCTCGCTTCGCTCTACGACCTCATTCCGCGTGGCAAGATGCCGGGTGGTCTCGCGATCGTTCCACGCATCGGCGAGTGGCAGCACGGGCGCGTCGTTGCGCGCGCTGACAATCGGGTCGAGCACTGGCTGAATGGGGTCAAGGTCGTTGAGTTCGACCGCAGTTCGCCGCTCTTCGCCTCACTCGTGGGCCGCAGCAAATTCGCGAAAGAGGAGGGCTTTGGGCAGATTGAGAAGGGATTCATCATCCTCCAGGATCACGGCGACAAGGTCGACTTCCGCAGCATCAAGGTGAGGTCGCTCAATCCTTAATCCGGTCGCCACGTGCGCGTGCACGAGCCGCAAAAAGCCCGGGACGTTTGTCCCGGGCTTTTTATTGAATCGGCGCCGGCGGCGCGTCCCGCGAATTTCGCCGTCCGACCAGGCTCCGGTCTGATGGTTCAGCCGAATCGGCCGATGTGGCGCCACACTCAGCGCCGACGGAAGAACGGGGCCAACTCTTCGTCCGTCCACGGATCCTCTCGGCCGTGGATGGCCTCGCGGACCTCGGCGACTTTGGCCGCCGAGACCGGATCAGCGTTGTGACCCCAGGATTGCCGCAGGTAGGTGAGGACGGAAGCCACGGCCTCGTTATCGAGGGTCTGCTGGATGGGGGGCATGACCAGGCCGTTGCGCTCCTTGCCACTCAGCACGATGCGGATGACGGCCTCTTCTGGTCCGATGGCGTAGCGGGAGTAAAGCAGTTGGGGAGCGAGACCGCTCAAGCCCTCGCCATTTGCCTGGTGGCACGCCGCGCAGACCGCCGCATAGATGTCTCGGCCCTTCTCGAACAGGACCTTTTGCTCCGGCCCGAGTCGAGCGGCGATTGCGGCGGTTTCCTCTTCCAGACCGGGCTTGCCGTGCCACTTGAGGAGAGAGGCGAGTTCGGCCGCCTTCTTGGCCTCGGGCTGCTCGCGACTTGAGGCCAGGGCAATCAGGGCGGTCGGTTCGACGGCCAGCATGGCAGCGACCGGCTTACCGTCCGGAGTTTTGGGCAGGAAGCGTTCCACGCCCGCTAGCAGTGCGGTGCGGATCCAGGCAGGGGTGCCGGACTTAGGATCGAGTTGGTTGAGCAGGGCGGTGATCGGATCAGCCCGCCCGGAGCGAAGGAGTGCGCTGGCGGCAAGCGTCACAGTGGCCGTTGCATTTTCCGCCTTCGGGGCTCCGGCGATCAGGGCGATGAATTCGGGTTCGCGTCCGACCAGACCGCTGGCGATCGCGTCGGCCATGAACGTCTGCTTGCCAAAGCGCGCCGCGAGATCGGCGAGGGCGGCCAGCGCGGCCGGCGAAGGGGAGCTGCCGAGCGAGAGTGCCTTCTGCAAGTTGACCCGCGCAGGGGCATCCTGACCCATGGCGGCGACGATCTTGTCCACCAGAACCGAGTTCTCGTCCGCAGCCAGCATCGGTTCCGCGATGCGCATGGCGGCGATCACGACCTTTTCATCCGCGTCGCTGAGCGCCGCGATGATCGAGTCATGTTCGACCTGGGCCATCCCCTCTAAGGTCCAAAGTGCATGGAGCCGTGCGACGGCCGGGGCCTGAGTCGAGCGGGCCAGGGCCCGCAGGGGCGCCACCGCCGCGGGATCGCGGCGCTCCACCAGCAGGCGCTGGGCGGTGTCACGCCACCAGCCGTTGGCTTGGCTCAGGTGGCCAACCAGCTCCGCGGTCGACTGGCGGGTCAGATCAAACGACCTGCGCTGCGGTGCGGCTCCCTCGGGAACAATGCGATAGATCCGACCGTTGGTGATCGGACCGGCCAGGCCGCGCTCCTCCACCTGCTTACGCAGGAAGGAGGTCAGGTAGATGCGATGCTGGACGAGACCGCGGGACATGTCCGCCACGTATAGCGCACCATCGGGGCCGTTCGCGAGATTGACGGGGCGGAAGCGCTCGTCGGTGGAGGTGAGGAACTCGTCACCCTCGATCGCATTACGGCCGGTCACGATACCGTCCTTTTCGCTCAGCAGAATGCGCTTCACCAGATGGCCCGTCGGCTCGGGCACGAACGCATTGCCGGCGTAGTCGGACGGGAACAGATCGCCCCGGTAGATCACCGGACCGCTGGCGGCGGTCATGGCCGTGATTTTGCCCTCCTCGTTCAGGATCTGGTAACCGCGGTTCACGCCGGGCGTGACCCGCGCGGGCCAGATGCGGAGGTTGGCCGGCACGATCCGCACCCCGTTGCCCTGGGGCGCGGCGAGGTAGGGATTGCGCGCGAAGTATTCGGACGGGACCATGTCGCCGCGCAGGGGATCGCTATTGCTGTTGTAGAAGATGCGGCCGGCGTTGTCCTGCGTGATGCCCCACTGGCCGCGGCTAATGGTGACCTCCCGGCTGAAGCGGCCGTCGCCCTCGTAGCGGAAACGGGCGCTGTAGTTGGCGCTGTAGATCCAGTTGTCGAGCCCGCGCAGCAGCCCGTTGGCCGTGTGCTCGGGATTGGTCGTGATGCCGTAGTCGGACGCCACTTCCGTCTTCGTATCGGCCACGCCATCACCGTTGGTGTCGCGCGCGAACCACAGCTTGGGCGGCTCGGCCACCAGCACACCGTCGTCCACCAGCGCGAGGGCTCGCGCGAGGACAAGCCCGCTCATGAACTCCGTGCGCTGGTCCATGCGGCCGTCGCCGTCCGTGTCACGCAGCGTTGCGATCACGCCCACTTTCTCCAGCTCGCCGCGTCCGTCGGCGTCGGGCATGTAACCGCGGAACTCGACCACCCACAACCGCCCGTCCGGGCCGAAACTCATCGCGACGGGGTTGACCACGAGTGGCTCGGCCGCGACGAGTTCGACGCGGAAGCCAGGCGCCACGCGGAACGTCTTCATGGAGTCCTCAGCAGAAAGCACGGCCGTCGGCGGAAGGCGCAGATGCGCGGGCAGTGGGGCCTGCGTCTCCCCGGGGCGGTCGCCGTTTTGGGCGAGCAGCGGAGCAGCCAGGACAACAAGGACGGCGAGAAGGGCAGGGAGTCGCATGGTGAAACGAGGGGGAAATCGCTACGGGGCAGACGCGGCGCAAGGACCGAGAAATACCCGGCCTAATGATTATGAGGGTCCCCTGCGTTGTCCAGTGACCCGCGCAAATTCCCCGGATGGGGCCATGCGTCCGATCGTGCGGCACGATCAGCCCCTTTTCTGACCGGCGACGGAGCAGGCTAATGCGGGAAAACCGGCCGGAGGTCCCGACCGGCCTCGCCGGTTCCGGGGGACCTCAGACGTCAGCGGTCACTGGGGCGCCCTGGCAATTGCGCCACCGATCAAGGACCCGCTTGTGGATTTCGTCGGAGGACAGGCCGTGGGCCGAACGGAGATCCTCCGGCGTCGTGCCGTGCTCGATGAACTTGTCCGGCCAGCCGATGCGTTCGACCGCGG
>CAYZCV010000138.1:0-2621 GCA_964476965.1 uncultured Opitutus sp. | reverse complement strand
CCCTGGCGCAGCACCTCGGCCTGCCCGATGGGCAGGGCGGCCGGGCGGTCCTTGATCTTCACGCCGGTGCCGGCCCCGCGTGGATACCGGATGAAGGCGGGAGCATTGAGGACGAGGCTGGTGTGCAGCATGTCCACCAACTCGTCCTCATCCTTGGGCTGCATGATGGTGACATTCGGAACGCAGCGCAGGTACGAGAGATCGAAGAGACCGTGGTGCGTGGGCCCGTCGTTGTGCGAAAGCCCGGCGCGATCCATGCAGAAAACGACCGGCAGGTTCTGCAGGGCCACGTCGTGGATGATCTGGTCGTAGGCGCGCTGCAGGAAGGTCGAGTAGATGGCGACCACCGGCTTGATGCCCTTGGTGGCGAGACCGGCCGCAAACAGGACGGCATGCTCCTCGGCGATGCCGACGTCGAAGAACTGACCCGGGCAGGCCTTTTCGAGGTGGGTCAGACCGGTGCCGCTGGGCATGGCGCCGGTGATGCCCACGATCTTGCGGTCGGCCTGGGCGAAGGAGGCGAGGGCGCGGCCGAATACATCCTGGTAGTTGGGCGGCGTGCCCGCCGGAGCCTTGCGGCTCTCGCCCGTGTCCGGGTCGTACGGGCTGGCTCCGTGGAATTTTTCGGGGGAGTTGACGGCTGCGCTCAGGCCGCGGCCCTTCTTGGTCAGGACGTGCAGCAGGATGGGCGTGTCGCAGTTGCGCGCGAACTCGAGATTCTTGACCAGTTCGTCGAGATTGTGCCCGTCGATCGGCCCGAGGTAGCGCAGGCCGAATTTTTCGAAGAGGGAGGACTCGACGAAGAAGTCCTTCGTTTCCCGCTTCCACTTGGTGTAGACCCGGTGCATGTCATGCCCGCCGGGCAGGCCGGTGAAGAACTTCTCAAGATCGTGATGGATCTTGTTATACGTCGGGTTCGTGCTGAGGCGATTGAGGTAGCGGGCCATGGCCCCGACATTGCGGGCGATTGACCACTCGTTATCGTTGAGGATGACGACCAGGCGCTTGGTCGAGGTGACCACGTTGTTGAGCGCCTCGAGCGTGATCCCGCAGGTGAAGGCAGCGTCGCCGCACAGGGCCACCACGTGCTCGGACGAGCCCCGCAGATCGCGGGCGGTGGCCATGCCAAGCGCCGCGCTGAGAGCGGTACCCGCGTGACCGGCGCCGAAGCTGTCGTGGGCGCTCTCGCCGCGCATGAGGAAACCGCTGGCCCCGCCGGTGCGGCGCAGGTTCCGGAAGAACTCGCCGCCCCGGCCCGTCAGCAGCTTGTGCACGTAGCCCTGGTGGGCGACGTCGAAGACGAACTGGTCGTTCGGCGTATCGAATACCCGATGCAGCGCGATGGTCAGCTCGACCACGCCTAGGTTCGGGCCCACATGGCCTCCGTTGGTCGCGGTGACCGCAATGATCTCCTCGCGGATCTCTTGCGCGAGTTGCGGAAGTTGCGTGGCCGAAAGGCCTTTGACATCGGCGGGGCCGCGAATGCCGTCCAGCAAGCGCGGACCTTTCGGTGAAGCCTGGGCCTCGGAAGAAGTGTTCATCGACAAAAAGGGAAGGGGACCACTCGCTGCCGGGCTTAGGCCTCGCGCGGGGTCTCGGTCGCCGCAAAGGCCGTCAGCACGTCCTTCTGCTTGGCGAGTTGCTCGATCCGAAGCTCGGCATCCTTAAGCCGGGCTTCGCAGATCTTGAGTAACTTATTGCCATCTTCAAACTTAGCTAGGAGCTCAGCCAACGGAACCTGGCCCGATTCCATCGATTCGACGATGGATTCGAGCTCAGCGAGGGCGTCCTCGAAGGAAAGGGTGCGGGTGGCCTTGGTTTCCACCCGGAACACCATGCGGGATGGGAAGGCGTTTTCAATCAATCTTTGGGCCAGGGGGATCAGGGCGGCGGTGGGGAAGCGGCCTTTTGAGTTGGCGTTCCGGGAAAAGTGCATGGATTGCCTGCATGCTTCTCCTGCTGGTCCTCGTGCTGATTGTTGCCCGCTTGGCCGCCGAGTTGTGGCTCGGCGCCCTCAACCGCGCCGAAGTCCGGCGCCATGCGAATCGCCCTCCTGAGGCGGCCGCGGCAATCATGGACACGGATACTTATCGCAAATCAGTTGACTATACGCTGGCGAAGAATCGTCTGGGGAGGTTGGAACTCATCTTCGATGCCGGAGTCCTCGCGCTGGTCCTGACCAGCGGAATCCTGCCCTGGCTGTTCGGGCAGGTGGCCGCGTGGGCGCCTGACGCGACTTGGGACGACGCGCTCTTCATTTTGTTGGCCAGTTTCCTGATCGGTCTCCCGAGCCTGCCGTTCGAGTGGATCGCGCAGTTCCGACTGGAGGCGCGCTTCGGCTTCAACAAGAGCACGCCGGCCCTTTGGCTGACCGACAAGCTGAAGGGAGCCGCGCTCGGCGTGATCATCGGATTTCCGCTGCTCTGGGCGCTGCTGTCCCTGGTTCGTTGGATCGGCACGTCCTGGTGGATCGGGGCCTTTGTGCTGATCATGGGCTTTCAGCTCCTGATGATCGTGCTTTACCCGAAACTGATCCTGCCGCTTTTCAACAAGCTGACCCCGCTGCCCGAGGGCGAGCTGCGGACGCGTCTGATGGCGCTGGCGGAACGCACCGGATTTCA
>CAYZCV010000137.1:0-9294 GCA_964476965.1 uncultured Opitutus sp. | reverse complement strand
TCGGCCGGCTTGAGGACGACCGTGTTGCCGGCGGCGAGCGCCGGGGCGATCTTCCAGGCGAGCATCAGCAGCGGAAAATTCCAGGGGATCACCTGACCGACCACGCCATGCGGGGCCACCTTTGCACCGGGGAAGGCATAGGCCAGCTTGTCGGCCCAACCGGCGTGGTAGAAGAAGTGGGCGGCGGCCATCGGAACATCGAAGTCACGGGCTTCCTTGATCGGCTTGCCGCCATCGAGCGTTTCCGCGACGGCAAACTCACGGGCGCGGTCCTGCAGGAGACGCGCGAGGCGGTAGAGGTACTTGCCGCGCTCGGCCCCGGGCAGTTTTGACCACGCGGGAAAAGCCTTGGCCGCGGCCTGGTAGGCGGCGTCAACATCCGCAGCTCCGGCCAGGGCGATCTCGGCGAGAGGCTGCTCGTTGCCTGGGTTGATCGAGGCAAAGTACGCGGCCTTCTTCGGAGCGACGAACTGCCCGTTGATGAACAGGTCGTAGCGCGACTTGAGCTTCGGATCTGCCGTCTCGGGCGCGGGATCGAAGGCCCACAGATCGCCAAAGATCAGTTCGGGACGGGAGCTGCGTCGAGCAGGAGATTTTTTGGTGGAGACAGACATGACAGATCAACCAAGGGTTAATAGCTCTCGGCGGCTTCGCTGAAGTGGTACGGGGCCTGGTAGGCGCCGGTGCGCTCCTTCTCGAGCTGCCGGAGGAGGTCGTTGAGGAGGGACGAGGCCCCGAAGCGGTAGCGGGCATTGGTCAGCCATGCGTCGCCGAGGGTTTCCTTGATCGCGACGAGGAAGGTCAGCGCCTGCTTGGCGGTGCGGATGCCGCCGGCGGGCTTCATGCCGATTGCGATGTTGGTATCGAGGTAGAAGTCCCGGATCGCATCGATCATCACCTGATTGTTGCCGAGCGTGGCGTTGGCCGAGGTCTTGCCCGTGCTGGTCTTGATGAAATCGCCCTCGCGCAGGACCTCCATGGCGAGGAAGGAGGCCGCGCGGATATTGTCGTAGGTCTCGAGCTCGCTGGTCTCGAAGATGACCTTGAGCGCGGATTTGCCGCAGGCCTCGACCACCGCAGAGATTTCATCCTGCACCCGGGCGAACTCGCCCGCGAGGAAGGCGCCGCGGTTGATCACCATGTCGATCTCATCGGCGCCGTCGGCAACGGCGGCGGTAACCTCGGCGAGGCGCGTGCGCAGCGGGGCCTGGCCCGATGGGAAGGCGGTCGCGACCGACGCGATCTTGACCCGCGAGCCCGCGCCGAGCGCGCGCCGGGCGTGGCGGACCATGGCCGGGTAGACGCACACCGCCGCGACCGGCGGGATGGTGGGGTCGTCATGCGGGTGGACCGCCTTGACGCAGAGCGAGGCGACCTTGCCCGGGGTGTCCTTGCCCTCGAGCGTGGTAAGATCGACCATCGTTACGGCCGTGCGCAGGCCCCAGAGCTTGGAGGCCTTCTTGATCGAGCGGGTCGCGTACTTGGCGACGCGCTCCTCCACCCCGACCGCATCCACGCGGCCGATCTCATCAAACAAGCGGCGAAACGCCACGGGGGAAGACAACGCCATGATGCCCGGCATTATCCGCCGCGACCCGGGTGTTGCCAGACGAAAGACGGGCGCCGCTACGGCCCCGCGGCCGGCCTTCTGGCAGCCAGGACCGTCGCCAGCGTATCCTCAAGGTCCGCCCGCGGCTCGGGGTTGAGCGTCAGGGCGTGGCGGATCAGACGCTCCGCCTCATCGAGGGACCGACCCTGGCGGCCGAGCAGCCAGGCGAGATTGTTGAGCGCCAGCAGGTCATTGGGCTCGAGCTCGAGGGCCGCGCGGTAACGGGCTTCCGCTTCCGTCCATTGTTGCCGGGCGAGGAAGATGTTGCCCTGACAGGTCAGGGCGCGGCTGCGGACCGCTCCGACTGCCGCCCGCTCATACTCGCGCAGGGCGAGTTCGAGTTTGCCCGCGTGCTCGTAGCTGATGCCGAGATTGAGGTGCTCCACCGGCGTCAGCGCGTCGGCGGGCGGACGAACGCCGAGCGTGGAGCAGCCCGTCAGGCCCGCGGCAACGACCAGGGCGATCAGGGCGAGCGCGTGACGAGGAGAAATTGGTTTCCAGCGCGTTTCCATTGGCGGGTGAATTTTTCGAGCGAGACGACGCCGCCATCGTCCGAGCGATCTTGAAAGTGCAGCCCGCGTTCACTCTGGCCGAGGAGGGCGGTGAAATGGGGTTTCTTGAGTCCGGCCACGCCCAAATCGAGCAGGACGATCGGCGGATGCCCGGCGGCGAGGGCCTGCTGCAAATCCTCCAGCGTGCCCGTGCGGACGGACGTCACATAACCCTGGCCGCGAGCGAACCAGGCCATGTCGGTGAGCAGCACGCCGCGGGCGGTCGGGCTGTAGATGGCGTCCGAGATCGTCTGCTCCGGCACCACGGTACCGTAAAACGCCAACACGGCCGCGAGGGTGGTCGGGCCGCATTGGAAGAAGGCGTTGGACTGCGGGGCCAGCGCCAGGCGCGCCGCCGGCGCGCCCGTGCCCGCGGACTCACCGCGGGTCACGGGGAACAAGGCCAGGAGCAACCCAGCGCCAACCGCGAAAAGCCGACGCATCGGCTCAGGCGATGGCGAGGATATCAGGACCGGCCGGCTCGTTGAGCGTGATCCGCAGGATCACGACCACCAGCAGGATGATGAGGAGAACGGTCACGATCAGGCCGGCGACACCGCCCGCGGCGAGCGCCTCGGATTCGGTGGCGAGCTGGTGAAGTTCGGCATCGGTCGCATGCGCGAGGCGCTGCTGGACTTCCAGGGGCGTGAAACCGAGCTCGGCTAGGCGCTCCTGCACGACCTTGTTCTCGAGGGTCGACTGGATGGTCGCGAGATCGGCCTCCCGGGTGGATTCGGCGAGGTAGGCCGAGGAAGACAGCGGACCGGCCAGCGCGGACGGGGCTAGGGCATGGAGCCCGAGGGCGAGGACCAGGCTGCAGGCGATGAAGCGAATCCAGCGGGACGGAGCGCGATCAAGGGTCGTGGAGATCATGAAGGAGGAGGTTTGGTCGGAGCAACGGTAGCTCGACTCCCCTCCAGTCTACGCGCCGCGGCGCCCAGCCACCATGGGCTGTTTACCTACCACCCGATCAGGGGTAACCGCAGCCGCCGTTCAGGCGACCTGAACTTTGGCCGCGCTGCCGCCAAACAACTCGCGCAGAACACTCCAGGCCTTGCGCAGACCGGCGGGCTCCACGCCGCCCCAGCCGTAGGCCTTGACCAGTTCCTCCTCATGGCCGCGGAAGCGAGGCGGGAGGATGAAGTAGGTCTCCTCCTTGCCCGTGATCACGGTGGAGAAGAAGAGCCCCTTGCCCACCACGAGGGTGGGATCGGTGATCGTGACGGAGCGCTCGGGCAGCACCAGCCAAGGCTTGTAGGTGAAGACGACGGCGGAGTCGGTCTGACGGAGCTTGCCATAGGTGCGGACGGGGACCTCGGGCAGGTTGCCGCCGGCGAAGACCTTGTTCTCGTTTGGATTCACCCGGTAGCGCGAGCGGCGGAGCGTGAAGAAATCCCAGCTGAAGATGCTGCCGTAGATGAAGAGCCGGAAGGCCCAGCCGGAGACGAGGTAGGCGATGATGATGATGACGACCGAGAGCGCTGCGCTGATCCAGGGGTTGAGCATCGACGAGAGGGTCAGCAGGCCCAGCACCCCGGTGCGCGCGCTCTTCAGCACGGCATCAATCGCGCCCCACGGACTGAGCAGGATCAGCGCGTTGATCGCGTGAGACGCCATCCACACCACAGCGAAGACGGCGATGCCGAACGGGACGGTCAGGATGTTAAGCAGCCAGGATATGTCGAAGGCGGCGACATGGATCGCGGCGACGCCGGTCGAGACCAGCGGATCGACCGACGAGGAGGCGTCGCCGATGATCATCTTGGAGACCGCCGCCATCGTGAAGGGCACCACCGCGCCCGCCGCGACCAGTCCGGTCGCCTTGTTCTCAACCGTCTCCAATACATCCAATGGCTTCTTCCAGCCCGGGGGCAGCGCGGCGCCGAGGGCATCCTTCAGGGCGCAGGCACCGACAATGACCAGGGCGGGCAGCCAAAACGACGTCTGCGCATACCACGGAAGCGCGGCGCGCTGTTCCGCCGGCGCGCGGAAATACTGATAGGCCCCGTAGGCACCGGTGCCGAGGAGGGGCGAAATCGCCATGCCCGTGACCGTGGAGATCGCGCCGGCGATGGGCGCGGCGGGAGACTTGTCTCCTGCGGGGGCCACTGGGCTGGTGGCATTCGCCGCCCAGAGCGGGACGGCGATGAGGGCCAGCAACGAGACGAGGGCAACGAGCGGGAGAAAGCGTTTCATGATGGCGTACGCTCTTCCCCTAGCAGGCCTACAGAAATTTGCAGGGTGTTTTTTTAGGGAGTCGGCGCCGCCGGCAGGCCCGCGGCTGTCGCAAGGTCATCCCAGGCATAGAAATGGAAGGTCTTGTCGGTCGACATCGCCACAAAGAGGCCGCCGGGAAAGCCCGGCAAGGCGGCCCGGGTCACGTCGCTGCCATCACTATCGAGGGTGGAGGTGCGCACACTGGAAACCAGCGGGTGCTCGTGCGGATTGGCCGCCGTGCCTTCGCGAGGGAAGATCCGGAAGGTGTTCGCCTGCTGGTTGGAGACGAGGAGGTAGCCCTTCCCGGGAGCGGTGGGATAGATCGAGATGCCCTCGTGGTCCTCGGCGAAGCCCGTCGTGCCGAAGAACGCCAGCTCGTCCTCGGCATCCTCAGCGGCCGGATCGGCGAGGTACTTGCGGATGCCCGCCGTCTCATCGCTGTAATAAACGAAGCCCAGCTCCTGATCGACGGCGATCGCCTCGATTTCCTTCTTCCCACTCCAGGTCCCGAAGGCGCGGGCGAACAGGCCGCGCAACGTGCCCGTGCCGTCATCGACCAGACGATACTGGTGGAGGTAACCCTCGCGCGGAGCGCCCGCATCCGAGCGGCTCACGATCGCGAAGACCGCGCCATCCGCGGGGCGGGTGTAGAGCGCGATCCCCATGACATCCCGCGCCCGCTCGCCTTCGAAAACCGGAATACCACCACCGTCGATTGGGGCCATGTCGGGCAGACGGTAGACCCGCAGGCGGTGGGCGTAGCGCTCCGCGACCACCGCGATGTCGACCTTACCGCCGGCGAAGGGCACATCGTAGGCGATATCGATATTGTTGGGACGGACGATCCCGCGCACGGACAGATCCACCCGTTCACGCCCATCGAGTCCGAAGACCCGGATGGCCCCATCGACGTCCTTGTCCGTGCCGAGCACGAGGCTGTCGGCCGGATTGGCCCGGTTGATCCAGATCGCCGGGTCATCGGTGTCGTGTTTCGACGCCGTGGTGACGACCCGCGGCTTGAGCGGCGTGGCATTGCGGGCATCGGGATCGGGCAACGGCTGGGCGAACGCGAGGGGCGCGAGGCCGGCGAGCGGGAGGAGCAGGGAGCGAAGGATGGACAGCATGGCGGCAGGAGTTTGCGAAGTCGGAATGGAGGAGATGAGGGGTGAATGCGGAAAGACTGCCCGGCGGGAGCCGGACAGTCTCATCCTAGCCAAACCCGTTAGGGTGAATCAGAGATCAAACTTTACCCCGAAGTTCGCGCTGATGCCGTACTCCTCGATTTGGCCGGGGCGGTCCGGACGGCCCGGGGTCTTCCGGAAGACGCGGAACGGCTCATCGGTCAGGTTGATCAGGTCGGCGTAGACGGTCCAGCGATCGCTGAAGCGGTAGCGCAGGCTGAGGTCGAGCTGGGCAAAGTCATCGACCCAGAAATCCTCGAGCACATCGCCGCCGAGCGGCTCATCCTCGCGGAGGCGTTCCGAGCGCGTGTTCAAAGCGAGGCGGGCGAAGAAGCCGGACTTTTCATAGGAGATACCCAGATTGGCGATCTGATCGGACTGGCCGATGAAGCGAACCTCCTCGCCCGGGCGGGTCGGGTAGGTCGCCTCGCTGTCCGAAAAAGTCACGTTGGCCTGGAGGCCGAGTCCGTCAAAGGGAGCCGGGAGGAAGCTGAACTGCTGCTGGTAGGCCAGCTCGACGCCGCGGATCTCGCCCTTGCTGCCGTTGCGGAACGTGGTGAGATCGTAGCCGCGTGATGCGACCGGATCGCCGCCCGGAATCGTGATCTCGTAGCTGAAGTTCTCGATCTCCTTCAGGAAGACGGTGGCGGAAACCAGGCCGAGGGAGGGCAGGTAATATTCAGCAGAAGCGTCCCAGTTGGTCGATTCCAGGGTCTCCAGATTCGGGTTACCAATGAAGATCTCGCCGTCGTCTTCGTTGATGCGGGTGCGGTAGGCGATGTCGCCAAAGTTCGGACGCGCGAGTGAGTTCGACCAGGAAGCCCGGAGAACCAGACGGTCGTTCAGATCGTGGCGGAAGTAAATGCCGGGCAGCCAGTTGGTGTAGCTGCGGCTCGAGGAGACGCGCGTCGATGTCTCGTCGGCCAGGTCGAGTTCCTTGCCCGTGGTGTCGAACTTGGTGCGCTCGACCCGGGCCCCCGCGATGACGTTGGTTTTGCCGAAGGTCATCGAGCCCATCGCATAGGCAGCAAGCACATCCTCGTTCAGGTCCCAGTCATCGGTCTCGCTGTCCTCGAACACCCGAACGCCGGTGAACGCAGCCCGGTTGCTGTAGAACGCCTGCTTGACCTTTTCCGCATCGATCAGAGGAACCTTGAGGTAAGGATAGTTGCTCAGGCCGCCCGCGACATTGGCGAAAGTGAAGGAAGCCGGAGCACCGGTGAGTTCATACACTTCTGCCTCGCTGTTCTTCTCCTTGGCCCGGAAGCGCGCACCGGCCTTCAAGTAGGCAGGATTGACCGTATCGAGGTCGCGCCGCAGGTCGAGCGCGGCATCGAGTTCGTTTTCCTCGCCGGCCTCATTGGCGAGGTCGACACGCTGGAAGTTGTAGTTCGCGGGATCCGTCAGCGACGCCCCAGCAAGCTGCGTCAGCTGGAGATTGTAGGGATCGGCGAACGAGTAGGTGAAGGTCTGGTCGCGGGTGTTGCGGCGGAAGCGGGCGACGAGTTCATCCGGACGGCGCTCTTCGCCAATCGTGTAGCCGAGGTGGCCCTCGACGAGCCACGAACCGATGCGACGTTCGCCCCCGAGGACGGCCGCGAAGACCTCCTGGTCCTTCTCGCGGATCCGCAGCCGGCGGGCGTAACGGCGAACGCCCGTGATGGTGGCCGACGTGTCATTCAGCGCGGTGATGCCCGTGCCCTCGACAAACGGAATCAGGCTCAGGTGCCGCAGTTCCTCATCGGAGAAACGGCTGTAGGTGGCGCGCAGATAATAGAGATCGGTTTCGTTGGGCTTGAACTCGATCGCGCCGGCGGCGCCGTAGCGCGTGCGGAGGATCTCGTACTCGCGGAACTCAAGTTCATCGATGGTGAGATGCTTGCTCCCGCTCGGCGAGGTGGCCTCGCGCCAGTCGCCCATTTCGACGTTGTGCGAACCGAACTCGCGCTCCTGCCAGGTGGGGGCGATCAGGTAACCCCATTTGCCGTCGTCCGAGGTGTCGGAGAGCGTCAAATTGAACTTCTTGCTGTAGATTCCATCCAGCTCCGCGTACTGGCCCTGCGCGTCGAGGCTCAGCTTGAAGCCCGGATCATCGAAGGGGCTCTTGGTCTTGACGTTGACCTGGCCGCCGAGGCCCTCGCCGTCGAGGTCGGGCGTAGCCACCTTGGTGATCTCGATCGAGGCCAGCATGTCGGTCGGGACGACGTCGAGCGCAGTCGCACGTTCGCCGAGATCGGCGCCGGCGAAGCTCGCGCCGTTCACCTTCACGTTGGTGTAGTTGTAGTTGAGACCACGGAGTACGATGTAGCGGCCTTCACCCTGGTCGCGATAGAGCGAGACCCCGGGCACGCGCTGCAGCGCCTCGGCGACGTTCTGGTCAGCAAAATTGCCGATTTCGTCGGCGGCCACGATGTTGGTCAGCGTGTCAGCACCGCGCTGCTCATTGATGGCGCGGGCGGTCCCGACCAGCGATCCCTCGATCACGAAGCGGTCCATCTCAATCGCACCCGTGCCGAAAGCGGCATCGGCGCGCGCGGTCTGGCCGGCCGTGATCGTCGCCGTGACCCGCTCGTTGGGATAGCCCACGTAGCTGATGACCAGGGCCTGGGCGCCCGCCGGCACATTCAACAGCACATAGTCGCCCGCCGAATTGGTGTAGGTTTCGAGGGCCGTACCGGTCACCGTGACCCGGGCGCCCCCAAGCGGCAGGCTCGTGGCCGAATCGGTTACGCGCCCGGCCAGGGAGCCGGTGGCGGGAGTCTGCGCAGAAAGCGTCGTGACACAGACGACGCCAATCAGCAGGAGGCAGCGGAGGAGGATTTGCATGGGCTTGGAAGGAAAGGCCCACGCTGCACGCCGGGAAAAATTTGCGTCAACGCCCCGCCCCTGCTGCCACCGAATCTTAACGCGGCAGCCACGTGTCCGTGACCTAGGTGACGCGGGCGTGACGGAACGCGGGTGCAACGAGGCTTTGCCAACCTCGGGACGATCCCCTTTGGTCCCGTGATGCCACTGACCAAGGCCGAAATCTCCCGCCTGCGCTCCCTCCAGGAAAAGAAGGAGCGCGAAGCGGCCGGCGCCTATGTCGTCGAGGGGAGCAAGGTGGTCGGGGAACTCCTCGCCGCCGGGTCAGCCCTCGCCGAGCTGTATGTCCGCGACGACTGGACCGGGCCGCGCGGCGACCCGCGGGTCCGCTCCGTTTCCGCCGCCGAGATGGAGCGCATCAGCCACTTCCCCACCCCTTCGCCCGTGCTCGCGGTGGGCCGGATTGAGCGCATCCCGCTTGCGGCGGGTGAGCTCAATCGCGGGCTGACCCTCGCCCTCGATGGCGTGCAGGATGCCGGAAATGTCGGCACGCTGCTGCGCGTGGCCGACTGGTTCGGACTGGATCGCGTGCTGCTGTCCCCCGATTGCGCCGACCTGTTTTCCCAGAAGGTGATCAATGCGAGCATGGGCTCCTTCAGCCGCGTCCGGACGATCACGCTCCCGCTGGACCCGGCGCTCAACGGTCTGACGGTTCCGGTCTTTGGGTGTGACCTCGGCGGCGACGACGTCCACCACCTCCCGGCACTGCGCGATGCCGTGATCGTGATCGGCAGCGAGGGCCGCGGGCTGACGGAGGCGGTGCGCACGCGGGTGACACGCCTGGTGACCATTCCGAAGATCGGCGGAGCGGAGTCGCTCAACGCCGGAGTCGCCGCGGCCATTGTCTGCGACAATCTGCGGCGGATTCAGG
>CAYZCV010000136.1:0-9483 GCA_964476965.1 uncultured Opitutus sp. | reverse complement strand
CGGGCATCGCTCACTTCCCCAGCACGGTCTTGAGGATCTTGCCCAATTCGCCGACCCGGTACGGCTTGGTCAGGTAGCCGCAGAATCCGAGGTCGAGGAAGCGCTGCGCCATCTCGTCATTGTCGTAGCCGCTCGACACGATGGCGCGAATGTCCGGATCGAGCTCACGCAGCTCGCGGAAGGCCTCCTCGCCGCCCATGCCGCCGACGATGGTGAGGTCCATGATGACGGCATCGTAGGGCCGGCCGATCTTGAGGTAGCGCCGGTACAGCGTGATCGCCTCCTCGCCATGCTTGGCGATGTCGAAGGTGTAATCGAGGCTCGTCAGCATGCTGGCCGTGAGGTCGCAGATCTTCGGATCGTCATCCATGAAGAGGATGCGCCCGGTGCCGAAGCGGAGCGATGCGGCGCGCCGGGCCTCGACCTCAATGGGCCGGTCGGCCACGGGCAGGAACACGGTGAAGGCGGTCCCTGTGCCCACGGTGGAATCGACGCCGATCTGTCCGCCGTGGCGGCGCACGATCGAGAGCACGGTGGCCAGGCCCAGGCCGGTCCCGGATTTCTTCGTGGTGAAGAACGGATCGAAGATCTTCTCAAGAATGGCGGGCGGAATGCCGCTGCCGTTGTCGCGCACCTCGAACTGGACGTAGCGACCCTCGGCGAGCGGCGGCAGTTCGTCGGCCTTGAGCTCGATATTGTCCGCGCGGAGCTGGATCACGCCCTTGGACGGATCCGCCATGGCCTGAATCGCGTTGATGATCAGGTTCTGGAAAACCTGCAGCATCTGGCCGCGATCCACCTCGACCGGACCGGCGGACTCCGCCGCGTCGACCTCAATCTTCGCCGTGGAACCGGCCGCCGCGATGCGGATGGCGTCGCGCAGGAGTTCGGCCGGGGCGGCCACCTGCTGGCGGGCGCCGCCGCTGCCCTTGGCGAACGCGAGCAATTGCTTGGTCAGGCCCTTCGCCGCGGCGCAGGCCTTCTCCGCATCCTCGAGCCCGGAGTAGTCGCGATTTTCGCGGGCGAGCGACACGCCGCCCAGGATGGTCGTGAGCAGATTGTTGAAATCGTGGGCAATGCCGCCGGCGAGCTGGCCCAGCGCGTCAAAGCGATTGGCCCGAATCAGCTCCTCCGGCGTGAGCGTCATCTCCGCCGGATCGCGGAAGACCACCACGGTGCCCGCAATCCGGTCCGCCGCATCCCGGGCCTGGCCGGCGGCCCAAGCGATGGGGAGGGGCGCGGCTTCGGTCCCCGTCGCCAGCGCATGGTCGGTGTGCAGGCGGGGCGTCTCCTCGGCGCCCAGCACCAGATCGATCGCGCTGTCGTCGGGACGACCGTCGGCGCGATTCACCAGGCGGAACACATCGGAGAGCGGCTGGTTCCGGGCGGACGCCAGCAGGGTCCCGGTGAGGCGCTCGGCGCGCGGGTTGAGATAGACGACGAGCCCCTGGGGATCGGCGAGGATGACGCCCTCGCCGAGCAAGCCGAGGGCGCTGGCGAGGAGCGGATCGTCAGTCGAGCCGCGCGCCGCTTGCGGGGCTGACGCGGGCAGCGCACTGACCGGCGCCGTGCCCACGGGCAGCGGGACCGCATAGCCGACCACGCGAATCAGCTCGCGCTTCCGTGAGTACTGGCGGTGGGCGCCGAGCAGGACGGGGCACTCGCCGCCGTCCGCGTGGCGCAGGGTGACGGGGGCGAGAAAGGACGGCTGACCCGACGCGGGGGCCTCGAGAAAGGCCGCCACCCCGGCCTCGGTGGCCTCCGGAGGGAGCGCCGCGCCGAAGGCGGCGAGTTGGTCATTGGCCTCGTTGGTTGACTCGAGTCCGGTCAGCCGGCTCCAGCCGGGCGAGAACCAGTAGGATTGATGGACGAAATCGAGGTCGAAGACGGCGAGCGCGTCGTCACCGCCGAGCCGCTCCAGCCGCTCATCGGCGAGCAGGCTCTGTTCCTCGATTTCCTTGCGCTCGGAGATGTCGAGATGGACTCCCGTCACTCGCTCCAGCCGGCCCTCGGGGCTGAAGAACTGGACTCCGCTGCTCTGGAGCCAGACCCAGTGGCCGCGGCGATGCTGCATGCGGATTTCCACGGAAAAACTGCGCGAGCTCGCCCCGGTGGGCTTCTTGCGCACCTGATCCGGGGCGGCGCTGGAGTCATCAGGATGAATCAGCTTGAGCCACGAGTCGTAGGTGTCGGCGAGTTCGTGTTCGGCGTAGCCGAGCTGACGCTTCCAAGCGGCCGAGTAAAGGATGCGCCCTGACTTGAAATTGAGATCGAAGAAGCCCACCGGGCCGTGGGCGGGGAGCAGATTGCCCGGCATCGACTCGGCGGAGG
Source organism: uncultured Opitutus sp. (assembly GCA_964476965.1). Lineage (GTDB taxonomy): Bacteria > Verrucomicrobiota > Verrucomicrobiia > Opitutales > Opitutaceae > CAMAXB01. The sequence goes on along the minus strand of CAYZCV010000136.1, from coordinate 7,152 downwards.
CGTCTTTGGAGACGGAGGCGGCCGGAGTGACGGTCGCAAAGTAGGCCGCGTCTCCGCCGGCGGCGGCTTCGATTCGGAGTTGGACGTCCACCGGCCCGGATTCAAAGGGTTGGGCCTGCAGCGTGATGGCGCGGTCCTGTGCGCCGGAGAGCAGGACATCCCACTGGGCCTCGGCCCACTCCGGATCGGCCGAGACAATCTCAAAGCAGAAGAGCGAGGGCAGTGGCATGCCCGCGAGTTTGGCGACCTCCGTCTGCCAGAGCCGACCGGCGCCGGCGTTGGCCTGCAGGACCCGCCCGTTGGCGGCGAGGGTGAGGTGCGCCGACGTGGGCACAGCCGCGCCGGTCCGCCGGGAATTGCCCGTCGAATCGGAAGTCGATGCTGAAGTGACGTCGCTCAAGGCCGGAGTGGGATAGCGGCACGCAGCCGCAAGAGGGGCCTACGCCTCCCGCAGACCCGGCGACAAGCTTAGCAGGCGGCAGGGCGCGAACAATAGGAAAGCGCAGCCCCCGGTTAGGGGACACACCCTAATGCCTCGCGGCGGCCCGCTGAGCTAGGCCCTGGCGAGGGTCTCGGCGTGCTGCAGCACGCCCGTCTTGGTAGGCGTCTCGCCGCCGAGCCAACGGCGGACCCGGCCGGCAAGGAAATCAATGTAGGGCGGCTGGTCGTTCAGGCAGGGGACGTGCTGGAACGACTCTCCCCCGGCGTGGAGAAATTCCTCCTTACCTTCGCCCGCGATCTCCTCGAGGGTTTCGAGGCAGTCGGCAACGAAGGCGGGGGTCATGACCACGATGCGCTTCTTCCCTTCCTTGGGGAATTCCTCGAATTTATGGTCCGTGTAGGGTGAGAGCCAGGGCTCGCCCACGAGACGGGACTGGAAGGAGATCGACCACTTGGCCGGGTCGAGTTGCGCGCGCCGGGCGAAGGCCTGCGTCGTCTTGGTCAGCTGGGCCTTGTAGCACGTGGCGTGGGCTGCCGAGCAGGTATTGCAGCAGTCAGCCACGACGGTGCAGTGACCCTTGGAGGCGTCGCTCTCGCGCAGGTGGCGGACGGGGATGCCGTGGTAGCTGAACAGGAGGTGGTCGTAGGGCTGGTTCAGGTAGGGCTGCGTGACCTGATAGAGGGCTTCGATGTAGTCGGCGTCCTCGTAGAAGGGCAGCACGCTGGTGATTTTCATCGCCGGGGCGAGCCGGGCGGCCTCCTCGTAGATCTTCACGGCGACGGTTTCCCACGAGGACATCGCGTAATGCGGGTACTGCGGGAACATCAGCACTTCCTCGATCCCATCCGCGACCATCTGGGAGATGACCGATGCGATCGATGGATTGCCGTAGCGCATGGCGAGGTACACCGGTGCCTCGGCCCCGAGGGTGGCGGCCAGTTTCTTCTGCACACTCTTCGAGGTGACGACCAGGGGTGATCCCTGGTCGGTCCAGATTTCCTGGTAGGCCTTGGCCGAACGGGGCGACCGCAGGGGGACGATGATGCCGTGGACGAGAAGCTTGCGCAGGGGCTTGAACTTGGGCCGGTCGATGACGCGATCGTCGCCGAGGAACTCGTTCAGGTACTTCCGAAGGTCGGGAGTGGACGTGGAGTCAGGCGAACCGAGATTGGCGAGGAGGACGGCGCGTTTGGGCATGCGGGTGCATTGGTCGGAAAAATCCGGGCAAAGTCAAATGGCCGAAGCGATCCCCGCGTGACCCCGCAGCCGGTTTGCGATCGCCGGACGGGTCAGATCGCGGGGGGCGAAAGGGAAACCTGCAGGAGCCAACCCAAAGGTCGCCCGCGTCCTGCCGGGTTTTCCGCAGGCGGATTCTCGCACGTTTTCGCTTTCGTCCTTCCGGACGCCTGTCATCCGTGGAGGCTCATCCTCTATGAGCACTTCGCGCGCGCCGGTTCTTCTGATCATCCGTGACGGTTGGGGCAGCAATTCGCACCCCGAGCAGGCGTCCACCAATGCGGTGGCGCTGGCCCGCAAGCCGGCCGATGACGCCCTGCGCGCCGGCTCTCCCATGGCGCTCATCCGTGCCAGCGGGCTCGATGTCGGCCTGCCCGACGGCCAGATGGGCAATTCCGAGGTGGGCCACGAAAACATTGGCGCCGGCCGGATCGTGGACCAGGAGCTGGTGCGGCTGAACAAACTCTTTTCCGAGAAGCAGCTGGCCTCCAATGCCGTGTGGCACGGGGTGGTCGCGCGGATCAAGGCCTCGCCGACGGCCAAGCTCCACTTGATGGGCATTGTGTCCGACGGGGGCGTGCACGGCATGCTGGAGCATCTCTACGGCCTGCTGGTGCAGGCGCGCACGGACGGCATTCCCGGCGATCGCGTGTTCATCCACGGCTTCACTGATGGCCGCGACACGCCGCCCACGGGGGGATTGGGCTATATCCGGCAGGTGGAGGCCAAGTTGAAAGAGCTTGGTTATGGCCGCATCGCTTCGGTGACGGGGCGCTTCTGGGCGATGGATCGCGACAATCGCTGGGAGCGGGTGCAGAAAGCCTATGACCTGCTGTCCGGTCGTGCCATCGCCGCGACGGCGACCTCGGCCGAGGCCGCGGTGCAGGCCTACTACGACCAGCCGCTGAGCGAGACGCAGAAGGGCGACGAGTTCGTCCCCGCGACGGCCATTGTCGGAGCCGACGGCCAGCCGCTGGCGACGTTCGGCGACGGGGATGCGGTCGTGTTCTACAACTACCGCGGGGATCGTCCGCGCGAGATCACCAAGGCCTTTGTCCTCGATCAATTCGATGGCTTCGACCGCGGACGGAAGCTCGATCTCTATTATGCGACCATGACCGAGTACGAGGCTGGTCTGCCCGTGCGGGTCATCTCGCCCAAGCCGGCGCCCTTGAAAAATATTCTTGGCGAGGTGGTGGCGGCGGCGGGCATCGGGCAGTTCCGCTGCGCCGAGACCGAGAAAAACCCGCACGTGACGTTCTTCTTTAATAACTACCGTGCCACGCCCTTTCCCGGCGAGGACCGGGCCTGTCCGGCCAGCCCCAAGGTGGCGACCTACGACCTGCAGCCGGAAATGTCGGCGGCGGAAGTCACGCGTCTGACCAAGGAAGCGATCCTGTCCGGCAAGTACGGTCTGATCGTGGTCAACTACGCCAATCCGGATATGGTGGGGCACACGGGTTCCCTGCCGGCGACGATCAAGGCCTGCGAGGCAACGGATGCCGGAGTGGGGGAGTTGCTCGCCGCCCTGAAGTCGGTCGGCGGCAAGGCCGTGGTCTGCGCCGATCACGGCAATGCCGAGCAGATGTGGGACTATGATCTCAAGGGTCCGCACACCGCGCACACGCTCAATCTGGTCGAGGTCTTCCTCGTGGGCGAGGGGCTGACCAAGACCGGCACCAAGACCCGTTCGGGCGGTCGTTTGGCGGACATCGCGCCGACCCTGCTGCACCTGATGGGCCTGCCCAAGCCGGCGGAGATGACAGGGATGTCGCTGATCGCGGGCTAACGCCCGCGTAAGCCCGAATGACGAAGCCCGAATGCCGAATAGCGGTACGGAAGGGGTCGTTCGTCATTCGGATTTCGTCATTCGGGCTTGCGGCTGGTGGCACTTGATACTTGCCCGGCGGTGCCGGCTTCCGCTTAGATCACCCCTTACATCCTCCATGAAGCGCACCCATCACTGTGCCCAGCTCTCCGCCGCCGATCTCGGGTCGTCCGTTTCCCTGATTGGCTGGGTCGATTCGATCCGTGACCACGGCGGGATTCTCTTTATCGACCTGCGTGATCGCAAGGGCATCACCCAGGTCAAGTTCGACCCGCACGTGAACGCCGCGCTGGGCGCGCAGGCGGCCACCCTGAAGCCGGAGTCGGTCGTCGGCGTGTCGGGACTGGTTGTCGCCCGCCCCGAAGGCACGGTGAACAAGACGCTCCCGACGGGCGCGATCGAGGTCGATGCGACCGAGCTGACCATTCACAACCTGTCCGAGACGCCGCCTTTCCCGCTCGACGACGTCGGCGGGGACAAGGTCAACGAGGACCTGCGCCTGACCTACCGCTATCTCGACCTGCGCCGGCCGAAGATGCTGAAGAACCTCCAGGTGCGCCATAAGGCGACCAAGGCGATCCGCGACTACTTCGACTCCCAGGAGTTCATCGAGGTCGAGACGCCCGCGTTGTTCAAGAGCACGCCCGAGGGCGCGCGCGAGTACCTCGTGCCGTCGCGCATCCACCCTGGTCAGTTCTACGCGCTGTCGCAGTCGCCGCAGCAGTTCAAGCAGATCCTGATGGTGGCCGGCGTTGAGCGCTACTTCCAGATCGCCCGCTGCTTCCGCGACGAGGATCTGCGCGCCGATCGCCAGATGGAGTTCACGCAGGTGGACGTCGAGGCTTCGTTCATCACGCGCGAGGACGTCTATCGCATCTTTGAGGGCATGGTGAAGAAGGTCTGGAAAGACGTGCTGGGCACGGACCTCGCCACGCCCTTCCAGCGCATGGCCTATATCGATGCGATGAACCGTTTCGGCGTCGACAAGCCCGATCTGCGCTTCGGCCTCGAGCTGACCGATCTCTCGGACACCTTCAAGGATTCGGCCTTCAAGGTCTTCCAGGCCACGGTGGCCGGCGGCGGCGTGATCAAGGCAATCAACGCCAAGGGACTGGCCGACCTGACCCAGGGTGAGCTCAAGAACCTCGAGGACATTGCAAAATCCCTCGGCGCCAAGGGTCTCGCCTTCATCAAGGCGGAGAAGGGCGAGTGGAAGTCGCCGATCGTCAAATTTTTCAGCGAGGCGGAAAAGGCCGCGCTCACCGCGAAGCTCGGCATTGAGGAGGGCGACGTTGTCTTCTTTGCCGCCGCGACGTGGGAGAAGGCCTGCGCAATTCTGGGGCGCATCCGCCTCGAGGCGGCGCAGCTGCTGGTGAAACGCGGCAAGATGACCATCCGGCACGAAGACTGGCGTTTCCTGTGGGTCATCGACTTCCCGCTCATGTCCTATGACGAGGAGCGCGGCGGCTATGCCGCGACCCATCACCCGTTCACCTCGCCGGTGCCGGAGGATATCGCCTACCTCGACAGCGATCCGAAGAAGGTCCGCGGCCAGCACTATGATCTGGTGCTGAATGGCATGGAACTGGGTGGCGGCTCGATCCGTATTCACCAGCCGGCGCTGCAGAAGAAGGTCTTTGAGGATGTGCTCAAGATTCCGGCGGACGTCGTCGAGAGCCGCTTCGGCTACATGCTCAAGGCCTTCACCTTTGGCGCACCGCCGCATGGCGGCATTGCCTTTGGCCTCGACCGGATGGTCGCGCTGCTCTGCGGCACGACGAGCATTCGTGACGTTATCGCGTTCCCCAAGACCCAGAAGGGGCAGGACCTGATGGCGCAGAGCCCGACTCCCGTCACGGCGAAGCAGCTCAAGGAGCTGCACATCCAGACGGTGATTCCCGAGTAAGCTGAGCGGCAAACCTCTCAAACCATTTGGGCCGGATCCTTCAAAGGATCCGGCCTTTTTGTTAGCCGCTCTCGGAGCGTAAATTACGTGGGATGAAAAACATTCAGGCCGGGTGGTTCCTTTGGCACAGCGTCTGCTTTTTTAGTCCGGCTTGTCGCGGTGATAAGCGAACCAACCGATTCCAACCCACGCCACCTCCCCTATGAAGCTACGGTCCCCGATTACGACTCGCGCGCTGATGAAGACGCTCGCCGCCTTCGCCGCGCTGGCCCTGATTTCCAAGGGCTTTGCCCAGGAAGCAGCCGCCGAGGCTCCGAAGTACGCCGACCTCGCCGCGTTCCAGGAGTCTTCCGGCTACGCGATTTTTACGGCCAACAACATTTGGATGATGCTGGCCACGGCGCTGGTGTTCATCATGCACCTCGGATTCGCGACCGTTGAATCGGGACTCACCCAGTCGAAGAACACGGTGAACATCCTGTTCAAGAACACGCTGATCCCGTGCATCGGCCTGCTGACCTATGCGATCTGCGGCTTCAATCTCATGTACCCGGGCGCTGACTATGCCGGGGGCTGGTTTGGCTTCGCCGGGTTCGGCGTGAGCGTGGGCGATGACGTCGCGAACCTGACCGACGTCTACAACGCGGGCTACACCTACTGGACCGACTTCCTCTTCCAGGGCATGTTCGCGGCAACCGCGGCGACGATCGTCTCCGGTGCGGTGGCTGAGCGCGTGAAACTGAGTGCGTTCCTGATCTTTTCCGTCCTCTTTGTCGCCATCGCTTATCCGATCACGGGCATGTGGAAGTGGGGCAATGGCTGGCTGAACAATCTCGAAACTCCCTTCTACGACTTCGCCGGTTCGACCCTTGTCCACTCCGTGGGCGGTTGGGGTGCCCTCGCCGGCGTGCTGCTCCTCGGGCCTCGTCTGGGCAAGTACAGCAATGGCAAGGTGAAGCCGATCCTTGGTCACTCGATGCCCCTGGCCACGATTGGTGTGTTTCTGCTCTGGCTGGGCTGGTTCGGTTTCAACGGCGGTTCGGTCCTCTCGGCCAACCCCGCGCTGACGTCCCTCGTGCTGGCCACGACCTGCCTCGCGGCCGCCGCGGGTGGATTGGGTGCTGCGCTGACCTCCTGGGTCGTCCTGAAGAAGCCCGATCTGTCGATGGCGCTCAACGGCATCCTCGCTGGCCTCGTCGGCATCACCGCCGGTGCTGACCAGATGGCGGCGATGTCCTCGATCATCATCGGCCTCATCTCCGGTGTCCTCGTGGTTTTCTCGGTCATCTTCTTCGACAAGCTCAAGATCGACGATCCGGTGGGCGCGCTCTCCGTTCACCTCGTGTGCGGTATCTTTGGCACCCTGGCCGTGGGCATCTTCGGTAACTTGGCGGGTGGCGCGCAGCTGATGTCCCAGCTGACGGGCATCGCCGCCATCGGTGTCTTCACCTTCGTCTTCGCCTATGTGGTCTTCCTGGTTCTCAAGGTCACGATGGGGATTCGCGTCTCCGCCGAGGAAGAGACCGAGGGGCTTGATATCGGTGAGCACGGCAACGAGGCCTACCCGGACTTCACCCCGGCCCATAAGTCGTAATTCACGCCCCCGTTTCTGGTCCGGACCGCCTGGTCCGGGCCGGAGTGGGGCAATACCATCACTCTGCTACATCCCTCAATCCACGCATCCGCATGAAACTCATCATCGCCATCATCAAGCCGTTCAAGCTGGAGGAAGTGAAAGAA
>CAYZCV010000135.1:0-9570 GCA_964476965.1 uncultured Opitutus sp. | reverse complement strand
GCTTGTTGTCGAAGTTGTACGAGTTGCGGATGTTGATAAACTCCTCGACGCGGAATCGGAACGTACCATCGGCGTACGGGCGCGTGTCGCCATCCGAAGGCTGCAGACCGGTGGTGTTGTCGTAGGCGTAGTTCAGGCTGGACTGCCAGACGAGGCTGTCGTTGATCCGGAAAAGGTATTCGAGATCAACGGCGTTGGCCTCCTGCCACTGGGTCGCGTCATTGCTCAGACTCACTCCGTAATCGATTGGAGCAAACGTGTCATAGAGCGGAACGAAGTTTGCGGCCCCGAAGGTCCCGGAAAAGCCGAGCGACGTCAGGTAAGCCCGGTTGGCCGAGTCCGCGGTGGTGTTCTGGCGATTGAGCGTGGCCTGGGCCGCGATCGCCGCAGGATTGCCCAGCACCCGCGAGTTCGCGAGCGCGCGCACCGGGTAGGAGCTCAGGTAGAACACCTTGCGATCGATTGCCTCGAGGTCGAGGGTGATCTGCTGACGCTCGCTCAGGCGCCAGAGCGCCGAGACGCCGCCGTAGTACTCTTTCCGATACTCGAAATCACGTTCGCCGCCGACGTCGATGAAGCCGGCACCGACGCGGATCGCCAGCTGATCGTTGATCACCTGGTTGTGGAAGAACTCCGCCTGATAGTGGCCTTCGTTGCCGAATGTGACCTTGGTGTCGGTGAAGTCGCCGGAGAGGACGGGCTTGGTCGTGACGTTGTTCACGATGCCGCCCGGACGGACGGCGCCGAAGAAGATGGCCGACGGGCCCTTGATGACCTCGATGCGGTCCATGTTCCAGGTCGTCATGAGCTGCCGACGGTACTGACCGTTGCGGTAGGAGATCAGGCCGCCAAATCCACGGATCGTCACGGCCGACTCGGACCGCGGATTCGTCAGGACGCCAGGGACAAAGTTCAGCGCCTCGCGCATTTCCATGGCGGAGGTGTCCTTCATCAACTCACTCGTGATCACGCTGATCGCGAGCGGGGTGTCGGCGATGCGGGTGCCGATGCCGGTCGCCGTGATCGAATTCGTCGCACGGTAGCCGGAGGATCCCTCCGCCGTGACGGTGAACTGATCAAGCTTGAGCACAGGCTCATTCGACGTCGGCGCCGGAGCGGTGCTTGCGGTGGTCTGAGCAAAGGCGCCGCAGGCGGCAGCCGTAAGGCCAAGGACGGCGGAGACGCCGCGGCCGAGAGGGAATCGAGTCTTCATCAGGGGGTATGGGCTTTGCTTACGTTGCAGAGCGAGGGTCGCGCCGAAGGAGCAACAAATCCGCGGCGCGGGCGACGTGTTCTTTTTTGAACCGTTAGAATTAGGCGACGCCGGCGCAGCCTTCCGCCACGGGTTTTCCCAGCGAAATGCCCTCACACCCGGGCCGGCGCTCGCCCACAACGCGGACAGTCCGCCTCGACGCGGTCGAGGGTGTGCTCAGGGACCTCCGCGCACCACCCGGCGCGTTGCCGCCGGCATCGGCCCGGGTCTACTTGCCCACGGGCTCAGCCTGCCCCACCGCACCCGCCGCCGCATCCGCCTCGGCGACCGTGCGACGCGCTCGGCTGGTGATGAAGGTGTACATCGCCGGGATCACGACGAGCGTGAGCGCCGTGCCGACGGCCAGGCCGCCGAGCACCGCGATGCCCATGGAACGGCGGCTCTCGGCGCCGGCTCCGAGCGCCAGCGCGATCGGCAGAATGCCGAGCATGGTGGCCAGACTGGTCATGAGCACCGGACGGAAGCGCGCGACCGAGGCCTCCAGCGCCGCCTCCAGCGGGCCGAGTCCCTTGGCGCGCTGCTGATTCGCGAACTCCACAATCAGGATGCCATTCTTAGTCACGAGGCCCACCAGCATGATGATGCCGATCTGACTGAAGATGTTGATCGTCTGACCGAGCGCCACGAGGGCCCACACCGCACCGGCCAGCGCCAGCGGCACCGTCAGCAGGATGGCGAAGGGGTCGCGGAAGCTCTCAAACTGCGCCGCCAGCACGAAGTAGATCAGCACGAGCGCAAAGATGAAGGCAAACGAGGTCCCCGAGGACGAATCGCGCAAGTCGCGCGCCTCGCCCACAAGGTCCGTCTTGAACGTCTCGTCCAGCGTCTCCCGCGCAATCGCCTGCATCGCCTCAACCCCCTGCCCCAGCGTGTAACCCGGGGCCAGCGAGGCCGACACCGTGGCGGCGACATAGCGATTGAAGCGCAGCAACTGGGGCGGACTGATCCGCTCGCTCAGGCTCACCAGATTATCCACCCGCACCGGCGCTCCACTGGAACTCGGGACCGCCAGATTGCGCAGGTCGAGATTCTCGTCGCGCTGCTCACGCACCAGGGCACCGATCACCTGGTACTGGCGACCCTCGCGCAGATAGTAACCGAAGCGCTGCTCGGCGAGGGCCAGATTCAGCGTTTGGCCAATGTCGCGTGCCGAAACGCCCAGCGCCTGCGCCCGCTCACGGTTGATTTCAATACGGACCTCGGGCTTGTTGAACTTCAGGTCGACATCCACGCGGGCAAACGCCGGATTGGTTTCGGCCTTTTCCAGGAACCGGGGCAGCGCTTCGCGAATGCGCTCAAAGGACTGGCCCTGGATCACAAACTGCAGCGGTAGGCGGGCACCGCCGCCCACGCCGACGCTGATCGTGGCGTCCTGGACCGCCACCACGCGGGCCTCGGGCATCGTCGTGCCGATCCGCTGCATCGCCGCGGCCAGCTGGGCCTGCGTGCGCTCGCGTTCGCCCGGCTCGGTGAAAAAGAGGCGGAACCATCCAGTGTTGGCGACACCCGTGCCGCCCATGCCCGGAGCGGTCTGCGCAATCATGGAGGTCGTCTCCGGCAAATCGGCAATGATCCGATCTGTCAGGCGGTCCATGTAGTCCAACATGTAGTCAAAGCTCGCGCCCTCCGGACCCGTGATGGTCACGCGCATGCGGGAGCGGTCCTCGATCGGAGCCAGTTCGCTCTTAAGCTGGCGGTAGCCCAGCCAGGCCACGCCGCAGGTCGCGAGCAGGATCACCATCGCCATCCAGCGCTGACGCATGAAGCCCGTCAGCAGGCGGCGGTAGAGAGTCGTCATCCCCCGGAAGAAGGGCTCGGTCCGGTCGTAAAAGCGGGAATGCGCATGCCCCTTCAGCACCCGGGTGCACAGCATCGGGGTGAGCGTGAGCGCCACGAAGGCCGAGATCACCACGGTCCCGGCCAGCACCACAGCAAATTCCTGGAACAGTTTCCCCGTCAGTCCGCCGAGAAAGAGAATGGGCAGGAACACCGCAACCAGCGCCACCGTGGTCGAGATGATCGCGAAAAACACCTCCCGCGTGCCCTCAATGCCGGCCTCGATCACGGGCATCCCCGTTTCCATCTTCGCAAAAATATTTTCGAGCACGACGATCGCGTCGTCCACCACGAGGCCGATCGCGAGCACCATGGCGAGCAGGGTCAGCACGTTGATGCTGTAGCCCGCCACGTACATGATGAAGAATGACCCGGTCAGGCAGATCGGGATCACCAGCGCCGGAATCATCGTCGATTTCCAGGAACGCAGGAAGAAGAAGATGATCAGAACGACCAGACCCAGCGCGATGAGCATGGTCTCCTGCACCTCAATGATCGAGGCGCGCACGTACTGGGTGTTGTCGAAGCCGACCTCCGCCTGGATGTCGGCGGGCAGGTCGCGCTTGATCAGCTCCAGCCGGCGGTAGGTCTCGTCGGCGATGTCCACCTGATTGGCGCCGGGCTGCGGGCTAAGGATCACGCCCACGGTCGGTACGCCGTTTCGCTTCATCAGGTTGCGGTTGTTCTCGGGCGCCTCCGAGGCATAGCCCACATCGCGCAGGCGCACGACCCGGCCGCCGGTGGAGCGGATCACCATGTCGTTGAACTGCTCAGCATTGCTGAAGCGACTCGCCGTGCGCACGCTCAGCTCCACCTGCTGGCCGTCGATGCGCCCGGAGGGCAGTTCGACGTTCTCCCGATCCAGTGCGGCCCGCACGTCAATCGGAGTGAGATTGTGCGCCGCGAGGCGGTTGCGATCGAGCCAGAGGCGCATCGAATAGCGCTTCTCGCCCCAGATGCGGACCTCGGCCACCCCGGGGATCGTCTGCAGCGTCGGCTTGAAGCGGCGATCCGCGATATCCGACAGCGCCAACAGATCGCGCTGCGGGCTGTAGACCGCGATGAAGACGACGGGTTGGCTGTCCGCGTCGGCCTTGCGGACAATCGGCGGATCGGCATCAGCCGGGATGTTGCGGCGGGCGCTGGCGACCTTGTCGCGGACGTCATTGGCCGCGATCTCGAGGTCCTCGCCGACATTGAACTCCACCGTGATATTGCTCTGACCCTCGCGGCTGGTCGAAGTCAGCGTGCGCACGCCCGGAACGGAATTGATCGCCTCCTCCAGCTGTTCGGTGATCTGCGATTCGATGACCTCCGCCGGCGCGCCGGTGTAGCTCGTGGTCACGCTGATGATCGGCGGATCGACCGAGGGAAACTCACGAATGCCCAGCCGGGTGAAACCCACCACGCCAAAGATCACGATCACCACGGACATCACCGTGGCCAGGACCGGACGTTCGATGCTGAGCTTGTAAACACTCATGTCTGCGGAGTGGCCGACGCCGCCGCCGGGCGGGTCTGGATCTTCAGTCCCTGCCGCAGCAGCAGCACGCCGCTGGTGATGAGCTCGTCGCCCGGGGCAAGACCCTCAAGAATCTGCACACCCGTGGAGGTGCGCATGCCGGGGCGCACCTCGCGCTCCTCGGCCTGGCCGTTGCGGTGGACGTACACCATCTGCCGGCTCAGGCCTGGCACCAGCGCAATGGCCGGGATGATGATCGCGTTGGCAATCTCCTCCAGCGGAACCTCGACCTCGACAAAGGCGCCGGGCAGCAGGCTGGCGTTGTTGGCCGGCAGGATGGAACGCACCAGAATCGAACGCGTGGGGAGGTCGGCCGCGGGCTCGACCGCAATGATCCGCGCCGTGAAGACATCGTTGCGTCCCGACATCCGGAAGCGGACTTCGCGACCGGCGTTGAGGAAGGGGTAGTAGCGCTCGGGCACGCTGAAATCGAGTTTGAGCGAACTCAGGTCCTGCAGAGTCCCGATCGAGGTGCCCGGGGTCAGGTAGGCACCCACACTCACCCGGCGCAGGCCGATGATGCCATCAAAGGGGGCGCGGATCGTCCGCTTGGCCAATTGCGCGCGGACCAGCTCGAGATCCGCCCGCGCGATCGCCAGCCGGGCGGCGCTCTGATCATAGTCCGCGCCGCTCACCGCACTGGCCTGCATCAGCTCGCGTTGGCGCTTCTCCAAAGCCGAAGCCAGCTCAAGCTCGGCCTCAGCCCGCGACGCGCGAGCCTGGAGCTCAACGTCATCCATGGCCACGAGGACGGAGCCCGCCTTGACCGGCTTGCCCTCCTCAAAATTGATCGCGGTAACAATGCCCGCCGTCTCGGTCTGGAGGGTGATCACCTCGTTGGCGAGGAGCGTGCCCGTCGCAAAGATCGTCTCACGAAACGCCTCAGGCTGCACCTTGCGCACCTCAACGATGATCGAGGATGTCCCCATGCCGCCTGCGCTCGGGGGCGCGGCGTCCTTGCAGCCCGCCAGCAGGGCAAGGCCTACCAGGCCAACGCCGGCAGACCGGACAAACCGAGGCACGAGGGATCGAAAAGGGGGAACGACGGGAACAGACATGGGCGATCGCGCAGGGGTGAGCGCATCCTCAGCAAACGGTCCGACCGGGCGAAGTCAAAGCGCGATACCCGGCCCGCACGATCTTTGTGCCGCTCTCCTCGCGGCCATCGCCGCCGCCAATGAGCGCCCGGGAGGGCTGCCCTAGCCTGCCCGTGCCGCCTCAAGCTCTTCCCAGCGGGCAAACGCGACACTGTGCTCGCGCTCGATCGTCTCCAGCCGCGCCTTGACCTCGGCAAACTTGCCCGGCTCCGACTTGTAGAAGGCAGGGTCCGAGAGCTTCGCGGTGAGCGTGGCCTGTTCCTGCTCGAGCAGTTCGATTCGCGCCGGCAGGGCCTCCAACTCCTTGAGCTCCTTGGACGTGAGTTTTCGGGTCGCCGCGGCGGCCTTCGCGGCCTTGGGCGCAGGCGCGGCAACGGCTGTCTTGGGCTTTTCGGCCGGGATCAGCTTGGCCTTGGCTGCGGCGCGTTCCTTGTCGCGAACCCAGTCGGCGTAGCCGCCAATGTACTCGCCAATGCGGCCGTCGCCCTCGAACACCAGCGTGCTGGTCACGACTTCATCGAGGAAATCACGATCGTGACTCACCAGCAGCAGCGTTCCCTTGAACTCGACCAGCAGATCCTCGAGCAGGTCGAGCGTCTCGGCATCGAGGTCATTCGTCGGCTCGTCCATGACAAGGACATTGGCCGGCTTGGTGAAGAGCCGGGCCAGCAACAGACGGTTGCGCTCGCCACCCGAAAGCACGCGGGCGGGCGTCCGGGCGCGGTCAGGCGTGAAAAGAAAATCCTGCAGGTAGCTGATGACATGCCGGCTCCGCCCGTCGACGGTCACGGTCGTGTTGCCGTTCGCAATATTGTCCGCCACCGTGCGGTTGTCGTCGATCTGGTCGCGGTACTGGTCGAAGTAGACGACCTCCATGTTCGTGCCGTGGGACAGGGTGCCCGCCGAGGGCTGAAGCTGACCGAGCAGAAGCTTGATGAGCGTCGTCTTGCCGGCGCCGTTCGGCCCGATGAGTCCGATCTTGTCCCCGCGGATGATCGTGGTGGTGAGGTCCTTCACCAGGACGCGGCCGTCCGGGTAGGAGAAGCTGACGTTCTCCGCATCGATGACCTTGAGCCCGGAGCGTTCGGCCTCGGAGAGGCGGAGCGTCGCGTTGCCGGTCTTGTCACGGCGGGCGCGGCGCTCGGCGCGCATGGCCAGAAGGGCGTGGACGCGACCCTGGGCGCGCGAGCGCTGGGCTTTCACGCCGCGGCGGATCCACTCTTCTTCCTGCGCGAGCTTCTTGTCGAACAGGGCCTGCTGGCGCTCCTCGGCCTCGAGCCGGTCCTGCCGGCGCACGAGGTAGGTGTCATAGTCGCAGTCCCAGTTGGTGAGGATGCCGCGGTCGAGTTCGACGATGCGGGTCGCCAGCTTCTTGAGGAAGGCGCGATCATGCGTGACGAAAAACAGGGTCACCTTCGCCGAGAGCAGAAAATCCTCGAGCCAGAGGATCGACTCGATGTCCAGATGGTTGGTCGGCTCGTCCAGCAGCAGGAGATCCGGCTGTCCGGCGAGGGCCCGGGCCAGCAGGACGCGACGGCGCAGACCACCCGAGAGTTCGCCGAATGAGGCGGACGGCGACAATTGCAGTCGCTCGATCAGATCCTCCACGCGCACATCGCGCTCCCAGTCCTCCTCATTGTGGTCGTCATTGGGGCGGAGGCCCGACGCGATGATGTCGTGGACCGTGCCCTCCAGCGACGTCGGGATCTCCTGGACCAGACGCGTAAACACGGCACCGGGCTGACGGAAGACCTGCCCGGTGTCGGGCTTCACTTCGCCCGCAATCAGCTTCATCAGGGTCGATTTCCCCGCGCCGTTGCGGCCAACCAGGCAGAGCCGTTCGCCGGCATCGACCTGGAAATTGACCCGGTCAAGGACCGGCGGACCGCCGAATGCGTGGGAGACCTCGAGTAGACTGAAGAGCGCCATGAAGCCCGCCACTCTGAAGGGCCGGAGCGCTGTGCGGCAATCCTTCCCTTAAACCCTCCAGACTTTAACCACAGATAAACACATATGCTCACAGATACCCGCAAGTTACCCAATCGCGGGCCGCTTGGTATATCTGTGCCAATCTGTGGTTCAAATCGACCGGAGCTTCTGGGCCAGGTAGATCAACACGCCGTTCGGGTCCCGAACGAGGAACTGGCGCTCACCCCAGGGCTTATTCTCGGGTGGGTGGCCGATCGGGATACCGGCGGCCTTCAGACGGACATAGGCCTCGTCCGCACTGGGAACCTCGAGGTTGATCCAGAAACCGGTTCCGCGCGTGGCACAGATGAGCTCTGACTCCTGCCCATCGGTCTCCTCGCGGAGCACGCCCAACTGCGGTCCGTCGGGGTGGACGAGATGCACGTAGGTGTCGTGCTCGGCCAGCGTACGGAAACCCAGGTGGGTGGTGTAGAAGTCCCACGTATCATAAAAGTGCCCGGTCACGATCCCGGGATAAAACGCCCGCGTTGGGGCGGAGACGGCCACCGGGGCAACCGGTTCACAGGGGAGAGCGTTCATGGCGAAAAGGGTGAAGGGCTCAGCGCGCGCGGTGATGGATCGCCAGCGAGTTCCCGTCGGGGTCGGCAATGATGGCCATGCGGCAGACCCCGCTGTCCATCGGCTCCAGCACAAAACGGACGGCGTGAGCGCGCAAGTGGGCCACGCCCTCGTCGAAGTTCTCGACCTCCAACGCGACGGACGGACCGTCGGCCGAGGGCTTCCACTTGTCCGCGGACATGTTGGAGATCGCGAGGGTCGCCGGGCCGAGGTCGTACTCGATCCAGTGGTTGTTCTCGTGCTGGAAAGTCGAACCGGTTTTAAGCCCGAGAACGCCTTCGTAAAAGGCGCGGGCGCGGGCGACGTCGGTGACCGGGTAAGCGGTGAAGGCAATGTCCTTGATGGTGATCATGGGAGGAGTCAGTCCCACGTTATCACCCCGCGCTGACAGCAGTATGTCAGGAGAGAAGCTCGTCGTAGCGGCGGGCGATCGCCTTGGCCTGAGTCACGACCTCGCGCCGCAGCTCCGGCGGCGAAAGCGCCTCGGCGTTGTCACCGAAGGACAGCAGCCAGCGGGCGAGCCAATCATAGGAATGGGTCTGCATCGTGACCTCGGCTCCGCCCCGTGCCCGCTTCTCATCGGTGAACGCCACAAAACTCTCGCGCCGCGCGCGTTCGAGGGCGAGGTCGGCGAACCAGATCCGCGCCGGCATCCAGCGTTCCTTCGCCATGCCCTCATCCAGGTGTTCCCGCAGCGAGAAACCGGGCCGCGGAGTGAAGCGCTCCGCCAGCGTCTCGAGCTCCCGCACCCGCTCGAGCTTGAAATGGCGAAAATCCTTCCGCAGCCGGCACCAACCCACGAGGTACCAGGCGTCGGCGTACCGGACCACGCCCAACGGCTCGATGTCCCGCACCGTTTCCTCGGCGCCCCGCGCCCGGTACCGCACACGGACGACCCGCCGCGCCACGATCGCCTGCTGCAGCGGCAGCATCATGCGGCGGTCGAGTTCCGCCGGCATCCGCGCCCGGCCCTCGATGGCGGTCGAGTTGGCCAAGCGGTCCAGGTCATCCTGCGAGTCCCGCGGCAGGACCGAGCGGATCTTGAGCAGGGCCGATCCCATCGGCGTGGCAAGGGAACGATCGGTAAACTGCTTCACGAGGTCCTCGCCCACCGCCAGGGCGAGGGCCTCCTCGGCCGTAAACATGACGGGCGGCAGATGGTAGCCCTTCACCAGACTGTACCCCACCCCGGCCACCCCCCCCCCCCCCACGCCCGCTTCGCACAGCGCCCCGACAACACCGGAAACCCTGCGCCCACTGATAACAAAATGCTCCGCCAGTTCCTCCCCCCGGAC
>CAYZCV010000134.1:3052-9652 GCA_964476965.1 uncultured Opitutus sp. | reverse complement strand
GATGTCGGCCTTGATGTCGTCGATGTGCTCGATGCCGAGCGAGACGCGGAGTCCGCCGGGCGAGACGCCGGCGGCGAGCTGTTCGGCGGCAGAGAGCTGGGAGTGCGTGGTTGAGGCGGGGTGAATGATCAGGGTCTTGGCATCGCCCACATTGGCGAGGTGCGAGATGAGCTTGAGCTTGTTCACGAAGGCCTCGGCGCGGGCGCGGTCGCCCTTGAGCTGGAACGAGAGCACGCCGCCAAATCCGCGCGTGAGGTATTTTTTGGCGTTGGCGTGGAAGGGGTGGCTCTTGAGGCCGGGGTAGTTC
The DNA here is from genome assembly GCA_964476965.1 of uncultured Opitutus sp. Lineage (GTDB taxonomy): Bacteria > Verrucomicrobiota > Verrucomicrobiia > Opitutales > Opitutaceae > CAMAXB01. Next base: position 9,345 of record CAYZCV010000134.1, on the reverse strand, counting down.
ACCGCCTCGACCTCGGGGTGGGATTCGAGCCACTGCGCCAGCGCGAGCGCATTCTCGCAGGTGCGCTCGACACGCAGCGACAGGGTTTCGAGGCCCTGGAGGAGCAGGAAGGAGTTGAAAGGGCTCTGCGCCGGACCCCAATCACGCAGGCCCTCGATGCGGCAGCGGATGATGAACTGGATATTGCCCATGGGGCCCCCCACCCCGAAGGCGTCATTGAGGATGAAGCCGTGGTAGCTCGGGGACGGGGAGGTGAACTGCGGGTACTTGCCATTGCCCCAGTTGAAGGTGCCCGCGTCCACAATGACGCCGCCCATGCTGGTGCCGTGGCCGCCGATCCACTTGGTGGCTGATTCCACGAGGATGTGGGCGCCATGGCGCAGCGGCTGGCAGATGGCGCCGCCCGCGCCGAAGGTGTTGTCCACGATCAACGGGAGGTCGTGCTTCTTTGCGAGCGCGGCGAAGGCCGCGAAGTCCGGCACGCTGAGGCCGGGATTGCCGATGGTCTCGAGGTAAATGGCCTTGGTCTTCGCGTCGATCAGCGGCTCGAAGCTCGCCACGTCCACGCCGCTGGCAAAGCGCGCCTCGACCCCGATGTTCCGGAAGGCGTTCTTGAACTGGTTGTAGGAGCCACCGTAGAGATGGGAGGTCGTGACGAAGTTATCGCCGACCGAGGCGATGTTATTGATGGCGATGAACTGCGCGGAGTGTCCCGACGAGGTCGCAAGGGCCGCGACGCCGCCTTCGAGGGCGGCCACCCGCTTCTCGAAGACATCGTTGGTCGGGTTCATCAGCCGCGTGTAGATGTTGCCGAATTCCTGGAGCGCAAAGAGGCGGGCGCCATGGGCGGAGTCCTTGAACTGGTAGGCGGTGGTCTGGTAGATCGGGACCGCGCGGGAGCGGGTGGTGGGATCAACGTCCTGGCCGGCGTGCAACTGGAGGGTTTCGAAATTCATGGGATGGGGTGATCAGACGAGGGTGAGTTCGCGATCAAGTCAAAGTTCCGCGCGCGGAGCCAGTTCAGAAAGACGAGGCCGATGCGAAGTGCGAGGGCACGGCGGGTCAGCACTGGCTTGCCCCCAACCCATTTTTCGCGTCTCCTCCTCCTTGGCCCACGATGAAGTCGACCACGAAAACGAGCCTATCCGCCGGATTGCCCTTGGTTGTCGGCTTGCTCGTTTTCCGTCACGAGGTGGTGACCATCGGGGACACCCTGCCCTGGACTGCTATGCGCCTGATTTACGCGGTCGCCGCGGTTGTCGCGATGATTCACGGGCTCGTCCTTTTTGGCCGCGGTTACCTGATTGGGAAACATCCGACCGGCGGTCAGTGACCGGCGTCGGACGGGCCGAACCGCGGGTTCCACCGTTGGGGCCCTGGGTCCGTGGATGCAGGTAAAGCCCAGCCTGACCCCGTTTCGGAGGCGCTTCATGGGATCATGCCGTCTTCGGGCCCTGCGCCGTTCGTCAGGCTAATCGCCCGTTCATTGTGCCTGGGCTGATTTCCCCGCCCGTTGCCGCCACGGTGCCGGCCCATGAAACAAGCCGCACTGATTCTCGCGGGACTCGCGACCCTCACGACCAGCTACGCCCAGGCTCCGGCCACGGTACCCGTGCCTCCCGTTGAAGACTCCGGCAACGGTCTTTCGTTCAATGGATCCTTCAGCGGGATTGGGAGGACACCCTTCAAGTCCGGCCATGAGCGCTACAACGAGCTCTCGTCGAGCGCCTTCGCGTTCGGCCTTTCCCACTTCATTCCGTGCGGGCCGGACTTCGGCGTCGAAGCCAGCCTCAGCTACAGCCGCATGGACCTCGAATTCGCGTCAGGCAGGAACCGCACGCTGCCACTGCCCAAGCGCCTCCAAAGTCTCAGGGCCGGCTTTCACTTTGAGGAGCCCGTCAACGACCGCTGGTCGTCGATGCTGGGAACGACCTTGGTTTCTACCGCCGCCGGCTCCAGCGGCTTCAAGTCAAAGGGTTTCGGGGTCGAGGTCTTCGCGACCACCACCTACCAATCCAGCCCGACCCTTTCATTCATCGGCGGCGTGGCCTATAACTCGCTCTCCGAGGATGCGACCCAGTTGTTCCCGGTCCTCGGCGTGCACTGGAACCCCGCTCCGCAGTGGACTGTCGCGGCCGGCCTACCCGAGACCGGCGTCACTTACCGGTTTTCCGACTCCCTCCATCTCGGCCTCGTCGCGGTCGCCGAGGGCGGCGCGTACTATGTCGAAGCAGATCCGCGGCCCGTTTCCACCGGCAAGCCCGACTTGGCCCGCACCACGCTCGATTATTTCGCAGTCGGTGTCGCGATCAAGGCCGGGTGGCGGGCGAGCGATCGCTTCGGAGTGACGACCAGCGTCGGCACAATGGCTCAACGGGAATTCAACTACGAATCCCGGAAGCTCAAACTGAAGTCTGACGACTGCGGCTTTTACTATGAGTGCGGAGCGACCTTCGCGTTCTGACCCGGCCCAAGTGTCCCGTCATCATCCCGCTTCCTCCAGGCGACTCATGATTTCGCTGGCTCGCGTTGTCCTCGCTTGGGCATGGCGCCGCTTTTCACCGACGGCGCTGATCGTCGGTTTCGCCGGCCTGATCGTGCTCATGCAAGGGATCCTGCGCCTCGAGAGTTTCCGCACGGTGCGGGTCTCCATCCATCGGTCGGCGGCTGATCTTTGGGACGGCGAACCCAAGACCAGGAGCGTCGATCCCGATCGTGACCTCGCTGCGCGCAGAGAGATCCTCCTGAGCTCCCATCACGAGTACCCGACCGTCGAGTCCTCCCTGGGCGAAAGCAGCGATCTGCGTTGGAACGACGGCTCGTCCGCGCTCAGCGCCGCTGACCGTCCGGTCTTCGACGAGCCCATTCACGTCGATGCCTCCCGTCTGGCCGATCTTTCCACTCCGGCACCACCCCTGCATTTTCCATGAGACCCTCCACCCGACTCTACTGCCTCGGCCTCACGGCGTTCATTACCTCGGCCCAACCTCCAGAAAAGAAGAGCACCCACCGCCCCGTCTCGCGCCCTTTGCCTGGAGATGAAACCGGGACTCGCACCCGTCCCATCAGTTCGCAGAGCCCAGCGGCCCCGTCGCGAGCTGCCGATTCCGCATCGGCCGTTCCCGCAGCCGAGTCAGGCGTGGCCCTCATTGAAGAAAGACCGATCCCCAAGAAATGCCCCAGGGTGCGCCCCTCGCTCGCCTCCTGATCGCCCCACTCCACGCTCGCCGCCTTCGACGATTTCCAGAACTTTCCAGCATGGTCTTTAGCTCGCAACTGCTCACCAAGCCCGAGGTCTATGATCCGCGCCGGCGATGGCTGGGTACGCGGGCCTATTGGCTCTGCCAACTCATCGGCTGGGGCGGACTCTTCATCCTGTGTGTCATCCCCTTGCCGCTCCGCAACACGCCCATTCGTTACGAGCTGGTGTATTACCTCCTGCTGACGACGTCGGGTGCCGGGCTGTCCCACCTCCTCCGGATTACGTTTCTTTTCCATCTGCTCCGCCCTCGTTCGCGGTCCGCGCTATTGAGCCGCATCCTCCCGTGGATCACGGCCACCGCGCTCGCCCAAGCCGGTCTGCTGTATTGGTTCATCGCGCGCGTCCCCGATTCCGAATCCCTCGACCACGCCTCCGCCTATGCCCGCAGCGATGAAGTGCTGCTCTACGTCAACACGGTCACGGTGAGTGCGCCGCTGATCCTGATTTGGTCCGGCTTCTACTTCGGTGTGCGCTACTACCGCCATTACCAATCCGCACAACTCGACCGTCTCCGTCTCGATACCGCCGTCAAGGACGCCGAACTGCGTGCCCTCAAGGCCCAGCTCAATCCGCATTTTCTCTTCAACAGCCTCAACATCCTACGCGCCCTCATCCCGCAGAATCTCACCCAGCCCCGCGAGGCCCTAACCCTCCTCGCGGATTTGCTCCGCGCCTCGCTCAACTCCGGCCACGAGGAGACCATCCCGCTCGCGCGCGAACTGGATACGGTGGACAATTACCTCGCGCTTGAACGCCTCCGCTTCGAAGACCGCCTCACCGTGCACCGAACGATCGAATCCGCCGCACTCGCCTGGCCGGTGCCTCCTTTCCTCGTACAGACCCTCGTTGAGAACGCCGTCAAGTTCGGCATCGCCACGCGCGAGGCCGGCGGCGCGATCACCCTCGAAGCGGCGGTGAGAGACGAACTCCTGCACCTCCGCATCCTCAACCCGGGCACGATAGACGGTGCGTCCGTCTCCACCGGCCTCGGCCTGAAGAACGCCCGTTCCCGGCTCGCGCTCCTGTTCGGTCCGGTCGCACGGCTCACCCTCACCCAGGTCACGACCGATTTGGTCGCGGCCGAACTGGTCGTGCCCCTGCGCGCGGCGTTGCCGGCCCACAAGTCATGAGAGCCGTCCTCATCGATGACGAGAGGCTGGCCCGCGAGGAACTTCGCGGCCTGCTTGCCGCTATTCCGGAGATCGAGGTGTGCGGTGAAGCCGCCAATGTCACGGAGGCACTCAAGCTCATCCCCAAACTCAGACCCGATCTGCTTTTCCTCGATATCGAGATGCCGGGACGCACCGGTTTCGACCTGCTGGCGGCGCTACCGCCGCCGCACCCGCAGTTGATCTTCGTAACCGCCTTCGACGCCTTTGCGCTTCGCGCGTTTGAGGTCAATGCCCTCGATTACCTCGTGAAGCCCGTGCACCCGCGGCGCCTGGCCGCGGCCGTCGCAAAGGTTCGGGCCCGCCTTGACCCTGCGGCTCCCGCGGCCGACGGACCTTCGCTGGCTGCGGATGAACCCACCGCGCCGCTCCGGGAAGACGACTCCGTTTTTGTGCGCGAAGGCGACCGCTGTTGGTTTGTCCCCGTACGGTCGCTCCGCTTGCTCGAAGCCGACGGCAACCACACGCGCCTCCACTTCGGCGAAGATCGTCCGCTCCTCTACCGCACCCTCACGGCGATGGAGGCCCGCCTCCCGGCGACGCTCTTTCTCCGCGCCAACCGCTCGCAACTCGTCAACCTCGCGTTCATCGAGAAGGTCGAGCCGTGGTTCAGCGGCAGTGTCAAAGTCCGCCTGCGCGGTGGATCCGAGGTCGAGTTCTCCCGCCGCCAGGCCCAGATCTTCCGCGACCGCACGAGTCTGTGAAGCCCGCCGCTTAAGGTCGGATCCAACATCCTCACCGTCCTCCAGCCCCACCGCGGAAATGTGACACGGTTCGGCCTGAGCCCGTTCCGGCGGGGACCCATTGCTGTTGCACCCGGGGAGGGATCGGAGTTGAAAGGGATCCAACGTGCCTTCTGTGCTCAGATGCCTGTTCGCGCTGGTTGTCCTGTCGGGAGCCAGCGTGGGCGCGAAAGGAGCCGAGCCGCCGGCTCTGGTCATTCGGGGAGCGGCGGTCTTCACCGGTGACGCGTTTGCGCCGAGCGCGGCGGTGGTGGTGGTGGATGGCCGGATTCGGGAGATCGTGGCGCCCGGCGGCGTGGTGACGGTGCCGCCCGGGGCGAGGGAGATCGATGGTCGGAACCGTTTCCTGCTGCCGGGCTTCATCGATGGGCACGCCCACGTTTCCCATCTGCTGCCGCTCGCGGGGGTGAGTATTGAGGAAGTCCTGCCCCACTACCTGGCCAATGGGATCACGACTCTGCGGGCCGCCGGGGATACGCTGGAGATCCAGCAGCGAGTCCAGCGCTACAGTGAGGAGCACCCGGACCGCGCTCCGAGGCTGGTCATGGCAAGCCCCCTGTTCGACAAGTCGCCTCCGTACCACGCCGGCGTGAGCATCGGGATCACCGATCCGGCGCAGATTCCTCCCTTCGTCGACACGATGGCCGAGGCCGGGGTGTGGACGTTCAAGATTTATGTCGGGATGGATCGCCGGATCGGGTCAACGATCATTCGCGAGGCCCATCGCCATGGGCGCTGGGTCACGGCGCACCTGAGGAAGTATCACCCGCTGGACGCGATGGAGGACGGGATAGACAGTCTCGAGCACATCGAATCGGTCTTCAACTTCCTGACTCCGCCCGAGGTGCCGGAGTGGCTGCTGCGGGATGAACGCACGCACCTGTCCGTCATGGCCGTGGAGGGCCTGCGGCGGAAGATCCTCGAGGAGCAGATCAAGACGGACTATTCCCATCCGCGCGCGACGAAACTGATCGACGCGCTCGTGCATCATCGGGTCGCGGTGAATCCCACCCTGGTTGTCTACCGCAGCTGGATGCTGCTGAGCGACACGCCTGAGGTGCGCGAGCACCCGGACCTGCAGCGTACGCCGCGGCGCCTGCTCGATTACTGGCTGTCCAT
>CAYZCV010000134.1:0-2952 GCA_964476965.1 uncultured Opitutus sp. | reverse complement strand
GTCCTGCTGGACGCAAATCCATTGGAGGACATCCGCAACACCCGGAAGATCACCGCGGTTGTCCGCGGCGGGCTGCTGTGCGACCCCGCGAGCCTCCTGCGCTGAGGCGATGGAACGAGGGCGAATCGGGCCGATGGTTCGGATTGGAACACAGAGAGCGCGGAGGGGAAAGGAGGGCGCAGAGAAGACCGCGGAAGTTTTAACACGGAGACACGGAGACGGAATGAGTAGGAAACTGAAAAGCTGATCGCTTACTGACTCCTGAATCCTGACTTCTGACTCCTTCCCCTTCAGGTTCGGATGGGAACGCTGAGGACGCTGAGGGGAAAGGAGGGCACGGAGAAGACACCGGAATTTGGAACCACGGATTGCGCGGATCAATGCTTCTGGAGTTTGTGATCTCCATCCGTGTAATCTGTGAAATCCGTGGTTAACTCCGAGGATCGAAACCGCTGACCGCTGATCGCTTCCCCATCCATGATTCAAGAAATCCAACAAATCCTCACCCATCCCGGCGGCGCGCATAAGGATGAGTTCCTTGCCTGCAGCGTTTTGCTGGCGCTGCATCCCGTGGGGCTGGTCCGGCGGGAGCCGGGGGCGGCGGATTTGGACAATCCGGCGGTGGCCGTGGTCGACGTGGGGCATCGGCATGAGCCGGCGCTCGCCAATTTTGATCATCACCAGCTGCCGAAGGATCATCCGCCCACGTGCTCGCTGTCATTGGTCCTGCAGCATTTGGGGCTCTATGAGGATGCGCGGCAGTTCTGCGACTGGCTCGAGCCGGCGGAGTGGTTCGACTGCCGCGGCCCACTGGTGACGGCCCGCTGGCTGGGGATCGAGGCGGAGGTGGTGAACAAACTGAATTCACCCATCGACATCACCCTGCTGCGCCGTTTCGCCCTCGTGCAGGAGCTCGCACCGGGCCAGCCGCTCTGGGAAATGATGCGGATGATCGGCCAGGATATGCTCGACTACCTCCGGACGATGCGCGCGCGGCTGGACTTCATCGGGCGGCACGCGGAGGTGTGGGAGCTGGAGCTGGCCGGCAGCCCGGCCAAGGTGCTCTTTCTGCCCCGCACGGATCCCCTGCCCGATGATCCGTCGCTGGGCGTGGACCACTTCATTCAAAGCCGGGGCCTGACCGAGCAGATCGTCGGTACGGTGTATCCCGATCGCCGCAGCTCGGGCTACGGCCTCTCGCGCTTCCGCGACAACGCGCGGCTCGATTTCACGAAGATCGCGGGCCACCCGGAGATTCATTTCGCCCATGCCCGCGGCTTCGTCGCCAAGACCAGGACTGCGGATATCGGTTTGCTCAAGACCCTCGTCGCGCAGGCCGGGATGTCGGCGGGGGTGTAGGCACGGCGTGGGGGATTGGACGGTCGATCCGAGAGGATCAGGCCGCTCACCGTGACATTTCTCCCGTGCGTCCGACCGAAATGTAACCATGAGCGGCCTGACCCCCTTTTACGGGGAGCCGCGGCGCGCGGCCTCGATTGTCGCGATGTCGATCTTGCCCATCTCCATCATCGCTTCGAACACGCGTTTGGCTTCGGCGCCGCCGGCGGCCATCGCGCGGGTGAGGGCGCGGGGCGTGATCTGCCAGGAGAGGCCCCAGCGATCCTTGCACCAGCCGCACTGGCTTGCCTGGCCGCCGTTGCCGACGATCGCGTTCCAGTAGCGGTCGGTCTCCTCCTGGGTGTCGGTCGCGACCTGGAAGGAGAAGGCCTCGCTGTGCGGGAAGACGGGGCCGCCATTCAGGCCGAGGCAGGGAATCCCGAGGACGGTGAACTCGACCGTTAGGATATCCCCCGCCTTGCCCGAGGGGTAGTCACTCGGGGCCCGATGCACAGCGGTCACGCGGCTGTCGGGGAAGGTCGCCGCATAGAAAGCGGCCGCGTCCTGCGCGTCGTGATTGTACCAAAGGCAGATCAGGTTTTTGGGAATGGAATCGTTCATGGGAGCGGGGTGCACGGGGGAGCGAGAGCCGACCTAATGAGACGAACGAGGCCCGGGCGGCCGGACAACTTCGGCGCGGGGCGCGGCTCAGGGCTGGGTCCGGTGGGCTTTCTCCATGAAATCGATGTCCTTGGCCGTCTTCTGATTGAACCAGGTCTTGAGGGTCTCGAACACGGCGGGTTCCAGCTTTGTGCCATGCGAGGACTCCCACGTGTTCCACTGGCGTTCGCGGCTGAGAATGAATTCGCGCACGGCGATCTGGGGATAGCGTCTTTCCTCGACCGCGGCGCGCCAGACGGGGTCGCGGTGCAGGGCCAGGACGAGTTCGGCCGTGGCTTGCATGGCGGCGGGTGAAATGGCGATCCCCTGCTCGTAAAGGAGGAGGAGCATCTCCCCCACTTCCTCCGCCGGCACGGCCATGGACAGCAGGCGCCGGTTCTCGGCGCGAAACTCTGACTCCAGCACGATGACGAGGTAGCCCGCGAGTTCGCCGCGGTACTCGGCGATCTGGCGTCTCACGCCGGGCACGGGCTCGGCGAAGAGCGCCCGCACCGCGACCATCATGTAGTCAGCGCAGAACGCTCCGGTCCGCTCGCGCTGGTGCTCGGAGTAATTGCCGGCGCGGGCCTCGTCCTCGATCTGGCTTCGCACGAAGGCCTCGAAGGTCGCCTTGAGCTCCGGCGACTGAAGATTGGGCCAGGGCGGCCGAGCCGGCGCAGGCGTCGACCCGGGCGCCGGTTCGGTTGCGGCTCCCTGGGCGGCGGCGAGTGGCGGCGTCACCCCGAAGACGAGCGCAACCAGCAGGGAACAGAGCCGTGAGAGTGGGTTCACCGGGAGGAAGCGGGCGGGCGATCGCGGATCGGGCTCCGACGCAATGGGGCAGAGCACATGGGTCGCTGGAGAACACTCTACTCATGACCGGAGTTCGTGCGCGCAAAAATGTGAAAATATGGGGTCAGGCCGCTCATCGTTACATTTCGCCGGGAGTCGCCC
>CAYZCV010000133.1:0-9677 GCA_964476965.1 uncultured Opitutus sp. | reverse complement strand
CCGCACCAACCGCGCCGGTCGCAATCTGCATTACGGCATCCGCGAGCATGGCATGGCCGCCATCAGCAATGGCGTCGCCTACGACGGGATCTTCCGCGCCTCCTGTGCGACGTTCCTCGTCTTCGCTGACTACTCCCGCCCGGCGATGCGCATTGCCGCGTTGTCCAACCTGCCCGTCGTGTACATCTACACGCATGACTCCGTTGGGGTGGGCGAGGACGGTCCGACCCACCAGCCGGTGGAGACGGTCGCCGGTCTGCGCGTCATTCCCAATCTCGACGTCATCCGCCCGGCCGACCCCGAGGAAACCGCCGGTGCCTTCGCTGCGGCTCTGGAACGGACCGACGGACCGACCCTGCTGGCGCTGAGCCGCCAGGCCGTCCCGATGCTCAACGAGATCCCGGTTCAGACCCGCCGCGAGGGTGTCCTCAAGGGTGCCTACATCGCGATCGCGGAGTCGGCGCCGCTCACTCACATCCTTCTGGCCTCGGGCTCCGAACTGGCGCATGCCGTCGCCGCCGCGAAGCGCCTGGGTGCGGGCGTGCGGGTGGTCTCGGTGCCTTCGATGGAGCGGTTCAGCCGGCAAAGCGCCGACTATCGCGAGTCGGTTCTGCCCTCGTCCTGCCGCAAGCGCGTCTCCATCGAGGCGGGCGTGACGGATTCCTGGACCCGTTGGGTGGGCCTCGATGGCAAGGCGATTGGCATCGACCGCTTTGGCATCAGCGCTCCCGGCGGCACCGTCATGAAGGAACTCGGGATCACGGCTGAGGCCGTGGTCGCCGCAGCCCAGAGCCTCTAAGGTTTACTGATCTGCATTGCTAGCGCGGGGCGGACCTTGGCGGGTCCGCCCTTTTTGCATTCTAATTGGTATTTAGGCCGTTGATAATGAACGGTTAGCAATCTGGCCTAGGCAAAATCTGCAGACGAGGCTTGTCTTTATGATTAGCCTCCTAATTATCAGCCTCCTTATATTTCGGATCCAACGCGTTCCTCTTCCGCCATGCCCTTGTTGATGCTCAAAGACCTTCCTCGTTACGAGTGCTTGCTCGGAGCCGCGAAGACCTTTCCCGACCTCGATCCGTCGGCCTGTGAAGTCTTTTTGCATTTGCTCCGGGCGGGGGATGAGGCCTTTGCGCTCGCTGAAAAGAATTTCCACGCTCACGGCATTTCTCAGGGCCGCTTCGGCGTGCTGATGCTGCTGTTCAACTCGGGCAAGCGAAGCGCCGAGGCGGTCGCGGGGGAGTGCTTCCCGGTGGGGCCGCGCACCCCGGCCGAGCTGGCCGAAGCGGCTGGCGTTACCCGGGCCACCATGACCGGCCTTATCGACACGCTCGAGCGCGATGGCTTCGTGACGCGCGAGAGCGATCCCAATGATCGCCGTATGATGACCGTACGCCTGACCCCGAAAGCCGAGCATTTCCTCCACGGCATGCTGCCGGGCCACTTTCAGTTGATGGCGAGCCTCGTTCGCCCGCTCGCCGAGTCTGAACGGCACACGCTCGTTCGTCTTCTTAACAAGATGATCTCCCATGCCGTGATGATGCGCGAGGTCCCGGCTCCGACTCCGGCCGGAACCCCGTCCGAGTCCAGCCCCACCTGATTTTTCACTTAACGCTCCCTCCCTATGATCAAGAAGTTCCTTATCGCGATCGCCGGCTTCATCGTCGTCGTCGTTTCCCTCGGCGCCATCAAGATGGCTCAGATCAACGAGCTGACTTCGTCCTTGTATGTGCCGCCGCCGACGGCGATCACGACCGCACAGGTCCAGGTTGAGTCCTGGCAGCCGCAGATCCACGCCATCGGCACGCTCGCTCCGGTGCAGGGCGTCAACGTCAGCGCCGATGCCGGTGGCCCCATCGTCGCCATCCCGGTGGGCAGCGGTGCCCAGGTGAAGAAGGGCGATCTCCTCGTCGAGATCGACACCTCCGTCGAAGTCGCCCAGCTGGCCTCGGCCGAGGCCGCCGAGACCCTGGCGAAGCTCGAGCGCGATCGCTCGCGCGAGCTGCGCCAGAAGAACACCATCAGCCAGGCCGAGCTGGATTCGGCCGAGGCGCAGTACAACCAGGCGGTGGCCCAGGCCGCCGCCCTCCGGGCGACGATCGAGCGCAAGCGCGTCCGTGCCCCCTTTGACGGCCGGGTCGGCATCCGCGTCGTGAATGTCGGTCAGTACGTCTCCCCGGGCCAGCCCCTCATTTCGCTCCAGCAGCTCGATCCGATCTACGTCAACTTCACCGTCCCGCAGCGTCAGCTGCCTTCCCTGGCGCTCGGCCAGAAGATCGGCGTGACCGTTGATGCCTTCCCGGGCGCACCCTTCGTTGGCGAGCTGAGCGCCATCAATGCCGAGGTTGACTCGTCCACCCGGAACATCGCCGTTCAGGCGACCCTCCCCAACGCGCAGGAGCAGCTCCGCCCCGGCATGTTTGCCCAGGTGGAGGTGAGCCTCGACCAGAAGGAAACCGTGGTGGTCGTCCCCGCCACGGCCGTGGCCTACGCCTCCTACGGCAACTCCGTGTTCATCGTCGAGCAGATGAAGGGCGCGGACGGCAAGGAGTACCTCGGGGTGCGTCAGCAGCCGGTGCGGGTCGGCGCCGCCCGCGGCGATCTGATCGTCATCACGCAGGGGCTCAAGGGCGGCGAGCAGATTGCCTCCTCCGGCCTCTTCAAACTTCGCAACGGGCTCGCCGTGCAGGTCAATAATTCGGTCCAGCCCGGCAGCAATCCGGCGCCCAAGCCCGGCAACACCTGAGTGATTCCGGCCGGTTCCTCTCCCTCCTTCCTTCCTCGACGCGCGACCCATCGCGCAGCCTCCCATGCTTAAAAAGAGTTTCACGGACATGTTTGTCCGCAAGCCGGTCATCGCGCTGGTCGTCAACATTGCGATCGCCGTCCTGGGTGTTGTCGCCTACTTCCAGCTCAACACCCGGCAATACCCGCGCAGTGACAGCGCCGTGGTCAACGTCAGCACGATCTACTTCGGCGCCAGCGCTGACACCGTGCGCGGCTACATCACGACCCAGCTCGAGCGCGCGATCTCCAGCGCTGACGGCATCGACTACATCGAGTCCGAGAGCTTTGCCGGTGTCAGCACGATCCGGGTCTATCTGCGCCTGAACTACGACACGAACGCCGCCCTCGCGCAGATCAGTTCCAAGATTGATCAGGTCCGCAACGAGCTCCCGCCGGAGGCCGAATCGCCGACCATCAGCGTGGAGTCCAGCGACAATCAGTTTGCCTCGATGTACCTGGGCTTCTCGTCCGACTCGCTCGACCAGAACCAGATCACCGACTACCTGACGCGCATGGTGCAGCCGCGCCTCGCGTCGATCGCCGGCATCCAGCGCGCCGACCTGCTGGGCGGTCGCGTCTTCGCGATGCGCATCTGGCTGAAGCCTGACGAGCTCGCCGCGCGCGGTCTCAGCCCCGGCGAGGTCCGGGCCGCCCTGGTCGCCAACAACGCCCTCGCGGCAGTGGGCAACACCAAGGGGTCGATGCTGCAGGTCAGCCTGATTGCCAACACCGATCTGAAGAATGTCGACGAGTTCAAGCAGCTCGTGGTCGCCGAGCGCGACGGCACCCTGATCCGCCTCGCGGACGTCGCCGAGGTCGTCCTTGGCGCCGAGAGCTATGACTCCGAGGTCCGCTTCGGCGGCAAGACCGCCACCTTCATGGGTCTGTGGGTCCTGCCCACCGAGAGCACGGTCGAGGTCATTTCCCGCGTCCGCGCCGCCATGCCGGAAATCATCGCCGGCCTCCCGGCTGGCCTTGAGGGCGAAATTGTTTACGACGCCACGCAGTACATCTCGGACTCGATCCATGAGATCCTGCGAACGCTGCTCGAGACGCTGCTGATCGTGGCGCTCGTCATCTTCCTTTTCATGGGCTCGTTCCGCTCGGTCCTCATTCCAATCGTCGCGATGCCGCTCTCCCTGATCGGGGCGCTCTTCGTGATGATGGTGCTGGGCTTTACGATCAATCTCCTGACCCTGCTCGCCATCGTGCTGGCCGTCGGTATCGTCGTCGACGACGCCATCGTTGTGGTCGAGAACGTGGAACGCCACATCCGCGAGGGCCGGTCGCCGTTCGATGCGGCCATCCTCGGCGCACGCGAACTGGTGGCCCCGGTCATCTCCATGACGATTACGCTGATGGCCGTTTACGCGCCGATTGGCTTCCAAGGTGGTCTCACCGGTGCGCTCTTCCGTGAGTTTGCGTTCACGCTCGCTGGTGCCGTGGCCGTTTCCGGCTTCGTTGCGCTGACGCTCTCGCCGATGATGAGCGCCTACCTGCTGGGGAGCGCCGAGTCGGAAGAGAAGGGCCTGGCCGGAGTGATCAACCACACCTTTGACCGCGTCCGTCGTCGCTATGACCGGATGATCGGTTCAAGCCTCAAGTGGGTGCCGGTCACCCTGACGCTTTCTGTGCTGCTCACACTGCTGCTCGTTCCCTTCATCATGTTCGCCCAGAGTGAGCTCGCGCCCAAGGAGGACCAGGGCATCGTCTTCACCATCGTGCAGGCGGCGCCGACGTCCACGATTGAGCAGACCCTGCTCTTCACCGATCAGGTTCAGGCCATGTACGCGGCCACGCCGGAGTACGAGACCTCGTTCCAGATTACGGGCGGCACCTTCGGTTTCGCCGGCCTCAAGCTCAAGCCCTGGGCGGAGCGCACGCGCACCGCGATGCAGATTGAGCAGGCACTCAACCCCACCGCCGCCAGCATCCCTGGAGTCAATGTCATCATGAACACCCCGGACCCCCTCCCGTCCGGCGGTCAGTTCCCGATCGAGTTCGTCATCCGTTCCACCGCCGACCACCGCGAGATGCTCGAGTATGCCGACCAGTTGGTGCTCTACGCCAACACCGAGGCGAACGCGGGTGGCGGGGCTCCGACCTTCTACTTCGCGGACAGCGATCTGAAGTTCGACCTGCCCCAAGTGGAGGTCGATATCGACAAGGACAAGGTGGCCGCGATGGGTCTGAACCTGAGCGCGGTCGCCCGTGACCTCGGCTCCATGCTGGGCGGCGGCTACGTGAACCGCTTCATCAACGATGGCCGCAGCTACCGCGTCATTCCGCAGGTGGAGCGCGGCGAGCGGCTCAACCCGGAGCAGCTGCTGAACTACCATGTCAGCGGCCCGGATGGGCAGCTCATCCCCTTGTCGACCATCGCCACGCTCAAGGAGTCGGTCCAGCCTCGCGGCCTGAATCGCTTCCAGCAGCTGAATGCCGTCAAGATCACCGGCGTCGGTCCGAGCATCGATGGGGCACTCAAGAAGCTCGAGGCCAAGGCCGCCGAGATCCTGCCGCCCGGCTACTCGATCGATTACGGCGGCCAGTCGCGCCAGCTCCGCACCGAGGGCAATGCGCTGTGGCAGGCCTTCGGCCTCGCTCTGCTGCTGATCTTCCTCGTGCTCGCGGCGCAGTTCAACAGCTTCCGGGATCCCTTCATCATCCTGCTGGGCTCGGTGCCTCTGGCCCTGGTCGGCGCGATGCTCCCGATCTTCCTCTGGAAGACGACGCTCAACATCTATTCCCAGATTGGCCTGATCACCCTGGTCGGCCTCATCGCAAAGAACGGCATTCTGATCGTTGAGTTCGCGAACTCGCTGCAGGAGCAGGGGGTGGCCAAGCTTGATGCCATTCGCCAGGCGGCCGCCACCCGCCTGCGTCCGGTCATGATGACGTCGGCCGCGACCGTGTTCGGTCACCTCATGCTCATCTTCGTGAGCGGTCCCGGCGCGGCCGCCCGAAACAGCATCGGTTGGGTCCTCGTCGTCGGTATGGCGGTGGGCTCGGTCTTCACCCTGTTCGTCGTTCCTGCCTTCTACGTGCTGATTGCCCGCGATCACGCCAAGAATCCTCTGCCGGCCCACCAGTCGGATGAGGAACTCGGCAGCGCCCACCCTGTCGCCAAGTAAGTCCCATGAAATTCCGCTCCGTCTCCCTGGTTTTGCTCGTTCTCGCCGGATCGCCCTGCGCCTTCGCGCAGGGCGCTCCGACCGTCACGCCCCTGCCGGCACCGCTTGATCTGCGGGCGGCCGTCAACTACGCCGTCGAGCACAACTACTCGATCCTCCAGGCCCGTGAACGGATTCGGGAGCAGGAGGGCCTGATCATCGAGGTCAAGGCGCTCGCCCTGCCCAACGCCTCCGTTAACTCAGGTTATACGCGGACGGACTCCGGCCTGCTCAAGGACCGGGGGACCGACGTCAGCGAGGACGACTGGCGCATCGCGCTTGAAGTTCGTCAGGCCCTTTATGCAGGCGGCGGTGTCAAGGCCGCTCTCGACGCCCAGCGTCTCGTGCGCGAGTCCTCGCTGCTCGAGCTCCAGGCGGTCATCAATGACGCGCTGCTCCAGGTCCGCACTCGCTTCTACGACGTGCTCCTCGCCCGCGAGCAGATCACGGTGCAGGAAGAGAATGTCCGCCTGCTGACCGAGCAGCTGCAGACTGCGCGCGATCGGTTTGATGCCGGTTCCGTGTCCAACTTCGACGTCCTGCGCGCGGAAGTGGCGCTGGCCAACGCCCGCACCCCGCTGATCCGGGCGCGCAACCAATACCGCATCGCCAGCGACCAGCTGCGGCAGGCCCTGGGATATGGCGAACCGGCAACCGGCTCATCGCCGGCCATGCCCGAGGTCGTGGGTGAACTCACCTTCACCCCTGCCTCGTACGAGCTGATCTCGGCCCTCTCGGCTGCGCGCGCCAATCGGCCCGACCTGCAGCGTCTCACGAAGGTCGAGGAGGCTCGCCGCGCGGGCGTTACGATCCGGGAGGCCAATTACCTCCCGACGTTGGATGTGGTCGGGGGCTATCAGTTTCGCAAATCGGGCAACTCGGAACGCTTCCGGGACTCGCTGGACGGTTGGACTCTCGGCTTGCAGTCGAGCTGGGCCATTTTTGATGGTCGGCGCACGAAGGGTGGGGTGGTTCAGGCCCGCTCGCAGCTCGAGCAGGCCCGCCTGCAGACGGCCGAGCAGACGCTCGCCGTGGAGGTGGAGGTCCGCCAGGCGCTTTCGGCTTTGCAGGAGGCGGCCGAACTCGTTGACGCGGCCCGCCGGGTCGTGGAGCAGGCTGAGGAGGCCGTCCGCCTCGCTGACGCCCGCTACGGAGCCGGAACCGTCACCCAGCTTGAGGTCCTGCAGGCTCGCGTCGCCCTCACCGAGGCTCGCACGAATCAGCTGCAGGCCAACTACAGTCACAATGTGGCCGTGGCCACGGTGCGTCGCGCGATTGGTCAGGGCGACGCCTTTCTGGCACCCTGATCGGTCTTTTGGGATATTTCGCAACCCTTTCGCGGCGACTGCGTCTAACGACCTGACATCCGCTTCATGAAGCTTCTTCGCCCCCTGCTTTTTGGTCTGGGGATCCTGTCGGCTTTGCTGCTGGCCGCGTTGCTGCTCGCCTTCACCCCTGCGGTGCAGACGTGGGCGGTTCGCCGCGTACTGGCCCAGCAGCCGGGGATTCAGGCGGAGGTTGGCCGCGTATCGGCCGGACTTGGCTCGGTGAGCTTGGAGAACATCCGGCTTCGGGTCGACGGGGCGGAGTGGGTGGTGCCGCGCGTCGAGATGGATTTCCCGGTGGTCTCGGCCGCTCTCGGTGGCCGGATTGAGGTGACCCGCCTGGTCGCCAAAGGTTGGTCGCTGGACCTCGTTGGTCGGCCTGCGGTGGCCGGGCTGGTCTCCTCGCCTAACCGCTCTCCGGTCTCGGCGGGCTACCTCGCCCTGCTGGCGGCGGCGCCGGCGCAGGGCGTGACGGCACGAGCGCCGTTCGAGGGCGTCTTTTCTCATTTGGTGCTGCCGGTGGATTTGGCGCTGAGTGGCGCCGACGTCGAAGGCGAGATCCGCTTTTCGCGGGCCGCCGGCCAGTCGCCCGCCGTCGCGCGGATCGCGCTGACGGGTGGGGGCCTGACCCCGGGTTCGACCGGACGATTCGTGCTGTCATCGGAGATCCGAGTCGACGATGCCTCGTCGCCCGTCGACCGGGTGGTGGCGCGGCAGGAGATTCTGGTGAGCATGGACGTCCCCCGGAATCTCGATCGCATTGAGATCAAGGGTGCGGCCACCGCCACCGGCCCGCAGTTTCCCAATGGCGTTCGGGTCGACATGGACGCCTCCGCGGCCCGGGTGGTCTCCGGGGAGAGCTACGCCTTCACTCTGCGTTCCGGCGACCGGGTGCTGCTGGGTGCGAAGGGCGAGCTGCCGGCGGGAGCCGATGCCGTCAAGGGCACGTGGTCGCTGGATGCGCGGTCGGCCGACCTGGCACCCTTCGCTCTCGGTCGCCCGATCCCGGAGTTCGCGTCGTCAGGTACCGGCACCTTCTCGATCGACCGGGCTTTCCGGGAGATCGAGGCGGCGGGACGGGTCGCGGCGACCACGCGCAAGCTGGAGACGCTGGACCCGCGGCTGCGGGCCATTGGCTCGGTCGGGCTCGACGTCGACTTTGACCTGATCGCACGGGATGCGGATGTTCGCTTGAGCCGACTGCAGCTCGACGTCTCCGCCGAGCGTCCCGTTCTGGGCATCACGCTTCTGCAGGGCGTGGAGTTTAGTCGCGCAACCGGCGAGTTGCGGGTGGCCGACATGGCGTCGGACCTGTTTAAGCTCGAACTCAAGGGCGTGCCGCTGGCGTGGGCTCAGCCCGTTCTGGGCACCACCGGGGTAAGGGGTGAGGATCTGCAGGGCGGTTTTGTCGCCAGTGTTCGTTCCGGGCGGATGGTGCTTCGCCCCACGGAGGCGCTCTCAGTCCGCAACCTGCACGTCACCCAGGACGGAGACGTGTTGCTGGAAGCCGTGGATCTTTCAACCCGGGTGACGCTCGATTACGCCCCAACGGGCTGGCAGGCCGAGGTCGTGTCCCTCTCGCTGCGCGGCGCCGGACGCTCGCTGGCGGAGATCGCGCTCAAGGCGGTGAGCGCAGGGGGGGGCGACCCAACGATCAACGTGGTGGGCACCTATGCGCTCGATTTGCCCGCCCTCATGAGCCAACCGGCGCTGAAGGATTATGGCGCGCTGCGCGGTGGGCGGGCTGAAGGCGATTTCACCGCCAGCCTGGCTGCCGTGCAGGGATTGGCCGCGACCCTTCGCCTCAGCGATCTCGCGGTTGCGGGTGACCTCACGCTGCCGGCGATTCAGGTTGAAGTCCGGGCGGACCGGCTGGCCGATGGAACGGTGAAGGCCCGAATCCCGGCGACCTTCACGCGCAACGGACGCGTGTCCGACCTGACGCTCGCCGCGAGCCTGAAGCCCGCGGCTCCGGGCTTTGAAATCGCGGCTGCCCTGACGGGCGAGCAGGTTTTCGTGGAGGATGTCCAGATCCTGGCCGCCCTGGCCGGATCTGACGTCAGCGGCGATACCTCCGGCTCTCCGGTCCCGAACCCGACGGCCCCGTGGGCCGGGTTCACTGGGCGCGTCACGGTGGACCTCAAGAAGGTCGTCTATTCCCCTTCGCTGACGGTGAACGGCGTGGTGGGGGCATTGGTCATTGGGCCCGGCGCGCTGACCTTTGAGAACCTCTCGGCGGGGCTGCCCGACGGCGCCGGTCTTCGGCTCTCGGGGGATCTCGCTTTCGACCCTCGCCAGACCCGCGTTTACGGTCTCAAGGCCGACCTCACGCTCTCGCAGTTTGATCCGGTCCCGCTTTTCCGGAGTATCAATCCAACCGCGCTTCCGCCGATCG
>CAYZCV010000132.1:0-9808 GCA_964476965.1 uncultured Opitutus sp. | reverse complement strand
GAACCATGACTAGGTGAGTCAAAGTCACCTGTGCTGCCATTACACCATCAGGCAAGAAAGGATGGGAAGGGGCAGGTTGGGCTGATTCGGGTCCGGGTCAAGTTTGGAGCCGACGGGGTAACCATCACCTTCTAGCCCAACGGATATCGCATCGGGTCCCGGCCTGTTTCGAGGAGAGACGCGGCGGCCTCGTCGACGAAAAGATGGGCGTTGGGGTGGCGGCGGAGCAGCGTTGCCGGGCAGGCGGGGCCGATCGGACCGAGCAGGGTGGCGCGCACGGCCTCGGCTTTGCGCGCCGTCGGGACAACGCAGACGAGCAGGGCGGCCGACGCAAAGACGGGCAGGGTGATCGTGAGCGCGTGCCGGGGCACGGCGTCGACCAGGGGGAAGCAGCCGTCGTTGAC
The DNA here is from genome assembly GCA_964476965.1 of uncultured Opitutus sp. GTDB lineage: Bacteria > Verrucomicrobiota > Verrucomicrobiia > Opitutales > Opitutaceae > CAMAXB01. The sequence goes on along the minus strand of CAYZCV010000132.1, from coordinate 9,404 downwards.
CTGCTGCTGGCGGCAGATCGGGTCAAGTTCGACCACCTTCACCCGCACCGGGTCCGCAAAGTCCGCGACGGGCGGGTCGTTGAAGGCGAGGTGGCCGTTCTCGCCGATGCCGAGGCTGATGAGGTCAATCGGCTCTGCCGCGAGCGCGGCGTCGTAGCGGCGGGCTTCCGCCCGGGGATCGGTCGACTCGCCGCGCAGCGGATGAAAGGCCCCCACGGTGACGTGGTCGAGGAAGTGGGTCCGGAGGTAGCGACGGAAGCTCTGCGGATGGTCCGCGGTGAGGCCGACGTACTCGTCCATGTGGAAGACTTCGACGTGCCGCCAGATTTCAGGCGTGGCGCGGGCAAGCGGAATCAGCGCGGCGTAGTAGTCGTCCTGCGACGGGGCGCAGGCCATGATGATGCGAGCCCGGCCCCGTTCGGTGACGACGCGAACGAGCTCGTCCTGGACCCGTCGCGCCGCGGCGGCGCCTTGCGTGACGCGATCCGGGAAGAGGATCGTGGCCGGGTGGTCGAACGCGGGGAGAGGGAAGGGCGGCATGGGCGAACGCCGCGCGCAACGGGGTTGCGTGGACGCGGTGGCAGTCTCAGGCCGGGTCAAGGCAGGCTCAAGCCCAAGCCCGCGGACGCATTGGCGCGCGGCCGGGAAACGCGGCGAAGCCCGGCGGGTGAACCCGCGGGGCTTCGATTGACGATCGCGAGGTCGCTCGCAGGCGAGAATGCTCCGGTGGGATCAGACCTGATCCGCGAAGTGGGCTTCGGCCGGGGCCTGGACGGCGGAGGACTTGCCCGTGGTGAAGGCGGCCGGGCTCGGGTGGAGGAAACCCTTTTTCGCGGAGACGGCCTTGGGCGGCGTCGGCATGGCCGCGGCGTGGACTGACGCCGAGGGCGTGGTCGCACCTTCGCCGCCGACCAGGCGCTGAAGATCGGCGACGGCCTCGTGCAGCGTTGCGGCCTGGGCGTTGAGTTCCTCGGCGGCGGCGGCGCACTCCTCGGCGGAACCCGCATTGGTCTGGGTTACCTGGTCGATCTGGGTCACGGCCGTCGTGACCTGGCCGATGCCCTGGCTTTGCTCGCTGGAGGCCGAGGCGATCTCGCCGACGAGCTTCTCGAGCTGGAGAATCTGCTCCTGGATCTGGGTGAAGCTCCGGGCCGCCTGGGTGCTGATCTCGGCACCCTGCTCGCTGCGTACCACGGAGTCCTCGATCTTGCCGGCCGTTTCCTTGGCGGCGGCGGCGCAGCGCTGGGCGAGCGCGCGCACTTCCTCGGCGACGACGGCGAAGCCGGCCCCGGCCTCGCCGGCGCGGGCGGCCTCGACGGCGGCGTTCAGCGCGAGGATGTTGGTCTGGAAGGCGATTTCGTCGATCGTCTTGAGGATCTTGGCGATATCCGCGCTGGCGGTCTTGATAGAATCCATCGCTGAGACCATGGCCTGCATCTGCCGGCCGCCCTCGTCGGCCGACGTGCGGGTCTGGCCGGCTGCGGCCTTTGCCTGGGCTGCGCCCTCGGCGTTACGCTGGGTCATGGAGCGCAGTTCCTCCAGCGAGGCGCTGGTTTCCTCGAGGGAGGCGGCCTGCTCGCTCGCGCCATCGGCGAGAGATTGGCTCGAGCCCGAAACCTGACGGGAGGCGGCGGCCACCTGGCCGGCGCCGTCGGAGAGGACCCCGGCAATTGCCCTCAGCACCTTGCCAATGCCGCGGATGATCAGCCAGGCAAGGATGGTCGCCACGACGGTTGCGCCGGCGAGCCCGAGGATCATGAGCGTGGTGGAACTGGTGAGGCCGGCGGTGGAGGCATTCGCCAGCGCGGTTGCCTGCTCGATGCCGACGGCGGCGATGGCATCGGCGCTCGCGATCAATTTATCGCCGATGATGGCGCGCTTGGCGGCCTCGGCATTGCGGTTGGCCCAGATTTTTTTGAGCTCCTCGAGGTCCTGCTGGTACGCGTGGGCTGCGGTCTGCATCGCGGCGAGCTTGAGCTTGTGGTCCTCGAGGCGCGTGACCGCCTGAATCTTGGCGATGGCCTCGTCGATGCCGGCAAACTTGGTCTCGGCGTCGGCGAGCACGTTGAGATCCCGGTCAGCCTGGGCTTTCCAGGCGGCGATGCGAACCTGATTCATCAGGTTGCGGATTTCGGTGCCGAGCTCGAGCTTCAGCGCGCGCTCCTCCAACTCGGCGCCCGACCGACCTTCCTGGGCATCCGTGCGGAGGGCCTTCTCCTGGTCGTTCTGGAAAGGTTCAATCTGGGCCACGAAGTTGGCCGCGCTCTCGTTGAGGATGGCCTGCGCCTTCTCGAACTCGGTGTTGAAGACGATGTCCGCCTCGACCATCGCGGTGTAGGCGGCGAAGTCCCGCTCGAAGTCCGTGATCGCGGCCTGCAGCTTGACCAGCGCCGGATTGGCGGCGACGAGGCTCCTGGCTTTCTGGATCTGCGTTCCGACCTCGGCCAATCCGAGCCGGGCCGCCTCGAGGTAGCGCTGCTCACCGGTGAAGGTGAATGACCGGATCTCGAGCATGCTCTCCTGCATCGCCGCTTGCAGATCGCTGCAAATCGCGACCTCCGGGACGTACTGCGAGCTGAGGCGCGTCGAATTCGCGGTGGCCGTGCGCATTTGCACCACCGCCGTCGCTCCCAGAGCGATGCAGATCGCCACGAGACTGGCGAAACCGAGCGTGATCTTCTGTCCGATGGTCAGGGTTTTTATGAGAGAAACAGGTTTGGGGATTTGTGTCACAATCGTCACATTCCCAATGGGTTGTAATTCCCGCTTTGTAACCCCGGATCCGGCGTTATTCCTGACCTAAGACGTTTGTCCGTGATAAGATAGCCTACTTGCCAATGGGAGGAGAGTGGGTCGAAGACCCGGCGAGGGCCCCGCTGCGGCCCGGGTTCTCCGGGCTCGCCGAAGGGGTTCGCTCGCGCCAAGGTGCCGGTCTCGCTGGTTGCTTACCCCTCTTTGCCATGCTGACTCCGCTCCTCAGGCCGGCGCGTCGACGCGCCGGCCGATTGATCGCTCTCTGTCTCGTCCTCGCCGTCTCCGCTCTTGCCCAGCGTCCGCGGCTGGCGGTTCTGACCGACATCGGCGGTGACCCGGATGACCAGCAGTCGCTCATCCGTCTGATGGTCTACGCGAATGAGTTCGAGCTCGAGGCCCTCATTGCGAGTGCGTCCGGCACGCCCGGCGAACTCAAGCAGGCCCTCACGCAGCCCGCCCTTATCCGGGAGATTGTCGACGCGTATGGCCTCGTCCGCCCTCAGCTGGAGCGCCATGCCACCGGCTGGCCTTCCGTCGATGCCCTGCGGGCCATGATCAAGAGTGGCAACCCGCAGCGCGGGCGCGGCGCCGTTGGCGAAGGCCATGACACCGCGGGTTCTCGCTTTCTCATTGAGCGCATCGACGCGGGCACGGCCGAGCGCCCGCTCAATGTGGCCATCTGGGGTGGCCAGACGGATCTCGCGCAGGCGCTCTGGTCGGTAAAGACGACCCGCGGTGAGGCCGGCTACCGGGCCTTCATCGGCAAGCTCCGGGTCTATGATATCGCGGACCAGGACGGCCTCGCGGCGTGGATGCGCACGGAGTTCCCCGGGCTGTTCTATATCCTGTCCAAGGCCGCGCCGACGGCGGACCGGCGCACGGCGACCTTTCGCGGCATGTACCTCACGGGTGATGAGGCGCTCACGAGCCCGGAATGGATCGAGCGCCACGTGCGCAACGCGAGCCCGCTGGGGCGGCTCTATCCGCTGACGACCTGGACCGAGCCTAACCCGCACGCCTGCCTGAAGGAAGGCGACACGCCCTCCTGGTTTTTCTTTCTGCCGCAGGGCGGAAATGATCCGGCCGATCCGACCCAGCCGGGATGGGGCGGCCAGTTCACCCGCGAGCCGGATGGGTGGTTCGTCGATTCCGCGTTCCCGGCCGGCGTGGACGCGCGTCACGCGGTGAGCCGCTGGCGCCCGGATTTCCAGGCGGATTTTGCCCGCCGGATGGCGTGGACCCGCGACGAGGCCGCGCTGGTCCTGGAAGATCCGGAGGCACGGGCCCGGCTCCCCGCGTTCAAGATCATCCCGGCCGCCACGGCGGAGGAGCTCACGCCGGCGGCGCCGGTCGATCCCACGGCCTTCACGACCTGGACGCGCTCGCTCGGCGACAGCGGCGCGCGCCGGTACTCCTCCCTGCAGCAGATCACGAAGGAGAATGTCCATCAACTGGCCGAGGCGTGGACCTACCGATCGGGCGACGGGCTCGCGAACATCCAGGCGACGCCGATCATCGTCGATGACCTCATGATCATGCCGACCGCAGGCCGGGCGATCGTGGCGGTCGAGGCGGCTACCGGCCGCGAGCGCTGGCGGAAGACCTTTCCCGGGCTGGGCCGTCGGCTGCAGGACGTGCCAGCGCGGCGCGGCTTGGTCCACTGGCCAGGAGACGCGCAGGCCCCGGCGCGAATCCTCCTGGGGGCCGGCGACTTTATCTACGCGCTCGATCCGCGGACGGGTGAGCTGCTGCCCTCTTTCGGTGAGCGCGGCCGGACGCCCATTCCCACCGGCGCCACCACTGCGGGGGTCGTTTACCGCGATGTGTTCATCACCACCGGCCTCAACGGCGACGTCTTCGGTTACGACGTGCGCACGGGTGCGCCGCGCTGGCGCTTCCGCTCGGTGGCGCAGGGTGCCGACTTCGGCGCGGAGACCTGGGACGATCCGCAGGCCGGGGCCAACGGCTGGAGTGGGGTCTCGCTCGATGAGGGCCGAGGCATGGTTTTCGTCGCGCTCGGGGCGCCGCGGCCCGACATGGTCGGCGTCGATCGGCACGGGGACAATCTCTTCGCCAATTGCATCGTCGCGCTGGATGCCGCGACCGGCGAACGGCGTTGGCACTTTCAGGATGTGCGCCACGACATCTGGGATCTCGATGTCTGCGTGCCACCGAATCTCGTCACGATCGAGAAGGACGGACGAAAAATTGACGTCGTCACGAGTGCCAGCAAGGCCGGCCATCTTCTGCTCCTCGACCGTGTATCCGGAAAACCGATCTTCCCGCTGCGGCTGCGGCGCGCGCCGGTCTCCCGGCTGCCCGGGGAGCGCACGGCGTCGTACCAGCCGGACCCGGAGCTGCCGGAGCCGGTGTCGCGCATGGCGTTCGATCCGGCCGAGATCACTGACCGCACGCCCGAGGCAAGAGCCTTCGTCGAGGCGGTGGTGGCGAAGTCGACTCACGGTTTTTTCGAGCCCTTCAGCCCGGGCGTGCCCAATCTCTTCATCGGCAGCCGCGGCGGGGCCGAGTGGTCGGGCGCGGCGGTGGACGTGCCCACCGGCCGGCTTTACGTGACCTCCAACCGCTGGGTGTCGCGCATCACCGTGCTGCCCAACGACGACAAGGAGCGCGACCCGGCCCATCCGCCGTCGGCGGGTGAGAAGCACTACCAGCAGCACTGCGCATCCTGTCATGGCCCGACGCGGGCCGGCGTGGGCATGGTCCCGCCGCTGCTCGGGCTGAAGCATCGCCTGAACGATGCGCAGGTCCTTGATCTCGTGACCAATGGCCGGGCGGCGATGCCGCCCAATGGCGTGCTGAATGACGGCGAGAAGGCGGAACTGCTCGATTACCTGTTTCGCCGGAACCAGCCCCCGACCCGTGCGGGCGGTGGCGGACCGGGCGCGGCGGCCGAGCCGAAGTACCTGTTCAATGGCTTTCAGTTTCTGGTCGACCACGAGGGTTATCCGGGGATCAAGCCACCGTGGGGTCTGCTGAATTGCTACGACCTCGCCACGGGCCGCATCCTGTGGCGCGTTCCGTTGGGTGAGCTGGAGGAATTGACCAGGCAGGGCGTGCCGCTGACCGGTTCGCAGAACCTCGGCGGGGCGTCCGTGACGGCGGGAGGATTGGTCTTCGTTGCGGGGACGCAGGACGAACGCCTGCGCGCGTTCGATGCGGGTACGGGTCGAGAACTCTGGTCGGTGAAGCTGCCCTTCGCGGGCACGGCGGCGCCAGCGATTTACGAGGTCGACGGCCGCCAGTTTGTCGTCATCACCGCCACCGGCGGCGGCCGCGTGGGCGGCGTCTCCGGCCCGGGGGACGCGTATGTCGCTTTCGCGCTGCCGATCACCAGCGAGGTCCGCTGATTCCGTTGGGGGAAGAAACGCGCGTCACCGCGGCTCGCGCCCGGCCGGCTTCTCCTCAACCGGGTGGACCACCGGATCCGGAGGAACATTCCATTCGTCAACCTTGAGGTTCAGCGGATGGCTCTGGCTCCGCTGGCGGTAGGCGACGCGGCCGAGCAGGTGGCCGGCGATGGGTGCGGTCAGGTAGAAGAAGGCCAGCGTCAGCAGTGCCTTCACCAGCACCTCAACGGTTTGGAAGTGAGCCACCGCCGCGACCAGCAGCAGGGCGGTGCCGAAGGCGCCTGCCTTGGTGGCGGCATGGAGGCGGGAGAGGGTGTCGGGGAAGCGGACTACGCCGATGCTCGCAACCAGCACGAAGAAGGCGCCCAGCAGGGCGAAGACGAGGGTGAGCAGATCAGTCATGGGGCCCCCTTTTCTGAATCTGACGCGCGAGCGCCGCGGTTCCGACAAAGCCGACCACGGCCAGTGCGATGCCAACATCGAGGTAGACGGTCTGCCCGGTGATCAGGGTGTGGACCACGACCAGCGCGAGGGTGGAGCCGGTCATGAGGTCCAGCGCCAGTACGCGGTCGGCAGAGGTGGGTCCGCGCCAGAGCCGCCAGAGTGCGAGGACCAGCGCGAGCAGCACAATGACCTCGGCCACCACCAGCGTGGCGGGCAGGAACTCAGAAAATGCGTCGAATCGGCTTTTCATAGGTTTCCTTCAGTTGGGCGCGCAGCGCATCGGGCGAGGGTTCGGAGTAGAGGGTGTGAACCAGAATCACGCCTTCCTTGGGCAGCACCTCCATCGAAAGCGTGCCGGGTGTCATCGTGAGCAGGGAGGCATAGGCGAACATCTGCCGTTCCGTCATCCCGGTGCAGGGAATCCGAACCACCCCGGGAGCGATCCGCGGGCGCGGGGTCAGGGCATCGCGCGCCACGCGCAGGTTCGAGGCGAGAATTTCCCGAAGGTAGAACCCGCCAAAGGCGAGAGCGGTGAGGAAGCGGTTCATGGCCCTACGGCTGGGTTGCGAGGACGGGGTCGAGGACGGCGGCGATGTAGCCCTCGGGGGCGAGCAGCTGCTCCGCTGCACGAAGCGAGAAGTCGAGCAGAGGGCCGCCGGCGAGCCCGATGCCGACGGTCAGCAGGGCCAACGCCACGACGGGGGCGATCATCGTGCGCGGCACGGCCACGCGGGAGGAGGGCGCAGTGCCCGCGCCTTCCGGAGCCTCCTTCCAAAACGCCTCCGCCCAGATTTTCGTCATCGAGAACAGGGTGAGCACGCCAACGGCGAGCGCGACGGTCGTGACCAGCCAGGCCTCGGCGCCGAGGCCGGCCTTGACGATGGCGAGCTTGGCCCAAAAACCGGAGAGGGGAGGAATCCCGCCGAGCGAGAATGCGGGGATGAAGAACAGGACGGCGAGCAGGGGGGCCGTCCGCAGCAGGCCGCCAATCCGGGCCAGTTCGCCCCGGCCGCAGCGGCGTTCGATGATCCCGGCCACGAGGAAGAGGTTGGTCTTAACGATGATGTGGTGGATCAGGTAGAAGATGGCTCCGGCGAGCGCCAGCGGCGTCATCAGCGCGAGTCCCAACACCATATAGCCAATCTGGCTGACAATGTGGAATGAGAGTATCCGTCTGATCTCAAAATGGGCGGCCGCACCGAGCACGCCCGTCACCATGGTGAGCGCCGCCAGCCCCAGGAGCAGCGGTTGCAGTGCTTCGAACTTGGTGGCGAAAAAGAGCGTGTAGGCCCGGAAGAGCGCGTAAACGCCGACCTTGGTCAGCAGCCCGGCGAAGAGGGCGGTCACGGCCGGGTGCGGCGTGTGGTAGGACGCGGGCAGCCAGAAGAAGAGCGGGAAGATCCCGGCCTTCAGGCCGAAGGCGATGAGGAAGAGCGCGCCGGTCGTGTGCAGCAGGTCAGCGTGCACGGGATCGGCCAACTTCACGGCGATGTCCGCCATGTTGAGCGTGCCGAGCTTGCCGTAGAGCAGCCCGGCTCCGGCGAGGAAAATGGCCGAGCCGATGATGTTCAGAACGACGTATTTGAGCGCACCCTCCAGCTGCGCGGGCCGATTGCCGAGGGCCAGCAGCACGAATGAGGAGACCAGCATGACCTCGAACCACACATACAGATTGAAGAGATCGCCGGTCAGGAAGGCGCCCTGCACGCCCAGGAGCAGGAAGTGAAACAGCGGGGCGAAGGTGCCGGGCAGGGTCGCGTCCTGCTGGTCGCGAAGCGCGTAGCCGGCCACGGCGAGGCCGATCAGCGCCGAAATGCCCGCCATCGCGGCCGCGAGGCGGTCGGCAACCAGGCTGATGCCGTAGGGGGCGGGCCAGCCGCCAGCCTGGGCCACGACGTAGTCCGAAGCATCCACCTCGGCGAGCAGCGCGGTGCAGGCGGCCAGCCCGGCCGCGGCACCGGCAATCCCGACCCGGGCCTGCCACACGCGCTTGCGGGCGAGAAACAGGCACGCGATCGCCGTAGCCAGAGGCGCCACCAACGGAAGGGAGAGGAGCGTCAGGGCAGTCACAGGGCATCCGTTCGATTGAAGCTCTCCATGTCGTCCGACCCGGTCGCCCGGTGGGCGCGGTAAAGGAGGGTGACCGCAAAGACGGTCAGCCCGAATCCGATCACAATGGCCGTCAGCACCAGGGCCTGGGCCAGCGGATCGGCTAGCGACGCCGGATCCGTGCTCCCGTCGGCCGTGACGAAGGCAGGGGCGCCGACCGTAAGCCCGGCGGCGGTGAAGACCACAAGGTTGGCCGCCTGACTGATCAGGACCAGCCCCACCACGATGCGCATGAGGCACCGCCGCATGAGGCAGTAGACGCCGGCGGAGAAGACGATGGCGATGGTGAGGGCGAAGAGCAGGTTCATCGGGTCGGCTCCATGAGGGCGAAGGTCACATTGATGGCAAAACCGGTGACGGTCAGGAACACGCCGGCGTCAAAAATCAGGGGCGTGCCGAGATGGACCTCCCCAAGTACGGGCACGGAGAAGGCCGGCAGCCAGAGCCCGCCCAGGAGGGCGCCGTCGAGCACGAAGCCGGGGAGAGCGGATCCCAGGGCGAGGACCAACCCAAGGCCGGAGAGCGCAACCGGGTCGATCCGCAGGCGGGCGCGGGCGGCGCCCACGCCCTCGCCGAGGGCGATCAACATGAAGGAGAGCGCGGCGATCAGGCCCGCAATGAACCCGCCACCCGGCAGATGGTGTCCCCGGTAGTAGGTGATCACGGCCAGGCCGAGCAGGATCGGCTGCAGGGTCCGCGCGCCGCGGGCGAGGAGGAAGGAATCCGGCC
>CAYZCV010000131.1:0-9887 GCA_964476965.1 uncultured Opitutus sp. | reverse complement strand
AGGGCTTCGGCCGCACCATCCAGGGGTACATCGAGAACTCCAACGTCAACATCGTCGAGGAGATGGTGAACCTCATCATCGCCCAGCGCGCCTACGAGATCAATTCCAAGTCCATCCAGGCTTCGGACGAGATGCTCCAGAGCATCGCCCAACTGAAACGCTAACCATGCGCGCCTTCCTTTCCTTCCTGCTGCTGGCCTGCGGCCTCACCGCCGCCCGGGCCCAGACCGCCGAGACGCTGTCGCCGCTCGATCGCGAGACCCTGATTGCCTCGCTCACCTCCGACCTGATCGCCCACTTCAATCTCGAGGGCGAACTTCAGCTCGAGCTGATCCGCAACTGGAACCCGCCGAAGCGCACCGCCTCGACGTGGATCGTCACCATCTCCGAGCACCCCGCGCTGCCGGCGGCCACCATGATGATGCGCTGCCGCATCCTCGCCGACGGCGAGCTCGTGGCCGAGGAAAGCCTGATCGTCCGCGCCAACCTCTGGCGCGATGGCTGGGTTACCCGCCAGCCCGTGGCCACCGGCGAGACGTTCGAGCCCTCCGCCCTGGAGGTTCGCCGCGTCGACCAGTTCCGCGACCGCGAGGTCCTGCCCGCGACCGTCGGCGACCGCGCCTTTGTCTACACCCGCGCCGTCTCCGCCGGCCGCCTTCTGACCTGGCGCGATGTCACCCGCCGCCCGCTCGTCCGCAAGGGCGACCTGGTCGAGGTCACCGCCAGCGACGGCCCCCTGCTCGTCACCATGAAGGCGCTCGCCCTCCAAAACGGCGCCGCCGGTGACATCGTCACCGTCCGCAACCCTGAATCCCGCCGCGACTTTTCCGCCCTCGTTGTCGATGAAAACCACGTCAAAGTCCGCTTCTAAGGTCCTCGGCCTCGCGCTCCTCCTCGCGCTCGCCTCGCTGCGCCTGCCGGCGGCCAGCGCCAGCGGTTCGCTCTGGCCTGCGGCCGGACAACCCGCGCGCAGCCTGGTCGCCGACCGGAAGGCTGCCGTCGCCGGCGATATCCTGACCATCGTCATCGCCGAGTCGGCCGTCGCCCAGTCGACCCAGAACAAGCAGTCCAACCGCGAATCCTCCATCGAGGACGCCGTCGAGCGCTTCCTCTTCAGCGCCGCCACCAGCGGCCTCGGCACGCACAATGGCGAGCTGCCCTCCACCTCGATCCTCGGCAAGTCCGGCTACTCCGGCGGCGGAGCGGTCAACAATTCCCAAAGCCTTTCCTCCCGCGCCGCCGTCCTCGTCTCCGACGTGCTGCCCAACGGCAACCTCGTGATCGAGGGCGTGCGCGTGGTCACCTTCTCCGGCGAAACCCAGTACGTCGTTCTCCACGGACTCGTCCGTCGCGACGACATCGCCCGCGACAACACCGTCCTCTCGACGAATATCGCCGAGGCCCGCGTCGAATTCCACTCCGAGGGCTCCCTCACCGAGGCCCAGAAGCGCGGCTGGCTGGCCAAGGTTTACGAGAAACTGCGGCCGTTCTGATTCTCGAATTTCAAATTTCGATTTCAACCACCCGATATGACGTCACTCTCACAGCATTGCGGATCGCGGACTGCGGACTGCGGATTCTTCCGGCTCCTCGTCCTTCTGCTTTCGTGCTTTGGATTCGCCGCGACGCTCTCCGCGTCGCGCGTCAAGGACCTTACTCTGATTGAGGGGGGCCGCGACAATCAGCTGGTTGGCTACGGCATCCTCGTCGGCCTGGCCGGCGATGGCGACAGCAACGCGGCCACTACCCTGCGCAGCATTTCCAACGTCCTCCAGCGCTACGGCCTCACGGTCGACGCCAACGACGTCAAATCCAAGAACGTGGCCGCCGTGATGATCACCGCGGACATCAGTGCCTTCCTCAAGCCCGGCGCCCGCATCGATGTGACCGTCTCCTCCATGGGCGACGCCAAGACGCTGCAGGGTGGGGTGCTCCTCCAGACGCCGCTGCTCGGTGCCGATGGCCAGGTTTACGCCGTGGCCCAGGGCCCGGTTGCGGTCGGCGGTTTCCTCGGCGGCGCCGGTGGCGCCGGTGGTGCGACCGTGCAGAAGAACCACCCAACCGTCGGAGCCATCAGCGGCGGCGCCATCGTTGAGCGCGAGATTGTCGCGACCTTCGTGCAGGACAACACCCTGCGCCTGCTGCTGCACAATCCCGATTTCACCTCCGCCGCCCGCATGGCCGACTCGATCAATGGCCGATGGCCCGGCGCCGCCAATCCGATCGACGCCGCGACCGTCAGCGTTGCCCTCCCGCCGGACTACCGCGGCCGTGACGTTGCTTTCATCGCCGACCTCGGCGAGGTCGAGACCACGACCGACACGCTCGCCCGCATCGTGATCAACGAGCGCACCGGCACCATCGTCGCCACCTCCACCGTCCGCCTCTCCCGCGTCGCCATCGCCCACGGCTCGCTGACGATCACGGTCGCCTCGAACATCGGCGTCAGCCAGCCCAACGCCTTCAATAACACCGGCCAGACGGTTGCCGTGCCCACCACGCAGACCGCGGTCGATGAGACCCGCGGGGGTTTCACGATCGTCGAGGAGCCGCCGTCGATCGAGCGCCTCGCCGCCGCCCTCAACGCCCTCGGTGTTTCAACGCGCGAGATGATGGCCATCTTCCAGAGTCTCAAACGCTCCGGCGCCCTCCAGGCCGAGCTCATCATCAACTGAGCCATGAACGTCGCCCCCCTCAACGCCCTCTCCGCCGCGGATCCGGTGCCCGTCACGGGCTCCGCCATCCGCCCCGCCGCCACCGCGCAGTCCGATGCCCAGAAGGTGGCCGCGCAGTTTGAGGCCATTCTCGTCCGCCAGATGATCGGGCCCGCGCTCGAATCCGCCATGGGCGGCGGCGGCCAAGCCGGCGGTGGCAGCACCTACAGCTACATGCTGACCGACACCATCGCGAACCAGCTTACCTCCGGGCGCGGCCTTGGCCTCGCCCCGATGATCGCGCAGCAGCTCACGCCCCGCGGCATTCCTGTTTCGACTCCCGACTCGCTATGACACCTTCCTGGGAAACCATTGCTGATCTCCTCCGCGACGAACTCGCGGATTATGGCGGTCTGCTCGCCCGCTTCGAGGACCAGCAGCAGAGCCTGCTCGCCCGCGATGCCGCCGCGGTGCTCGCGCACACCAACGAGATCGAGCAGCACGTGCGTGCGCTTTCCTTCAGCCGCGAGCGCCGCGAACAGGCCGTCTCGACCCTTGCCGTGGCCCTCGGGCACTCGTCCTCCGCGACGCTCCGGTCGCTGTTGCCGCAGCTTGAGCCGTCCGCCACGCCGCTGCTCGAGGCCCTGATCGACGAGGTCAACCGCCTGCTGCACCGCGTCCGCCGCACCAGCCGCCACAATCAGGCCCTGCTCCAGCGCTCCCTCGAGGTCCAGCAGGACCTCCTGCTCCAGCTCCGTCCCCAGTCCTTCACCAAGACCTACGCGCCCAACGGCCGCGTCGCCGTCGCCGCGGCCTCCGCCGCGCCCAGCCTGCAAGCCGCCGGCTGAGCAATTTTCGATTTTGGAATTTCGAATTTCGATTCGCCCCCGATCTGCCGCTTCGAATTTCCGAATCTCAGCCTAATCGAAAATCCAAATTCGAAATTCGAAAATCTAGCCTCCCATGTCCGGCCTCTTCGCCAGTCTCAATTCCTCGGTCAAGGCGCTCAATGCGCACAGCCGTGCCATCGAGACGACCGGCAAGAACCTGGCGAACGTCAACAACCCGGCCTATGCCCGCCAGCGCGTCGTCTACGGCGATCGCGGCACGGTCCAGACTCCGCAGGGCGCGCAGAGCCTCGGACTCGAGGTCCTCGCCGTCCAGCAGGTGCGCGACGCCTTGATTGACCGGCAGCTCCAGCGCGAGCTGTCCCTCGGTGGTTCGTACACGGCCGAGCAGAGCGCCTACCAGCGCGCCCAGGCTGCCCTCGGCGAGACGATTGACCGCGCTTCCGATTCCGACACCGGCATCGGTGCCGCCATGGACGATCTCTTTGGCGCCTTTCAGAGCTTCGCCTCACGTCCCACCGATGCCGGCGAGCGTGCCTCCCTCGTTCAAAAGGCCTCCATCCTCACCGATCGTTTCCAGCTGGCCGACACGCGTCTCGCCCAGGTTCAGTCCGACCTCAACGCCCAGGTCGCGACCGAGGTCGAGGACGTCAACCGGCTGCTCGAGACGATTGCCGAGCTGAACACCCAGATCGGCCGTTTCGAGATCAGCCAGCCGGGATCCGCGGTCGACCTACGTGACCAGCGCCAGGCCCGCATCGAGGAGCTCGCCGGCAAGATCAATTTCAACCTCGTCGACGCCGGCAATGGTCAGGTCAACATCGTCGCCAAGGACAGTGCCGCCGCAGATGTCGTCTTGCTCGACCGCGGGGTGGTCACCGCGCCCGTCACCTTCGATGGCACCGCCCTCAGCGGCGGTTCTCCGGCCGTGACCCTCGCTCCCGCCAGCGGCTCGATCCAGGGCGCGCTCGCGGCGCGGGATGGAGCCGTGCAGGTGCTGCGGGACGACCTTGATCGTCTGGCCTCCCAGATCGTCACCTCGGTCAACGCGGCCTACAACCCGACCGGCCTGACCGGCGACTTCTTCGACGCCGCGGGCCTCTCTGCTGGGACCATCGCCCTCGACTCGACCCTCAGCGCCACCAGCCTCAAGGCCAGCGATGGCGGGGCCGCGGGTGACAATTCGGTCGCGTTGGCCGTCGCCGCCCTTGCCGATCTGAAATTCACCACCGCCGGCGGCGATGCCTTCGACGGCACGTTTGGCGGCTTCTACAGCCAAACGGTCGCCAGCCTCGGTCAGGCGCTGGCCGGGGCCAATGCCCGGGCCGAGGATCAGGACTCCATCACCGAACTGGTGCGCGGCCAGCGCGACAGCGTCAGCGGCGTCTCGCTCGACGAGGAACTCGCCGACCTCACCCGTTTCCAGCGCGCCTTCCAGGCCTCCTCCCGCGTCTTCAGCATCGTCGACAACCTGCTCGACGAGGTCGTCAACCGCCTCGGCCGCTGAGCGGACCGCCTGACCTGAGCCCGCCACCGACCCACCTCCCATGAGAATCTCCAGCCAAACCGTCAGCGACTCGATCGTCCGTCAGATTCAGCAGCTGGGCAACCAGCAGGCGAAGCTGCAGACGCAGGTCGCGACCGGTCAGCGGATCTTCAAGCCGGAGGACGATCCCTCCGCCGTGGGTCGGGTGCTCAATCTTGAGAGCGAGTCCCGCGCCCTCAAGCAGTACTCCCGCAATGTCGACCGCGCGCTCGAGCTGAGTCAGTCGACGTACTCCTCGCTCCAGCAGTTCAAGAAGGTGTCTGACCGCGGCAGCGAGCTCGGCACGCTCGGCGCCGGTGTCCTCGGCAATGACGCCGCGGCCGCCTACGCCTCCGAGGTTGACCAGCTGATCGAGCAGGCCCTGCAGCTCGGCAATAGCAAGCTGCGCAACGACTACCTCTTTGCCGGCACCGCGACCGATGCGCCGCCCTACACCGCGGCCCGCGACGCCAACGGCAAGGTCACCGGCGTGACCTACAGCGGCAACGCGGACCAGGCTGCCATCATCCTTTCCGAAGCCACCTCGATCACCCCCGGCTCGACCGGCGCGACGAATGAGGGGCTGCGGGACTACATCAACGACCTCGTTGCTCTCCGCGACGCCCTGCTGGTCAACGACACCGTTGCGGTCTCCGCCGCCCAGGAAGGGCTGCTCGAGGGAGAGGACATCATCGTGAACTCCCTCGCCGAACACGGCGGCATCCAGGCTCGCATCGAGGCCACGGCCGCCCTGCTCACCAGCCGCTCCGACGACGTCGAGGGCCTGGTCTCCGCCGAGGCCGACATCGATCTCCCCGAATACATCGTCCGCCTCAGCCAGAGCCAGACCGCCTATCAGGCGGCGCTCCAGTCCGGCGCCAACATCATGAAGCTCTCGCTGCTCGATTACATCCGCTGATTCCTCTTCCGACCATGCCCATGAAAGTCATCCCCGACATCTATCCGACCGACCTCGACGCCCCCAAGGCGAACGAGATCATCCTGCCTCACGGCATCATCGGCTTCGGCGCCTGCCGCAATGCCGCCCTGCTTTACATGCCCGACCATCTGCCCTTCCTGTGGATGAAGCTCACGGGGCCGGAGCCGGTCCAGTTCATCGTGATCGAGCCAGGCGGCATCATCGCCGGCTACGAGCCCGAGATCTTCGACGAGGATGCCTACCAGCTCGACCTGCGCGGTCCGGCCGAGGCCATGATCCTCAACATTGTCACCCTGCACCGCCAGGTGCCGGTCGAGGCCACGGTCAACCTGATCGGGCCCGTCGTGGTCAACCGCCGCACCCGCATCGGGCGCCAGCTCGTGATCTCGAACTACTCGCGCTACAGCGCGCACCACGCCCTCATCGAAAACGCGCAGGCGCAGCAGGACTGCGTCCGCACTGCCTGAACGACCCGCCATGCTCGTCCTAACCCGTAGAGTCAACGAGGCGATCGTCATCGGCGACAACGTCGAGATCCGCATCACCCGCATCGAGGGTGACGTGGTCAAGATCGGCATCGCCGCTCCCCGTGACATCCCGATCTTCCGCAAGGAAGTCCTCGCCGATATCGCCGCCAACAACCAGGCCGCCGCCGTGCGCGAAATCCGCCCCGGCTCGCTGCCCGCCCTCACTCGCAAATCGGCCGCGCCGGCCCCAACCCCGGCACCCACGGCCACCCCGTCCAAGTCCTGATCCGTCCAACCGGATCCCTCGTCCGCTGCAGAACGCAACCCAACCCATCCCGACATGAGCGTCATCAACACCAACATCCAGGCGATCGTCGCCTCCCGTAATCTCAATCGTAGTCAGGAGATGCTCGGCCGCTCGCTGAGCCGGCTCTCCTCCGGCTCGAAGATCGTCAACCCGTCCGACGATGCCGCCGGCCTCGCCGTCTCGGAGAAGCTCGACGCGCAGAACAAGCGCGTGCGCGCCGCCGGCACGAACGTCCAGAACGCCATCTCCTACGTCCAGACGTCGGATGGCTTCATGAGCGGGATGACGAAGATCCTGTCGCGCATGAGCGAGCTCGCACTGCTCGCCAAGGACGTGACCAAGAACACGGATGACGTGGCCCTCTACCAGCAGGAGTTCCAAGCCCTGCAGGACCAGCTGCGCCAGACGATCGGCGGCACCACCGCCCAGATCGGCGGCACGGCGGACATCACCTCGCCGCTCGGTGCCTTCAACGGGATCAAGCTTTTCGGCGATGACTCCAGCACGGTGCCCTCCGTGACGGCCGGCGCCTACACGCCCGGGCTCAACATGACGATCGGTTCCGGTGCCGTGATCGGCACGGGGGCTGAATTCGGCGACGATGTGGTCGTCGGCGGCGGCGCCCGGATCGGGGATGGCGCGGAGATCGGTGACAATACCGAGATTGGGGCCAACGCCTACATCGCGCCCGGCGTGGTGATTGGTGCCGGGGTTATCATCCAGCCCGGCGCCCAGGTCCTGACCGGCCCGATTCCCGATGGCACGGTCGTCGGTGCGACGACCAATCCGACCACGGCCGGCCTCAGCGTGACCGTGGGCCAGGCGGTGGGTCAGACCATGACCATCCCGCAGATCAATCTTCGCGATGGCGACATGGGGGCGATCATCGCCCAGGACGGCGCCGGCGCGTACGTGCTCGACCTCACGTCGGCCAGCGCGATCGAGTCGATCACCGACGCTATCCAGGATGTCGCCAACGAGCGTGCGCTGCTCGGCGCCTCCCAATCGCGCCTGGAACTTGCCTCATCGACGCTGCAGGTGGAGTACGAGAATCTCGAGGCGGCCATCTCGCGCATCCGCGATGTCGATGTGGCCACCGAGACCACCCAGTACGCGAAGTACAACATCCTCGTGCAGTCGGGCACCTCGATGCTCGCCCAGGCCAATCAGAGCCCGCAGAGCGTGCTCAAGCTGCTGCAGGCGTAACGTTTTTCGGGATCAGTTGCGTTGCCAAGGCCGTCGCGGATGCCGCGACGGCCTTGTTCGTTCAGGGGATCAACCACGCCAAAGAAGGTCGCGCCCGAGACGCGGAGGCGCAGGGAAAGCCATTGGAAACGGTGTCCCGTTGGGTGCTCTTCAGGCCGGCGGAGCGGTGGACGTGGTGGGTTCTCCGGCGGCGACGGATTCGAAGCTGCCTAGCGGTTGCGCGAGGGGTCGGAGGTGCCGATGCCGCCGGGGAAGCTGGCCGCGGCGGGGCGGCTGGCGTCGACGGAGTTGTCCATCGTGCTCGGACCCATGGCGCGCAGGGATCGGAGCCGGTTTTCTGACAGGCTGACGACGTGAATGGTCGTGTTCTCGGCAACGGAGGGGTCGGGCTCGTAGCGGATCGTGAGAAGGTAGTCCGCGGACGCCAGATCCGTGACGAGGACCAAGCCGCGTTGTTCCATCAGCGGGGCGAGGTTGGGCCGGAGGCGGGCAATTTCGGTGGGACTAAGGACGACATGCTTGCCGTCAATCCAGGCCACGGGAACCGCGCTCTTGGCGCCGGCCGAGGATCCCGAAGTGGCGCAACCGGAGAGCGCGACTCCGACCAGGGCGACCACGACCAGCTGCAGGAAGCGTAACAAGAGCGTCATGGGGCGGATCGGGGCGTGGAGGAGTGGGTAGGATCGATTTAGGTCAGGCCCGCCGGGTCATGTGACGCGAAGGTGCGCGCGGACGCGTCAGCGCATCGCCGGGCGCAGCTCGCGGCGGAGCTGGCTGGCGAGGATGACCTGATCGCGGCAGACGGCGGCGAGGGTCTCGGGCGTCTTGTCGGCGAGAGGGGCGGCGAGAAAGGAGACGGTGAGTGACGTCAGCGGCGGGAGCTTGGCGGTCTCGAGGCGCTTGAGGCACTGGGCGCGGAGCGGATTGGAGCGGGATTCGATCACCAGCCAGGCCTTTTCCCCGGTGGCGGTCGTTTCCGAGATCACCGCCACGCCGTGGGCGCGGGCCGGGATCTTCTTCGCGAGGGCCGAGGCGGCGCAGGTGGTGAACCCAAAGCGTTCCTGCCAGGGTGTGGTTGAGTTACTCATGCCCCAGCGTCGCGCAGGGCGACTGGGGATACAACCCGATAGTCGGGCGAGGGGAGAGCGACAGCCGGGTGAACCCGACAAGAGACGAAGCAGAATCTCGCGCAGAGACACGGAGCCGCAGAGTTCGGAAAAGGATGTGATCCGGGAGGTTTTCTCTGCGGCTCCGCGTCTCTGCGCGCGGTCAGGGTTGGGATCAGACGACCATCCGCCGCAAACCCCGGCCTCCGCGAGGCCGCGCCATTTCCGCTCAGCGCTTGGCGGGAGCCGACTTGCGGCGGCGCCAGGCGACGAGGGCGAGCAGGCCGGAAACGAAGGCCGCCCCATAGACCTCGGGCTCGGGGACGGGGACGATCTGGTTGTCGCTGTACGGACCGCTGTCGAATGGTTGCCAGGTTGTCTGGTTGCCGGTCCAGCCGGCGAAGACGATGTTGTTCAAGGGGGCGGTGCCCATCACGCCGGCATTGGCCGCGGAGTAGAAGTAGTCGACGGTGCTCACCCAGTTGTTCACCGACAGGGTCGCGTTGGCGAGGACCGACGTGAACTGGGCGATCGATGCGCCGGCGCCGAAGTCGAGGATCGAGGGCGCGTTGACGGTGAGGCTGCCGAAGCTGTTGCTCGTGTTGTTCAGCAGGAGCGAACCGCCGTTGAGCACGATGTTCAGATTGCTGTTATTGAAGTTGGCTCCGAGGGTGAGGCTCGACCCGGAATTGAGGATCAGGGTGCCGGAACCGGTGAACGCGCCCGCGAAGGTGCTGCTGCCATTGAGGGTCAGGGAGGCGTCGCCAAAGTCGATTGTACCCGTGCCGGAGATGGTGCCGATCGACTGGTTGAAGCCATTGAGGTCGACGATCG
>CAYZCV010000130.1:0-9970 GCA_964476965.1 uncultured Opitutus sp. | reverse complement strand
CGGTTGAGCGCGCTCCGCACGCACAACCAGCTGGGCGCCGGCTTCCGCATCGCGATGCGCGACCTCGAACTGCGCGGGGCCGGCAATCTTCTCGGCGCGGAGCAAAGTGGCCACATCGTCGGGGTCGGCTTTGAGCTCTACTGTCAGTTGCTGCGCCAATCGGTCGCCCGCCTGAAGGGGGAGAAACCGGCCGCCTTCGTCCGCGCCAGCGTCAAACTCGATTTCGTCTTTGTCGGCGAGGCCGGCAGTGCCGATTCGGCGGCCGAGACCCGAGGGCGTCACCACGACGGCTACACCGCGGTCCGCGATGCCGAGCACGACGCGAGCGGGGCGGTCGAGGTCGCGCCGATCCAAGCCCGGATTCCGTCCAAGTACCTGTCCGAGACCCGGCTGCGCATCGACTTCTACCGGCGCCTCGCCCTCGCCGAGCTGCCGGCGAAGCTGAAGGAAATCGAACATGAATTGCGGGACCGCTTCGGACCCTTTGGCGACGAGGTTCGCGCCCTGCTGCTGATCACCGAGATCCGCATCCGGGCGGAACAAAAGGGGCTGCTCAGCGTCGAAACCCAGTCAAGCCGGCTCAAGTGCCTGCGGAACAGCGGACAACGCGACGACTTCGTCATGTTGGGAACCCGGTTTCCACGGTTGACCGCTCCCAAACCTCTCCTACGTTTAAAAGAGATCATCACGTTCCTCAACAACCTGCCAACCCCATGATGCACCGGCGTACTGAGCCCCGTCTCATCCCCTCCCTCGCCCGCGCACTGGCCGCAGCTTTCGGAGCGCTCATTCTGCTCGGCGCATCCGCAGCGGTGGCCCAGGTCGCCCCCCCCGCTCCCGCTCCCGCAACGCCTCCGGATAACTTGAATTTGCGCTTCGCCAATGGCATCGCTGCCATCGTCGAGGGCAAGGTCATCACCGTGGACGACATCCGCCGCGAGATCGGTCCGTACATTCCCCAGCTGCAGAAGGAAGTCCGCAACGAGCAGGAGTTCAATCAGCGGCTCGAAGCGCTGCAGGACGACGTCATTCAAAACCTGGTCGACAAGATTTTGATCGTTAAGGAATTCTACAAGACCAAGGAGGGCCAGCAGCAGAAGCAGATCCCGGCCAGCTATGTGGACAACGCGATCTCCGAAAACATCATCACCCAGTTTGATGGCGATCGCTCCAAGTTCCTCGCCTACCTCCGCAGCCGCGGCCTCACCCTGCGCGACTACCGCGTCGAGGTCGCCGACGACCTGATCTACGGCTACATGCGCGGCCAGCAGCGCAAGTCGATGAGCATCGTCAGCCCGGTGAAGGTCGAGCAGTTCTACAACGAGAACAAGGAGCGCTTTTACCAGGAGGACGAGGTCCACATGCGCATGATCCAATTCTCGCGCGCCTCGGGGGAAACCGACGCGCAGCTTCTGGCCCGCATCAACGGCGCCGTCGCCCGCCTCAACAGCGGAGAATCGTTTGAGGACGTCGCCAAGCAGCTCTCCGACACGCGCCGCACCCAAGGGGGTGACTGGGGCTGGAAGAAGCGCTCGGACCTCAAGAAGGAATTTAGCGAGCCTCTCTTCGTGCTCGAGAAGGGCAAGACGACCGCTCCCATCCTCCAACCCGAGGCCGGTTACCTGCTCTACGCCGAGGATCGGCGCTACGCCGGCATTCAGTCGATCGATCAGGTCCGCGAGCAGATCGAACGCATCCTGATCCAGAACATGGCCCGCGTCTCCGAGGAACGCTGGCTCGAGCGCCTGCGTCGCAACGGCTACGTCAAGCTCTACTGAGGCTTCACCCCTCCTCCCCTTCCAGCCCGGCCCCCCAGGCCGGGTTTTTTTTGCGGCTCAGCGGGCCGACCGCCCTCGGGTCACCTTTCGGCGAACCTTAGGATCCCACCAATAGTGGCCACCTGATCGGATAGACGCGATGGGGCCCCTAACCCTAGGCTGGTGCACCCAGCTGCCAGGCCCGTCGCGGGATGGCGGTTGTAACCAACCACCCCAAATGAACCCATCAGGCTACGGTTTGCTCCGTAGCGCGGCCCGTACATCGGCGGTCCCCGCGCTGCTCCTTGGAATGTCCCTGTCGTCGCTGGTCGCCCAAACGACCGCCCCGTCCTCGCCGGCCGCGCCGCCACCGGCGACCAACCGGCCAGCTCCCCCCGTCACCACCGCCCCGCCGGCCGCCACGCCGGCCCCGGCGCCGGGCGAGACGGTCGTGCTGTCGCCGTTCGAGGTGACCGCGGAGAGCTCCGGCTACTTCTCCTCCAACTCGATGTCAGGTACGCGCATGAACGCGAAGATCGAGGATCTGGGCCAGTCGATCACGGTCATGACGAAGGAGCAGATGGCCGACTTTGCGATGATCGACATCAACGACATGTTCGATCACATGGCCAGCACCGAGGGCACCGGATCCTACTCGCAGTTCGAGACCGACCGCACGGGCGCGGTGGTCGACAACGTCAGCCTGAATCCCAACAACGCCAACCGTGTTCGCGGCATCGGCAACGCCAATGTGGCCTTCAATAACATCGCCACCACCGGCCGGGTGCCCGTCGACCCGCTGTGGATGGATTCGCTCGAACTGAGCCGCGGGCCCAACGCCAACATCTTCGGCCTCGGCAACGCTTCCGGCACGGTCAACCAGGTGCCGGCCACCGCCAATCTCTCCCGTGACTTCACGCGCTCCGAGATCCGGTACGACAGCTACGGCGGCTACCGTGGTTCGCTCGATGTGAACCGGATGCTGGTCGACAACAAGTTATCGGTCCGTGGCAGCTACGCCTATCAGCACACGGGCTTTATCCGCGAACCGGCCGGTGAGAATGCCCGCCGCCTGAGCTTCCAGATGAAAGCCCAGCCGTACCGCAACACGACCCTCGCGCTGTCATGGTACAACTACAAGAACGCCGCGGTGCGACCCAACTTCACGACGCCACGTGACTACTACACCGACTGGGTCCGCGCCGGCCAGCCGGGCTGGAATCCGGTGACCCGCCTGGTCACGTTCGCCAACGGCACGGTGATGGGCAATGGCAACGTCGCCGGCTCCACCACCCCGTACACCGCCGCCCCGAGCTTCTTTGCGGGCGTCGAGAATCGCTCGGTCTTCCGCATCGGGGCCGAGGGAGAGACTCCTTACTGGGCGCTGCCGCGCTACACCACCGGCGCCACGGCCGAGACGGATCCCTACCCGGCGCAGACCGGCATCGGCCTGCTGAACACCAGCGCCTCACAGACCTACACCGCCGCGCAACAGCCACTCTATAATTCCCTTACCCGCCCGATCTCGGACCAGTCCATCTATGACTGGACCGAGGTGAACCTGGCCGGGAACAGCAAGGCATGGGACGACGTCAACATGTACCTCGCCCAGCTCGACCAGATCATCCTGAGCTCCGACCGGCAGACGCTCGCCGCCCAGGTCTCGTTCATGCGCGAGGAGGCCAAACGGCTGGAGAACCAGCCGATGGGTCCCGCCAGCGTGAACAGCAATGTCGGCCAACTCCAGGTGGACGTGAACATGGTCAATCTGGACGGAACGCCCAATCCTTACTTCGGCCGCCCCTACCTGCGCAGCAACGAACCCTTCCTGCGTGACCGTCCGTGGCAGTGGGACACCTCTCGCGCCCAGGCTGTGTACCGGCTCGATTTCTCCGAGGATCGCGGGCTGACCAAGTGGCTGGGCACCCAGCAGCTCCTCGGCTACTACGAGTACAAGGATCAGCAGAACCGCCAGTACACCTACCGCCACTCGGCCCTCGGCCTCGATAAGGACTGGCAGAAGAAGTACGCGGCCCTCAACACCCCGCTCGGCAACCGCGTGTTCCAGTCGATCGTCGATCCCCGCTACACCCTCGCTCCGGGCAACTACGCCCGCATCAACGAGCAGTACTATGTCGGCAGCACCTTCGGTGGCGGGATCGAGTATGCGCCGAGCTATTTCCCCGAGGGGGCCAGCGTGCCCTACGTCTGGGGCTCATCCGCCTCCACTATGAAGTACGATGTGTCCGGCATCGGCTTCACCCCCAGCCCCGACGCCGGCGGCGGCAACGCCAATGTCCAGACCGTGGTCAAGACCGTGGGCGGCGTGCTCCAAAGCACCTTCCTCGACGGCAAGCTCGTCACCACCTTCGGTCTCCGGCGCGACCGGGTCTTCGATCACAACGCCCCCCAGGCGACGCTGACCTCCGACCTGCGCGGCTACGACTTCGAGGCATCCGACCAATGGCTGCCCGGCTGGCGCGAGGCCTCCGGCCGCACCAAGAACGTGTCCCTCGTCGCCCGGCCTTTCCGTAATCTCAAGATGCTGCAGCCCAGCCTTGAGAACGGCAGCGGGGTGAAACGCTTCCTCGCCGAGGCGGTTGACGGTCTTTCGCTCACCTACAACAAGGCCGACAACTTTATCGCGCAGGGTCCGGCGTACGACCTGTTCCTCAATCGTCTGCCCAACCAGACCGGCACCAGCAAGGACGTCGGCTTCTGGCTCAACCTGCTCGATGGGAAGATGTCCGTTCGCTACATGCACTTCGACACGAAGCAGCTCAACCTGCGCAACGGCGACATCTCCACGATGGCCCAGCGCGTCCTGCGGTATGAGGGCTTCGTCTCCAGCGATGCCTGGAACCTGCGCACCCAGACCACGGCTTGGCTGAACGGGGTCGGCACGGGCGGCACCGCCACCAACGAGCAGATCGCGGCGGCCATCAAGATGCCCCTCGAACAGTACACCGGGCTGCAGACGATCGTCGCCGCCAATACCTACGCGGCCGTCATGGACATGGAGTCGAAGGGCGATGAGTTGGAGATCAACTACAACCCCACCCGGCACTGGACCGTCAGCGCCTCGGTTACCAAGACCGAGTCGATCAACACCGCGGTCGGATCTGCGGTGGACGACTACATCGCCGAACGCATGCCGATCTGGACCACGCTGGAAGACCCGCGCTTCACGCGGACCACGCAGACCATCAACGGAGTGACCACGCCGATTACCGGCGCGACCAATCTGCCGGTCGGCCCCACCGGCCACCTCCTGTGGTGGAACATTGTCGGCACGCAGTTCGCCACCGCCGCCGGGTACAACAACACCAACTCGGCCGCGACGAACTTCGCCGCGAATGTCGACGCCCCCATGGCGGTATTCCGCGCGATGATCGGCCGGCCCCGGCCGCAGGTCCGCAAGTACTCGACCAAGCTGTCGACGCGCTTCAACCTCGCCGGCATCTCCGATCACAAGATCCTCAAGAACATGAGCGTCGGTGGCTCGCTGCGCTGGGCCGACAAGGGTGCCATCGGCTTCTACGGGCTCGGTTTTGATCCGTCGCTGGACCTAACGCTGCCGGCGAACCGCATCACCCAGCTCGACCCCAACCGGCCGATCTTCTCCCCCTCGGAGACCAATGTGGATGTGTTCGTGAGCTACAGCACCCGGCTGTTTGACGACAAGGTTCGGGCCCGGTTCCAGCTGAACGTCAAGAACGTCACCGAGGATGGCGGCCGCCTGCAGCCCACCAGCGCCTTCCTCGACGGCACGCCGTCCACCTACCGCATCATCGATCCCCGGCAGTTCGTGCTCTCCGCCTCGTTCGACCTCTAACGAGGCCAGAAACGGATAACGCATCGCCGCCACTCCCGCGAGTGGCGGCGATTTTCTTTGGGCCCCGCCCTGACCATGAAACCGTTTGCCGTTCTCCCGCTGGCCTGCTGGTCTCGACCCGCCGATGAAGCGTTCACCCGGCTCCGTTGAACCCCGCCCGGCAGGCGTGATGCCTCACTCGGAAGGCCCCGGATTCCCCGTGGGTCTTTTCGCCAGCCTGCTGGTGGCTACCCTCGTGGCCTACGGGCCTGCGCTGACGGGCGAACTTCTGTGGGACGATGCCGGGCACGTGACGCGACCGGACCTCCGTTCCTGGGAGGGTCTGCTGCGCATCTGGTTCGAGCCGGGCGCCACCCAGCAATATTATCCGCTGCTCCATTCCGCTTTCTGGATCCAGCACCACCTGTGGGGCGACGCGACGCTGGGCTATCATCTGATCACGGTCGTCTGGCATGCCGCCGCGGCCGGCCTGCTGGCCCTGCTGCTTCGTCGGCTCGCCGTGCCGGGCGCAGTCCTCGCGGCGTTTGCCTTTGCGCTCCATCCTGTGGCGGTCGAGTCAGTCGCCTGGATCTCGGAGCAGAAGAATACGCTCTCGACCCTGTTCTACCTGGCCGCCGCCCTCGCCTGGCTGCGCAATGAGGACGACCGCCGGCCCCTCCACGGAGCCGTGGCCACCCTTTGCTTCGTGGCTGCCCTGCTGACCAAGACCGTCACGGCCACCTTGCCGGCCGCGCTGCTCGTGCTGGCCTGGTGGCGGCGTGGACGCCTGTCGTGGCGAGGCGATGTCGTTCCTCTGCTGCCGTGGCTGGCACTTGGCGTGGCGGCGGGATCCGTCACGGCCTGGCTTGAGGCGACCCAGATTGGCGCCTCCGGGTCGGACTTCACTCTCGGAGCGATGGAGCGAGGCCTGCTCGCGGGCCGGGTCGTGTGGTTTTATGTGGGCAAGTTGCTCTGGCCATTCGGCCTCACGTTTTTCTATCCGCGGTGGTCCATCGACGCTGGGAACCTTGGACACTGGCTCTGGCCCCTGGCCGCGCTCGCGGTGCTCGCGCTCGGCGCAGTCTGGAGCCGCCGCGGGCAACGCGGCCCGCTCGCCGCGGCGCTCCTGTTCGGTGGCACCCTGTTTCCGGTGCTCGGCTTCGTGAACGTCTACCCGTTCATTTTTTCCTATGTGGCCGACCACTTCCAGTACCTCGCCAGCCTCTGGATCCTCGCCTTTTTGAGCGCGGCGGCCGTGACCGCTTACGGTCGGCTCGGCTGGTCGCCGTTCGCCGGCCGGGCCCTGGCTGCCGCCGTGCTCCTGTTTCTCGGCGGCCTCAGTTGGCGTCAGAGCGGCCAGTATCGTGACGTTCTTACGCTGTACGAAACAACGGTGGCCCGGAATCCCGACAGCTGGGTCGCCCGGCTCAATCTCGGCACCACCCTCGACGATCTCGGCCACCCGGACGAGGCCCTCCCGCACCTCCAGCGGGCCCATAGCCTCAAGCCGGACTACCCGGAAATCCTCAACAGCCTTGGCGGTGTGCTCAATCAGCTCGGCCGGGTGGGCGAGGCGCAGCCCCTGCTCGAGCGCGCCGTTCAGCTCCAGCCGCGCTTCGCCGCCGCGCATAACACCCGAGGAGTCTCACTGATCGGACTCGGCCGGATGACCGAAGGCCTGGCGGCCTTCGAACAGGCGCTGGCACTCGCACCGGAACTCACCACCGCGCGGATCAATCTCGCCTGGGGCCTCGCCAACAGCGGCCGGCTCGACGACGCGGTCCGCCAATTTGGTGAGGCCCAACGCCGGGAGCCAGACCATCCCGGGATCGATTCCAAGTGGGGCCTTGCCTACATCGTCCATCAGCGCTTCGACGACGCCCTGCCCCACCTGCGGCGGGCCGTCGAACGTCAGCCGGACGACCCTGATGCCCGCCAGCTCCTCGGCCGCCTCCTGCTCCAGCTGGGGCGGAGCACCGAAGCCGCCGCGGAGTTTGAGGCGGCCTTGGCGATCGATCCGGATCACGCCGGGGCCCGCGAAGGCCTGCAGATCCTGCAAAGCCGGCGGCCCCGCTGATCCTCTGCGGCGGACGGGGCGTCGTCACGCCACTGGATCTTTGCCTTTTTCCATCCCCTCGGCGAGGGTCTCCTCATGTCGCTGCTCACCCAACTGGAGGCCCTCAGCTACCTCGTGACGATCATCGGCCTGCCCTTCGCGCTCTGGGTGTTCATCGTCGAGCGCCGCAAGGAGCGGCTGAATGACGATGAGGAGGTCTACCTGCAACTGGCGGATGACTACGAAAACTTCCTGAAGCTGGTCCTGGAACATCCGGACCTCCGGTTGATGACCCAGTCGCAGCCGTCCACCCCGTTCACGGCTGATCATATCGAACGCCGCGAGGTCCTGTTCGAGATCCTGATCTCCATCTTCGAGCGTTCCTACATCCTCGTCTATGAGACCACGATGTCACGCCAGACGACCCGCCTCTGGCAAACGTGGGAGGACTACATGCGCGCTTGGTGCCGCCGCCGGGATTTTCGCGACCTGCTGCCTAAGCTGCTCGAGGGTGAGGACCCTGACTTTCAGGCCCACATCCGGCGTATCGCGCTGGAGGAGACTCAGCGTCAGGAAAAGAGTGCCGGAGCCAAATCCGTTTAAAGGAATCTTGTTGCATTCTATTTGCCATTGTTAAGCTCAAAGAGTGCCCGCCCTCCCCGCGCCGGACTCCCCCTATCCTTCCAGCCGGCTGCGGGAACTCGCCGTCGCCGAGCGACCCCAGGAGAGGCTGCTCCGGTTAGGCCCCTCGTCGCTGACCGACGGTGAGCTTCTCGCCCTCCTGCTGCGCAGCGGGACCCGCGGACAGGACGTGATGACCCTTGCATCGCGCCTTCTGCACGAGGCCGGCTCGCTGCGTTCGCTCGTGGGGTGGAAAGAGGCCGATTTCCGCCCCTTTAAGGGCATCGGCCAGGTCAAGGCCCTCCAGTTGGTCGCCGTCATGGAGATTGCCCGCCGCGTGCTTGAGCAGGGTCAGGAGGCCGCACCCCACCTGCAGCAACCCGAGGCGACGTGGCGCCACCTGCAACCCCTCGCCCTTGGGCTGCGGGTCGAGAAATTCTGGGTGCTCTGCCTAAACCGCAAGAACCGGCTCTTGCGCTGCGTGGAAATCACCTCCGGCACGGCCGGCAGCACCCTGGTTCACCCGCGGGAGGTCTTCCGCGAGGCCATCCGCGCCGCCGCCTCGGCCATCATCTGCGCGCACAATCACCCCTCGGGCGACCCAGCCCCCAGCGCGGCCGACATCCGGGTCACCCGTCAACTCCGCGAGGCGGCCCTGACCGTCGAGATCGACCTCCTCGACCATGTCATCGTGGGCTCTCCCGTCGCGGACCCGGCCGGGGTCGGCTGGTACAGCTTCCGCAGCGCGGGGCTGCTCTAGTCAGAAACGTCGCCCGACTCGCTGGGCCCGGTCCGAAATTCGATCGATCCCCGCCCCGCACCGACGCCGGGCGGCTCGCTTCGCCCAGCAAAAGGCCGCACTCCCGAGGGAAGTGCGGCCGATCTAAACTGGTGGTGGAGGCCGGATTCGAACCAGCGAACGTTAAAAACGAACAGATTTACAGTCTGCGCCCTTTAGCCACTTGGATACTCCACCCAAAATGGAAGGGTCACAGCAAGGGAAGCACGTAGCCTGATCAAGAAAAAAGTTCACCGCGGGAATTCCCGCGAGGTGCCTCCCTGTCACTGCCTTGCAAGCCCGGAGCCCGCCTCTCGCCGTGCCGGGGTTTCTTGCCTAAAGCGGCATCCGGCCCACGCTGCCGGTCAAGCCCCGCCGCCCGATGCCGGAAACCTTCGACGAAGCCCTGACGACCAGCCTCTGGCCGCACTTGTTTGCGGTCGCCGGCTTCCTCATGGCGCTCTTCGCGATCGCCCGGCTCATGCGCGAAAAGCGCCAGCCCGGCAACACCCTCGCGTGGCTGCTGGTGATCGTCCTCATCCCCTACCTGGGCGTTCCGCTCTTCCTGCTGTTCGGTGGTCGCAAGCTGCGCCGCCTCGCCGAGCGCAAGGGCCGCATCCTGCCCCACCTGCCCGGAGTCCGCCATGTCCGGCGCGAGACGGCCGCCATCCCCGCCGTGCACACGATGATCTCCGCCGGGGGCTGCGAACCAGTCGGTGGCAACACCGTGCAACTGCTGACCACGGGCGAGGAAGCGTTCGAGGAACTCGAGCAACGGATCCGCTCGGCCCGGCACTCGATCCACATCATGACCTTCATCCTCGGCCGGGACGAGACCGGGCGACGGCTCATTCGCCTCCTCGCCGAGCGGGCCCGTGCCGGGGTCAAGGTGCGGCTGCTGCTGGATGCCCTCGGGTGCCTTTTCAGCAGCCGCGGCTTCGTCG